>JAUYJY010000011.1 GCA_030699205.1 Candidatus Pacearchaeota archaeon
TTTCGCTCCACTTCGTTCCGCTCACCTCGCTTAACACGGCATATACGGTTCGCTCGTTGCACTTCGCTCACCCATATTTTGCAGTGGTGCGCTAACGCGCTATTATACCACTGCAAAACATCGTATATGCCGGAACGTTAAATGAAATAAATTTTTCACCATAATAATTATAAAGATAGTCTGATTTCCAATTTCTATGAGAATACTTGTAGATATGGATGGGGTTGTTGCAGATTTTGAAAAAGGAGTTTTAGATACTTACAGAAATCGCCATCCGGATAAATCTTTTGTTCCATTAGAGCAAAGGACTTCATTTTACGTTAAAGATAATTACCCAAATGAACTTCAACCTTTAGTGGAAGAAATTTATTTAGCTCAAGGTTTTTATCTTAATCTTCCACCAATTGATGGTTCATTAGAAGCACTTTCAGAATTAACATCTCGCGGAGATGAAATTTATATTTGTACAAGTCCTTTACTTAGTAATCCCTTTTGTGTCCAAGAAAAATATGATTGGGTGATAAATCACCTTGGTAAAGATTGGACAAAAAGAATGATTGTCTCAAAAGATAAAACAATTGTTCATGGCGATTTCTTAATTGATGATAAACCAGAAGTAAAAGGAGTGCAACAACCCTCATGGGAACAAATTTTGTATTCTCAACCTTACAATTCACAAGTTAATTCTATGAAAAGAATGACTTGGCGAAATTGGAAATCAGTAATTGATTCTTAATGGTGAAAAATTTACTCTGCGGTTTGCTTCGCAAATCCTCGGGGACGGCTTGCAGCCTTTCGCTTCGCTCACCCTCATTTAACAAGGATTTAGAGGAAAATTCCTGCTGAATTTTCCCAAATTTTTGTCTTCGACAAAAACTTCTCTAAATCCTGATGTTAAGTCGAATTTTTTCTTCTGCTAAAAATTTAAATCTCTAATGCCTATTTCCCACCCAAAGAAGCGCGCTTTAGAAAACTTATTAAATAATTGTTCTCCTTTAATTTATATTATGGCTAATAAAATAGAAATCCCAAAATGGCTCCAATTTAGAATATATTTTAGTCTAATCATCACAACACTTCTTTTCATTTCGGTTTATGTCGCCTTATTCCGTATTGGTGGATGGATTTCTATTTGGTGGGAAACACCCGAACTTTACAATTCTTTTGGATTCGGCTTAGTAATAATTGGACTTATTCCTTTAATTTATGCACTTTCAGTAAAATCTGGAGAACAGGGATTCGAAGCAAAAGAAAAAGATTTTCCTGAATTGTTTAAATGCGTTCGTGAAATTGCTGGCGAGTTTAATATAAAAATGCCTTCAAAAATTTTAATTCTTCCAACTGAAGAGATATTTGTTACTGGAGTATTTAGTAAAAAAATTGGAGTGGGAATTGCAGGATTAAGAGCAATAACAAATGAAGAATTAAAAGCGATACTTCGTCATGAATTTGGACATTTTTATGGAAATGATACTATTTTTGGTTCTATACTTTCAAGGATTCAGATTTCATTAGAAAGCTCGAGCAAATTTGGAAAAAGCTGGTGGGATGCTATACCCCTAATGGAAATAGCAATAATTGGACTTATTATCGCAGGATTTTCAAAAGCATATTCTTTCATTTTTAGAGTAATTATCTCAATATACTCAAGACAAGTTGAGTATAGAGCAGATTATGTTGCATCAATAAAATCTGGAAAAGAGACATTTGGAAATGCTCTTTTGAATTACTCCGCATATACTACTTATTTTGGACAAGTGGGTTATAATTCAGTAGTCCAATTATTACTAGAAGGTAAAGCTTTTATGAATATTTATGATTCCGTTTATCAAGCTTACGAAAAGGAAGATGCTAAAAATCTTAAGAAAGTTGTTTTTGAATCTGATAAAGGAAGCATTTTTTCTTCGCATCCCAAATTGAGAAAAAGATTAAAAAAAATAAATCTGAATCCTGATTCTTTGAAAGTTAGTAATAAAATTAAGAATAGTGCAATTTCACTTATTAGCAAAAGAAAACAAGTAGAGGAAGAACTTACCCAAGTTATTACTAATAATCTCCATGTAAATCTTCTCTATGCTGACGCAGTTTCAAGAGAAGGAAAATGTAGATATTGTGGAGAACAATTTGAACAATTACAAGACTTATTAGAACATGAGGAACATTGTGAAAGCAAAGAATAACTTAGGGAGAAAATATGAAATCGATAATGGACTTAATTAGTGAATGGCTTTTTGATATTTGGGAAGAAATCAAAAAAGACCCTCTTAGAAATATATTGCTTATTTTAATTTCACCAATTTTGATAAATGCCATGGCTGAAGCTATTTTAGATTTTAGTTGGTTATCAATGATTGGTTATTATGTTGCTTGCATTTATGGATTCTCAAAAATATTGGATGACCCTTATCGAATAATCAAATGGGGTGTTGGGTATGTTATTGGATCAGTTGCAGTCAAAATGGTTTTTGAGAATTTAATTCCTGCTTATGACGGAGATACTTTCGTTTCAATATTTTCTGTCTTAGTGATAGGCTATGTTATTCTCATGTTTTACTTAAAATCTAGAGAACTTAAAAATAGTTAAAGCGCGCGCTTCCCACCCTAAGAATGGAGATTTAAATTTTCTTAACGCAGAAGAAAAAACTCCTTCAAAAAATCAAAGATTTTTCTCGGTAACGCCTTGCAGGCTCTCGGCATAAATGCCTCGCACGACTTAACAGCGATTAAGTCTAATTTGTTCGTTGCCTTTTGTCGCTAACCTCTAACGAGAACACTCCTCTTTTAGTGCCGCTTTTGATACTATTAAAACTCAACTAGGGGGAGAGAAAGTAAAAGATAAATACCAAAATTAATTCCTTGCTTCTTGATAAAATTTCATTTGTGATTCAATAGAAGCCATATAATTATAATAATCTCGTCCTCTTTCTTCAAAAGCAGATTTGATAGATTTTTCATTGTCTTTAATATACATTTGTAAAGATAAATAATGTCTTTCACATTCACGAGATTTGCTATGAAGTTCACTAAGTAAAGTAGTTTTTTCCTCAGAAAAAGTAGCGGCTTCATTGTATTTACCAACTAAAGCGTTATATTCATCCCCACATTTGTCGGTTAAACCTTCTTTTTCTATAACTTTATCTAAAACGCTTACTTTTACTGGCTCACTAGTATCAGTAGAATGACCCCAATTATAAAAAAGAATTAAACCAACAAGAATTACTATTGACCAAATAAAAATCTTCTTTCCTAATTTTTCAGATTCTTTACTTTTCTTATCTTTTTCTTCACTCATTTTAACTAAGTAATAAAAGTAACATTATAAATTTAACTCAAAAAATTAGATTTCTCTTGAATAATTAATGAAAAAGAGTATTATAAATGTTATCAATAAAACCACTTCAATAATCACAAACAAAGTTCTCCTAAGAAAAGTATCTGGAACTATGTTAGAAATATTGGGAATGATTCTTTCTAAGGTTGTTGGAAATATTAATAAGAAAAAGAAACCCGAAATGAATAAGAACCAAAAGAAATAAACATTAACATCAATCATTTTAAACTTTGCAACCAATATTTCTTTTAAGATCATGATGCTAGAACCAATAAGAAGTACCATAATGGCTTCTTTTAGTGTAATTGTTTCCATACAAACCTCAGAATTTTAAAATATTATAAAGTTAACTACTTTCTCTCCCCCTTTTCTAAAAACTAACTAAAGCTAAGCGGCACTATTTCTGTACGGCAACGAACAAACTTCTCGGCTAAAGCCTCGACCTCGGGGTAAACCCGAGGAGACTTAACATCGTTATATTCAATTCGGTTCCTGGCACTCTGAATCGCTGACGCTAATGAATGTAGAGCAAAAACAAACAAAGTAGAAATAGATGTAGGCTCTCTCGTTAACGGAAAACTAAACCACTGGGGGGCAATCTCTAATAGAACAAAGCTATTTTTCTGAATACAACCTAACAAACTCTTGTCTTTCTTTATCTGTTAATGCTCTTGTTTGGTGTCCTTCTTGTAACTTGCGAAGTTCTTGTAGTAAACCATTCAAATTTTCTTTACCTACCTCATCTAAATCTTTGTATAATTCTTCTCTGTCTTCTTCGTTAAGTTCATCTGGTGATAAATTTTTAACATATTTTGTAACTCCATCAACCTTTACTTCAAATCCTTCTGGATAATCATGATTTCTTACAGTATACAAAATAGTTTCTATATTTTTTGGAGTTTGATGTCTTACTGCTTCTTTTACTCCATCTGCCAAAGATTGGACATCACCATAAAGATCAGCATCTTCAAGAAACGGGAATGCTACCGACTCAAAATAAAACTGGTCTGGTCCATCATCAACATAAGCAGCTAATTCTGCAACGAAAAAATAAGTTTGTTTTCCCAACCTTTCAGAAGCACTTTCACCTTGTCTTTTTACAAAACCATCAAAAGCTTCACGATTATTTTGTTCATATCTTTCTAAATGTTGCTTTGCTTCTTCAATAGTTTCATAGACTTTTATTTCTACCATAAAAACATATAGTTAATTTCCATAGAATCCGAACATTTTAACCATAAAATCTGGATTATTCAATGCTTCCACTAACTTCATTTCAAATTCTTCCTTTGTTGCCCAAATTGATATTGCTAACCACTTTTTTATTTTCTTCCATGATTGTTCTATTGGGTTTAAATCAGGGCTGTAGGATGGAAGTTGCATGACAACAAGCCTGTGCTTGTTGTCTTTATAGAATTTCTGAACATGTTCTTTCTCAAAATGATACTTTGCTCCGTCCACAACAATTAAAATTTTACCATATTTTCTAAGAAGTGATTTTAAAAATTGTAACCACGTTTCCCAATTACATTTCTCTTCAGTAATTTGAGCTGAGAATTCATTATCAGAAAGAGCCCCAAAGACTGAGAATCTTTCTTTTGTATAGACTGTATCAATAACCGGTTTACTCCCCTTCTTAAACCATCCTCTTGTTAAGTATGGTTTTACTGTGAAGTGTGCTTCATCAGTACAAAAGACCTTGAATCCAAGTTTAATGTGATGTTGAACTTTTTTTTAAGTTCTTTCTTAAAAAGTTCTTTAGCTTTCTTGTTGGTCTTTTTATTTTGTGGTCTAGGAACTTTAAGATTATAATTTAATTTTTTTGTGATTTTCCAAATCGCACTTTGATTGTAAGAAATATTAAATAACTTAAATATCAAATATTGGATTAATGTTGTAGTCCAAAGTTTGAAAGGAATACCTTGTTTCTTAGGACTCTCGCTAAGAATTTTGTCTAGTTCTTTTAATTGAACTGAAGTCAATTTTGTAGCATTTCCTTTTTGTTTCACGTCATAAAGGTTTTGCAAACCATTATCCGACAATCTTTTCAACCAATCATGAATTGTTGTTTTTGGTTTCTTAAGTGAGGATGCAATATCCTCCAAAGTTTTTCCTTCTTTTCTTTGGATTGAAGCTAATAAACGAAGTTTTGCCTTAGCATTTTTCTCTTTCCTGTACAAGTGTTTTAATTCAATTTTAGATAAATTGGGTAAGAATTCATTTTCTTTTTTTAACCATGCCATTTGTTATCACCTTAAGAAAAATGAATATTTAAAACTATTTAAAATGTTCGGATTCTAAAGAATTATACCATATTACCTAAGCTCATATAAAAAACTTTGCTCAAATTTCTAGAAATCAAGCGAAAAGTTTAAATACAATCTGCTATATACACTTATACAACAATGGCACAAGCAATGGAAAGACCAATCTTGCACTATCCACAATTGGATACCGTTCTTATGGTAGAAGAATTTATCAAAGAGCATGGAGGAGAGTTCAAGAAAAGAAGTCTCTGGGAAAACCTACCTAAAAAAATGATGTACCAAACATTCCAAGTTATTTTTGACTACCTCTTAGATTCTCACAAAATAGCAGTAGATAAAGAGGGAAAAGTTTGTTGGATCTGGAACCCAGAATTAGTACAGAAATATTTAGCTAGACCGGAACTATCACGATGAAATCACATATCAAATTTGCCGAAGAGAAACTAAAAGAAGCTTTAGTAAAACTCAGAACATCCAAGACTGAAGATCAAAAACTTTACAAATGGATTAACAGAGCATTGGATGATATTGAAGAAGATGCTTTTTGTGCAACACAAGTTTCTAAAAAGTTAATCCCTAAAGTTTATGTTGAAAAGTACGGAATTGATAATCTCTGGAAATATGACCTTCCAAGTGGTTGGAGGCTTCTTTATTCAGTTGCAAATAGTGATGTGATAGTTCTCGCCATTATCATTGAATGGTTTTCCCATAAAGAATATGAACGACGATTCAAATACTAGAGATTGCCCCTTTCTTCTTAAACTAACAAAACGAGAGAGCCTTTAACTGACTATTAAACTAAAATTGTTTTTGCCATTAAATGAGTGTGGTAAAACTATGGACGTGCCCTACACCGAACTTGCTCACTACGTTCGCACCCAGACGTAAAGTCTGGGGGACATAACATCGTTATGCGTAATCTTTTCCTCACTTCAAGAAGCACGCTGGCGCTGCTGTAAATTTTTATGGCTGGCACTTTCGTTTAGTCGGAACAAACAAAAAACAACTCAATTGAAACTAAGAATAACATTGACTAAACGGTTACGCTTCGCTTCACCAAAATTTTTTAGCATTGACTTTTTAAAAGAATTCTCTATAGATTACAGTACAGGCAAGTATAAAGACAATAATTGATAAGCCTAATCTAAGCCACTTGGACTTTGTATGGATTGATAGTTTACTTCCAATATATGAACCAAAAATTCCTGTTATTGCTATAACAATTGCTGGCAAGAAAATTAAATCTCCCCTAAATAGATAAATTGATAGAGCAAATAATGATGAGAAAATTCCTGAGAAAAGTGATGTTGCTATTGCATGATGCATTTCAACGTGCATGGCTCTTAATATTGGAGGGAATAATGTTCCTCCGCTCCCACCACGCAATCCAATTATAAGATTTCCAAGAAAAGCGCCAGAAAATAGATTTAATGGGTTAGGCTTTATTTTATCATAAATCTTGTGGTCAATTTTATTTAAGTATAATCCAAAAATAGTGAGAATTGCTGCAAAAAAGAAAGTTGTCGCCAAAATTTTATTAGATACAATTCCAACAAGATACGTGGCAACAACTATTCCAGATACTCCACCTATTGTAAACAGTTTAGCAACATCCCATTTAATATTCTTTCTTTGCACATATGCGCCTGTAACTGATGAAAATGGAATTGCAAACATATTTGTTGCGAAAGAATTTATCAGGGGCATTCCTGTCAATGCAAGCAACGGAATTCTTACAGAACCACCACCAATACCAAACAGGCCACTAAAAAAACCAGTAACGATTCCTATGCCAGCATAAATTAAAATCTGAATTAACTCCATGATTATTCTATTTAGTGGGAGTTTATATAATTTTCTTTATATTTTGATGAGTCAATGCTAAAAAACTACAGTGCCAGCAAAATATACTAAAATGCGTTAGATTTCGAATATATTAACGCATTTTATATATATAAAGTGCCAAAAATAAGTTCGAAAGCTTTGGCACTTTAGTATATACTGAACGAAAAGTATTTTTGTGAACTTTTCGTTGGTATATACAAA
>JAUYJY010000018.1 GCA_030699205.1 Candidatus Pacearchaeota archaeon
CTATTTTAGAAACTTCGACTTTCTTTACAGTACAAATCTCTTCTTCAATTATTACTTTATCTCCAATCTTAATAGTATTAGCTTTTTTCCTTTCCATTTTAACCTCTATTCATAACCAAATTTTATAAAGGTTTCTATATACGCTTTAAGAATGGCAAATAACGCAATTATACTCTTGTCAGGCGGGTTAGATAGTGTTACCACAGCTTATTATATCAAGAATAAAATTAAGCCTAAAAAGATGATTGCCTTATTCTTTGATTACAGTCAAAGAACTTTAAAACAGGAAGAGTACTGCGCAAGAATAATATCCAAAAAATTAAAAGCTAAATTTAAGAAAGTAGAATTGAAATGGTTAGGAGACATCAGCACTTCTTTTTTGAATAAACAAAAACAACTACCAAAAACAAAAGAAAAAGATTTAGCAGACGTTAAGAAAGGTAAAAAAGAAATTACAAAATATTGGGTCCCTTGCAGAAATAGTTTATTCTTATTAGCTGCCTTAGCACATGCAGAATCAGAGTTTATATCAAAAAAACAAAAATACGACCTCTATATTGGATTAAAAAGTGAAGGAAGAATTCCAATGAAAGATACAACGTCTCAATTTGTAAAAGTTATTAATAATCTTGCAAAAGAAGCAACTGATAAAGGTAATTTCAAAATAATCGCACCATTAATTGATAAAGATAAAGATGAAATTATAGGGTTAGGTATTAAACTAAAAATTCCTTACGAATTTACTTATAGTTGTTATGCTGGATCAAAATTCAAAAATAAAATTCCAGTACACTGCGGAACTTGCGAAAATTGTGTGTTAAGAAAAAAAGGATTCTATTGGGCAAATGTTAAAGATCCTTCTTACTACTACTAGAAATACTTATAAACTACACTTCTAAAATATATTTTATGCTGGTATCAATTATAGTTTTAAATTACAATGGAAAAGATTGCCTAGATAATTGTATTAAATCTTTAACCAAATTAAATTTTCCAAAAGATAAATATGAAATTATTGTAGTAGATAATAATTCTCCAGATGAAAGTTGGAAGATTGTAAAGAAATTCAGAAAAGTAAAACTAATAAGAAGTATGGAAAATACTGGTTTTGCTGGTGGAAATAATATTGGAGTTAAACATGCAAAAGGAAAATATATTGCACTGATAAATAATGATGCTGAAGCAGACTCAGAGTGGTTAAATCAACTTTTGAAACCGCTTGAAAAAGATAAAAGTGTTGCAGCTTCAACAGGAATAGTGTACTATGGTAAAAAATTAAAGAAATTTTTATTGCCTTGGTTTTCAGGAGCTAAAATTTATCCGCTGCATTTTGTAAAACACAATTATCTTGGAGAATACTCTGGTTATTCAGACTATCCATGTGGTTGTTCGATGATGATTAAAAAAGATATTTTAAAGGAGATAGGTGGCTTATTTGATGAAAAGTTTTTCATGTATGCTGAAGATGCAGATTTAGGAATTAGATTAAAAGAGCAGAACTATAAAATTGTTTATAATCCGCATGCCATAGCTTATCACCATATAGACAAAGACAGATTATCAAAAAATGAAGTTTACTACTCTTTCAGAAATCGCTCGTATTTGATGTATAAACACACAAGATTACCTAAAGTATTATTTTTATTGCTTGATTTCTTTGTCTACTACCCGATTTTTACACTTTATAAAGCCATAAGACTTAAAAAGATAAAGTACCACATTAAAGATATAATTAAGGCACGTTTCGACTTTTATAGGATGTTGTAAAATGAGAGTACTAAAATATATCAACCAAACGTTTCAGAAGAAAGGAATAGATTTTCTTATATTCTTTATTACTTCTGTATGTAATGCTCGTTGTAAACATTGTTTCTATGCAGACTCATTAAATAAGCCTAATTCTGACTTAACTGACGAAGAAATAAGAAAAGTTATCAAAAATCTAGGTCCAATCAAAGATATTGCTTTTTCTGGTGGAGAACCAACACTTAGGTCAAATATAGTTGAAATTACTAAACAATTCTATGATGATTGTGGGTCAAGAAGTTTTTCTCTTCCATGTAATGGTTTATTGCCAGACAGAATAAGACAAGTTGCAGAACAGATTTTAGAACAATGCCCAGAAGCAAAGTTATTAGTTAATTTTTCAATTGATGGTCTTAACGAGATACATGATAGAATAAGAGCAGTTCCAGGAAACTTCAAGAGAAGTCTACAGTCTATTGAAAAACTTATTGAATTAAGAGATTCAAAATATCTAAAAAGGTTATTTGTTAATGTCAATACTGTAATTACAAATGAAAATTATAAAGAGATGCCTGATCAACTTAAATTCTTCAGAGAAAAATATGATCTTGACGGACATTTTATAGAAGTTATGAGAGGAACTCCAAAAGATCCTTTGATGGGTCTGCCGTCTATAGAAGAAATAAAGAAAATACATAAATTAGGTATTGAAAATGATAAATATTATGCAAACAGAAAATATGATCGTGGTAAGTTTGGAGCTGATTTAGGCAGATATTTGACTACAACCCTGGTGGTTGGAGCTATTAATTATCTTTACTACACCCAAGAAAGAGTTCTTGAAGGTAAAAAATGGAAAATGGATTGTAAGGCTGGAGAAACTTCAGCAGTTATAGATGCAAATGGAGATGTAAGAATTTGTGAGTTGAGGGAAAGAATAGCAAATCTAAGAGATCATGACTATAATATGCACAATATTCTAAAACTTCCAAAAAGCCAACAGCAAATTAATTTAGCTAAATCTCATGCTTGTGATTGCACACATAATTGTTTTATTTATAATTCAATTAACCATACACCTAAAGTTAGAATGCTTGATCTTCCTATAAAAGCAATTAAAATAAACTCAAAATGAAACTGTCTATTATTATGCCTACTTATAATAGGCCTGATACAATTAAACAAGTATTAGAATCTTTAGATAATCAGACAGTTAAGGATTTTGAAGTCATTGTTGTTGACGACGGTTCCAATTACGATGTTGAAGATCATATTAAAGGATATAAAGTAAGCTATTTCAAGCAAAATAATTCTGGACCTGCTAAAGCAAGAAATTTAGGTGTAGAAAAAGCGAGCGGAGAATTGATAGCCTTTATTGGGGATGATACCATATTGGATCCGAAATGGGTTGAAGAACAATTAAAGACGCATAAAGAAAAAGGTCCAAATATTGCAGTTCTTGGATTCACACCTTGGCATAAGGATCTTGCAGTTAATGAGTTTATGAAATACCTTGCGCCAAATGGTCCGCAATTTAATTATAGTTTAATAAAGAATAAAGACAATTGTGGATTTGGTTTTTTTTGGACTTCAAATATTTCTTTAGAAAAAAAATGGTTCAATGAAGATAAATTTGATGAAGAATTTCCTTGGGCAGCATATGAGGATATAGAGTTATCTTACAGATTACACAAGAAAGGATTAAAAATAGTTTACAATGAGAAAGCAATTGCTAATCATTATCATGAATATGCCCCTAAAAACTATTTTGAGAAACAAGATATACTTGCAAAAGCAGCAATGATCTTCTATAAAAAACATCCAGAATTGAAAACTGAATTAATTGATAATAATAAGATGAAACTGCCCCATAGAATTGCAAGATTTATTCTAGCTCCAATACCTAAGATAGGAGCCATGCAACATTTATTCTGGAAGCTTGAACGCAGGTACTATTTTACTAAAGCTTTAAAAACCTTAGGAATGTAAGATTAGGTTAGGGGTTGTTATGAAGGTAAATATTGTAGCTTTATTTTTCTGGCCAGTAAAGCCTCTTGTATACCCTTACAATATGGCTAAGGCTTTGAAAGAGCACGGACATGAAATTGAAGTCAGCACAATGAATGAAGACGCTGACAGAGAGATAATAAAAAGACCCATTATAGACTCTTTTGAAGGCATAAAGATAAGACGTTCTAAAGTTTATTTTGCTTTTACAGAATTTTTAAGATTATGGTTCCCAAAAATATCTAAAGATAATGATATAATCCATTGTTGTGGGGGATATAGGCACTTTCATACTTTCTGGGCTTATTTAAAAAAAGGAAATGCAAAATTTGTTATTTCTCCATTTTTTCCAATGCACCCAAGAAAGAATCCAATTAAAAAATTTTATATAAGTTTAATTGATAAAACAATTGGTCGTTATTTAATTTCACATTCTGATTTATGTTTAGCAGAAACAAAAGTAGAGGCAGTATGGTTAAGATCATTAGGTGCTAAAAAAGTAGAAATAATTCCAAATATGTTAGATAACGATTTATATAAATTACCTAAACATTCCAACTTCAAGAAAAAATATAAAATAAAAGGGAAGATGGTTCTCAACATTTCAAATCATACTCCAATAAAAAATTTCGAGGATATGATAAGGGCCGCTCAATATATTGATGCAACTTTTGTATTTGGTGGAAAAGAAACTGCTTACACAGAAAAAATAAAGAAACTTGCTAAAGAATTAAATGTTGATAAAAAAATAATTTGGACAGGTTTCATGGATAAAAAAGAAAAAATAAATGCTTTGGCAGACTGTGATTTATTTGTTTTACCTTCAACTCGCGAATCTTTAGGCATGTCCCTAATAGAAGCGATGGCTCAAGAAAAGCCAGTAATATCTACTAATAGAGGAGGTATTCCAGAAGTCGTCCCAGATAAATTCTGTTTATACGAGCCAGGAGATTACAAAACATTCTCTTCTAAAATTAACGAAATATTAAATAACAAGACTTTAGCATTTAAAATAGCAAAGAAAGGAAGAGAAAATGCCAAAAATTACCTTTTCAAGAACGTAGCTGAAAAATATACAAAGATAATGGAGAGACTCTATGACAAAAGATAAAGATACAGGTAGGATGGAGACTCTGTATTATGCTATTTTACTGGGTTCGTCTAAAATAATTGCTTATCTGGTTTTGCTGGTTCTTGCAAATTGGTTCGTTCTCTCTGATTATGGAAGGGCTTCTTTTGTGATGTCCGCGTTCAGAGTAGCTATTCTGTGTGGATCAGTAGGATTACCCTTCATTTATGTCCCATGGATGATCAACAAAAAAGACACTTCTTCGGTTTTCTATTTTTTATTGTTTTTTAATATTTTAATAATGTTCATCGGATTGGCCATAGGGATAAAACATTCTTGGACTTGGCCGATAATCTTTGCAATTCCATTGACTACGATCAGCGGGATATGTAACGCCATACTAAGGGTTAAACACAAGTATCATATAATCCAATTGATGGGTATAATTCTAGAAATTTATACACTTGGGTTTATAGCTTTTTTAGCAGTTTATGGAAAAGCAGGAATTATCTGGAGTCATGCGATTGCTATAACATTAACTAATTTCACGTTTATTTACCTGACTAGAAAAGAGCTTATGGCGATTGTAAAAAGATTCAAATTTAATTTGGGCATCATAAAACAATATGTAAGTAAAGGAACCATTACAAGTCTTTTGTATATTTCCGGATCCATTTTGATGTGGATAGACTCTCTAGTTCTTGGTAGTTTATCAACTTTTGAAAATGTGGCAAAATACAATGTTGCTGGACCAATTTCAGGAGTTATTGCAGCCGTTCCTTTTTCTTTTTCAATGTTCTTGTTAACAAGGGAAGCAGAAGTTAAGGACGAAAGACTATCTAAATCGATATTGAAAAGAGTATTGAGAATTTCCTTTTCATTGTCGCTATTATTCGCCATTTTAATTCTTTCATTTATATTCCCCATAGTAGAGATATTCTTTCCAAAGTATATTGGTGTAGAAGTTTATATCATGATCCTTGCCATAGGTATTTTATTTTCTTCCATTTATTCAATGATTATTGTTTACAACATGAGCAAACTACAACCCGAAAAAATATTTTGGCCTATTGTATTGGCAGCTTTGATAAATCTTGGTTTAGATGTATTATTAATTCCAAAATATGGACTGTATGGAATAACTGCTGCAACAACCATAGCACACACATTTGCCTTCTTTACAATTTTCTATAAAGAAGGTATGCTAAAAGAATTTATATCTGTCTTGGTAGTTTTATTATTTGTACCTTTGAGTTATTATGCGGGCGCTTTGGGGGTATTATTAGTGCCTCTTGCACTAGCTTTCCTTTACAGCTTAAACCTGTTAAAAGAAGGAGATATCTATTCTATGGTAAAAACAGTCTTCGAAGTATTTGAAAGATTTAAGTAATTAGATGCATTCTCCTATGCGTGGAATCATTTCTCAATTTTATTTTGTAGACTGTTTAATATATTTAATTCTTAGGTGTGTGAGAAGTCTTTGCTTTGTAGTCTCTTGCAGGCTATGTTTTGTAAGGCCTACTCTAACTTATTAGGTATTTTCAAAGAGATTTAGGACTAAGCCTATAAAAGATTCTGTGTACACCATAGTGACAAATGTCACCTGGTCTACACTAAAAATAAAACAGTAATCTTTATTAATCTATTTATATAAACCAGATTATGCAAAAAATTGAGAACTCCATTGAAAAATTTGGAAATTTTCACCCGGATAAGATAATATTGACGAGTCTCATTGTATTAGGAAGATCAAGTTCTGTATTTGTTTCGGGTCTTTTTGACAAGCATCCAAATTTTATAACCCTTCCCTCCCAGTTTTATCCAACAGGGCTAAATATGAAAAAATCCCTTGATAATATAGCACAGGAATGCTACAATGAAATAATAGCACGTAGTAAAAGGTTAGTGGGGAAGATTAATATTAAAAAATATCCTGTTGAAATATTCAAAAATTGTTTTATAGACTATATTAATAATTTTGGCTTGTCCAGAAAAAATGTTTTTATTGCATGTTATTATTCTTTTGCAAAGTTTTTCAAAATGGATCTCCAACAAATAAGGTATATCGTTTTTGACACTCACCTTATAGTTAAAAACATAAAATGGTGTATCTCTGATTTTAAAAATATAAGATTTATAGTCACCATTCGCGATCCCCGAAGTAATCATTTATCTCTTAAATTAAAAGGCTTTGCAATACTCTGCCTGGGGTATATAAAGGAAATGTATTCTATATATACTCAAATCGCTAAAAAATACCCCCCGAGCAGTATTTTTATATTAAAACATGAAGATCTCCATACTCAATATCCAGTAGTTTTGGATAGATTATGCAGATTCTTTGATGTAAAAAAGACAGACGCTTTAAATTATTCCAGTTTTTTTGGATTGCCTTATGATGCTGCGAAAGCATGTTACACGCGGTCCTCCACAAACATCAACTCCTCTAAACCAGATCCGGTTTATGTTGATGAGAAATGGAAAGAAAGCCTTTCCTCCTTCGAGATAGCCTTCATACAAAATCACTATAAATCTATCTTCAAGGATTTTGGATATAAATGGTATGACCCCTTTGAAAATCCCAAATTTATGATTTATCAGGAGGTTTTTAAACCTCTCACAAAAAAGAATATTGATTCTTCAAAAGGCCCCAAAAGATTTATTTTGAATTCCTGCCTAAAAATAGCAAAAATTCCTATCTTGGGGTATATTTTTATTTTTTCAATTCAATTAATATATCTTTTTTTAAGATACACAAAATCAAGATTAAGGTGTGCTATGACGAGGATTTAAATTTTTCAAAAAACGATTTATAATCATTTGATTTATACTTTCTTCACACCCTCCTCTTTCTGGATGCCACATTATACCCATTATATTATGACGCGGGTGAAAAAATCCTTCAATACTCTTATCTTGAGATATTGCAAATGCTACCAGTTCTTTTGAAAGGTCTTCTTTTAAGATCCCTTTATTATGAAAAGAGTTTACAAAAGTCTCTTCTTTTCCAAGGTTTTCTTTGAATTCAGGATTACAGATAAAAATCTTATGTCTTTTTGCCACATGTCCTTCAATTTTTCTCAGTTTTCCCCCAAAATAAACATTGATAAATTGCATGCCCCTGCATTCACCAAGCAGAGGAAGTTTATTTTTTATTACAAAATCAATCAACCTTCTCTCAGTAAAATCTCTTTCATTTGAATATTCTCCTGCCTCTTTTTCTCCGTAAACTTTTGGATTGACATCATTTCCTCCGGATAAGATTACTCCCCGGATATTCAATTTTTTTAGATGCCCTTCCATATCTTCAATAACATTACTTATAGGTATAAGTGTAAACCCATGGTTAGAATAATATTTAACATAATCCTGTTCCAGACAATCTCTATCTTCTCCTTTCTCTGGTTTAATGACCCTTTGGGATATTGCAATATTCATTATAAAAATTCTTTATTTATTCTATTGAGTGCTATTATTCCGTTTCTGAATCTTACATCTTTAATCTTATAATCCGATTCATATACCTCAAAAATTAAAAAATCTTCCAAGACTGCCCTCTTTGAGCCACAGGTTTGTTTTTTCATAATCCTGGGTTGTATCAAATTCAAGCCATCCGTTATTTATATGTATCACCTTTACTTCTGAGTTATGTTTTATCATTTCCTGAATCATACAGGTCATATAGGCCTTTTTAAATGATTTTGATCTAAGCCAGGGTTTTTCATTGTCCCAGTATTTTTTCTTATTTTTATAAAAGATCTCTTTCAATCTTTTGATTCCCTCTCCTGAAAATTTAATGAGTCCAATGTATCTCGACTTGCATTCTTCAATTCGACACCTTGGATTGCCTATGTCAAATATATTATCTTCCTCGTCATAATTTAGGCTTTCTATATCCTCTTCCAATTTTTCAAACCTAGCTTTCCAATATGCTTTCCAATTATCATCAACAAGGACAGATACCTCAAATGGACTCTTTTTTAATTTTTCTATGAGTCTTTTTTCATAGATAATATCCGAATAACATACCAGAATCTCTCCACCTAATTCAGATTCTGCAGTCATCAATGACGCGACCATATTTGTATTTTTATAATCTTCATTGATAAAATATTTGATCCCAGAAAAATTTATCATTTCCTGAGCATACCCCTTCACAACGATTATTTCATCTATTCCGGACTCCCTTAGTGTTTGAATCTGGGTCTCTAGTAAGGTTTTTTCATTGAATCTTAACATTCCCTTCGGCAGCCCTTTGGCGTATTTCTCAAGCCGGGTTCCCATTCCTGCCGCAAGTATTATGGCTTTCATGATATCCCCTTTATCTGATTGGTCGAGCAGTTCAGTTCAATTGTTCCGAACTTTTTGATATGATCAAAGAGGCTCCCTCCACATCCGATTGCTGCAGGTATATCTAACTCTGCACACCTTATTGCCATATGTGAAGCCGCGCCTCCATACTTGGTTATCAGACCTTTTATATTATACCCAAAAACCCAGTCATAACCTGGGTCTGCATTTACAATTGCAACAATCTTGTTCTCAATATCACGCGGACTGGTATGCCCATTTAAATGAACGACTTCACCAGAAATAGATTTAGAGGTTATATAATTTGGGGTGCCATCAAACAAATGAAAATAGTCTATATTTCTTTCCCTATAAATAAGCGGAGGTAGTCTTAAAGATTTCACAATTTTATAATCCTCTTTGTTTTTTTCCACCTTCTGTCTTAACTCTTTAATATTAGTTATAGGCTTGGACATATGTGAAAAAGAGATTATGTCCTGAATGGTTATAAATGTGACTTCCTCTTTTGTAAAGCCGTATCTTTTCATATACTCACAACAAAAATCGAGGATCAAACTTAGGCTCTTTGTGAACTCTAATTTTGATTTTTCACGTGCAACCAAAGAGTCTTTTACAAATTTTAAAAACTTCTCAACTCCAAAATTAAAACCTTCTTTTTCTAAGCATGCTTGTATTCTTTGTTTTTTATCTTCTCCAAAATCAAAATCAATAGATTGTTTAAAGCTCCCTACATTTTCTAAATTAAAATAATCTTCAAAATTTTCATTATAAGTCTTTGAGCATAAATCATAAGTTCCGGGTCTTAAATGACCGAATTCATTTAAAAATTCTTGTTTGCTAATCTCTCCTCCCTTCAGTTTGTTAAGGGAGAGGATAAACTCTTTTGCAATTGAGTTTATAGATTTAAAGAAATTCTCTTTATCTACCTCGGACAACTCTCCCAAATCTACTAGAGAACTCAGCAAGATATTTCCTACAAAAGCAAACCTCGCTAGTTTAGAAAATGGCAAGGTTCCATAAAATTTGCAGTCATGTACCAGTTGGGCTATCTTTATGCCTAAAGGAATGTCTGAATTTATTATTCTTTCCCTTTTTGATCTTAGTGATTTGATAAGCTCCATTTCCTTTTCAATTGAGGTAAAAGAACCCCAGACAATTTTGTTGGTTAAGTCTAATAGCGATTTCTTTATTTCCTTAATCTGAAGGGGGGTGAAGTTATTTGCCCTAAGTTCTTCGATTTCCTTATCAAAGCCAAATTTATAACAAGTATGCGCAATTTTAAATTCTACCTTATCATGCATTTCTGGATTATTTATTAGCTTATCAATATAAAAATTGACTAATTTTTCAGAAGTCGTTTCTGAAAGTGTTGCTGGTATAAAGGTGTTGAAACTGAGCCTTACATCTACATAAGGTTTTCCTTCAAGAGATACCATTCCTGGATGACCTCCCACATCTTTATACCCAACCTCCTTTCTGCTTAATGGCCATATATGGTCGGTTATCAACTCCTTGTATAAAGAAAGTGCAAGTGGCTTAGGTGATTCTCCGATTATCTCAGCAGGATTCCAATCAGGCATCAAACCAAAAATAGCTTTGTACCCAAATAAATTTGGATATTTTCTATTATTAGATTGGATAAATTCTCTAATTTTTTCTAAACTGCTTTCTATTTTTCTATCTATGTCCTTATCAGGGTACTTAATGGAGGTAAGAGGTCTTACTTGCAGAACATATAGGTTATTATTGTCAAATGCAAACTCTACATCTAGTTTGTCTACCCCAGTAATTGTTTCAAGCTCTGAAGCCAAGCGAATTAATTGTGCAAGTTTAGGGTTGCTCGGCATTAATTTTGATTTTTTGTAATAAGTGAACATTTTTATGTTAGAAATATTTCCTGAGGTAACACTATCTGTTCTTCCGGATTTGTCATCATAATTTATAATAATGTATGGAGATCCAGTATTTGGGCACTTGGTGAACATTACTCCACTCATCAGAGCGTTCTGAATTTGTGGCTGGATTAGGATCTGATTCATTTCATTATGATCTTGCTTATCCAGATAACTTTGTTTTACAGCTTCAATTGCTTCTCTTATTTCTTTAGTGTTACTTGAATCTACATCTAAAACACTTTTGAACTGTCCAGCCATTGATATTTTAAGACCGTCTTCGCTTAGAGAGCTACTTCTCACAACTATTTTTCCAGGAGAAAACTTTTTCTGAATTTCTTTAACTACTGGATCAGGCAGAGTTTCAAAATCACGAATTGTGAAGTAGTGTTGTTTGATGGTTTCTCCTTCTGCAATATGAGATGCAATCAAATCCAAAGTTTCGGCTTTTGTACCAAATTTAAATTGATTAGCTCTCATCTCTTTTATTGTTTTTGTGCTATCCATATTTTTGTATAGTACGTAAGTTCTAGAGGGTCATTTTTCCCCAATTCATCTTTCATATCCTTGAGGATTTTATTGAGTGCTTCCTGTCCGATGTTTTTTGATAAATCCCAGTACTCGTTCTTGACAGATTTCCAGGCCTCGCAGTAATTTTCAAGAGGCATCATAACATTCTGTGGAGCTTCAAGATAGTGGACGTCATTAAAAAGACCACTTTCAATAATTACGTCTGCTTGCTGTTGCCTTCTGACCCCATGAGAATAATCTGGAAAGTATCTTCTTATTATTTCTTCTGATTTTTTTTGAGTAGGGATTGTTAAATCTCTGTTATTCCACATGCATACAAAATATCCTCCGTGTTTTAGAATCCTGGCGCTTTCTTTTAGGGCAAGTTGTCTGTCAGTTGTATTGAAAGAAGAACCAAAAGTCACTAAATCTATAGAGTTATCTGGCAGAGAAGTTTTTTCACCTGCACCCACAATCCACTGAACATTTGGCATTTTTAATGTGTTTCCTATGCCAAACTTTCTCATTTCTTCATTGGGTTCTACTGCGATTATTTTGCCAATTTTGTCGGCGAGCATCATTGTCAGATTGCCAGTTCCAGCGCCTATGTCTGCTGCCATATAGTCAGGAGATTTTTGCACCCCTATAAAATCACACATTTTTTGGATTGCTTCAGGAGAATAATTAGGCCTTTTGTGATAGAATTTTGCCTGCGCTGTATAATCCCACTTTTTTGAGGTCGTTTTATCATTTACTAGATCTAGTATTTTTATTATATTTTTCTCAAGATCTCCTGGCTCATTGTTTGTTAAAACCAAGTTTGGATTCTTAGGAAATTCGGGCTCGTGGTGGACCCCCACTATTTCGTTTTTAGAGTATAATTCTGGCTTCCTTTCTTTTCTTTTTTCAGTATCGGCGTTTACCAAAATCTCGAAGTATTTAGTGTTATTTTGCCCATTAAATTCATGTATTTCGTGAAATAGGGATATTGTGCTAACTACTACATTTATTCCTTGCCCGACGAGCATATTAGCAAGCTTGGAATAAATTCCTGCAGTTCTCTTTCTGCTAGCAAGGTCATGAACCTTCTCTTCTCCCAATATGCTTCTCATTGCGTCTCCATCTAGATGGATTGTGTGAAGACTTTCTTTTCTAAGGGCATCAAAAACCTTCTCTGCAATTGTTGTTTTTCCAGATCCTCCAAGACCGGTTATCCAAATCAATTTTCCCTCGTCCATGTAGTTTTTATAAACTCCAGGGTTTTTAAATATAACCCTTATTAGGCCCTGTGAAACTATTATTATTGCTAAAACAGGACTTACCACTTCTTTTAATGCTTCCAAATCTAGATTCAATCACTCTTCTTCGATTGTAAGTTCTTTTCTTAAACAACCCTTTCCTGTAAAATCCTCTCCTGCATTCCTTCTTGGTTAATAATAATAGTAATTCCTAAATTATATGTTTTTTATAAGGAAGTTTAGAAACTAATACAAAAAGAAGACTTGTTCATAATATATGACACTTTAATTTCAATAGTTAATAAATTCAAATAATTAATTTCTAGCCTTCATTAGAACTCCATAAGCTAAATCAAAGGTTGAAGTAATAATTATTGGTACGAGCTTATCATATCCAAATTAGTATTTGATTTCTATCTTCCTTCCTTCCTTCATAGACTGTAATGCTGCATCTAGAATTTGCACAACATGTAATCCGTCTTCTCCGGAAGTTTTTGGTTTTCTGCCTTCAACTATTGATTTAGTAAATTCTTCGGCCACGCTCCTCAAAGCTTCAGCACCTTTAACAGGTGGAATCAAGATCTCATTGTCCCTATATTGGACTAAGTTGTAACCAGTGTGACTGTCTTGTGGATTATGGGGTTTATAATTATCAGCGCCCCTATTGTAGATATGTATTGGTCCAGATTTTGCATCAAAGTCACAAACTGCCATCTTTTTACTTCCTGCTACCGTCAATAACCTTTTCTTTTCGGGATGGATCCAACTTACATGCAAAGTTACAATCTTTGCGTTTGGATAATCAAACACAAGATGTGCTGTATCTTCCATGCCTTCACCATTGCCTGCGCATGCATAAGCTGCAGTTGTGTGCACGTGAGTTGGTTTTGAGTTTAATAAATAATTCAATATTGAAATATCATGCGGAGCTAAATCTTGTATTACATTTACAGTTTTTTGGAATAATCCCAAACTTACTCTCTGCACGTCAACAGTGTAGATATTTCCTAATTCTCCAGATTGTACTAAATCCCTCATCTTTTCAGTTTCAGTCATATACAAGAAAGTATGGTCAACCATCAAGACTTTTCCTTTTTCATTTGCAAGATCAACTAATTCTTTAGATTGTTGAGCACTTCCAGTCAAAGGTTTTTCAACAAGAACATGCTTTCCAGCTTCCAAAGCTTCTTTTGTTAATTGGTAATGTGTCTCAACAGGTGTTGCTATTACAATTCCAGTTATCTTAGGATCGTTCAATAATTCCTTGTAATCGTCAGTAACTTTAATAGTTGGGTAAAGTTCTTTTACAATTTCTCTATTCTTCTCAACAAGGTCAGAAACAGCAATTAATTCTGTTCCATTGTACTGGTAGAAGTTTCTAACAAGATGTCTTCCCCAGTAACCATGGCCGATAACACCAATTCCAATCATTTTGAATAAAAATCCTTTATTTTTTCACAAACTTCATCTACTTCTTTAATTGTCAAGCCAGGATAAATTGGCAAAGACAGTATCTCTTTAACTATTTTTTCTGTAACTGGCAATTTTCCTTCATAACCTAAATGTTTATACGGTGGCTGCTGGTGAATAGGCAACGGATAATGAATAGCAGTACCAACACCATTTTCTTTCAAAAAGTTCATCAAAGTTTCTCTATTCTGAACTTTTATAACGTATAAATAATAAACATGTTCGTTACAGTTACCAACTTTAGGTATTTTTACAATATCCTTTAAATTTTCATCGTATCTTTTAGCTATTTTTTTCCTTTCTTCATTCCACTTATTTAAATAAGGCATCTTAGTGATTAATGCAGCAGCTTGTATACCATCCATCCTGCTATTATACCCAATCTCATCATGTAAATATCCAGCCTCAGCACTTCTTCCGTCATCTCTCAAAGATTTTATTTTTGCAGCAACTTTTTCATTATCTGTAACAACAATGCCTGCATCACCCAAAGCACCAAGATTTTTAGTTGGATAAAAACTAAAACACCCTGTTGTGCCAATAGGGACTTTCACACCACTATAAGCTGCTCCATGTGCTTGGCAGCAGTCTTCTATTACAACCAATTTATACTTATTTGCGATATCTAAAATCTTGTCCATTTCAACAGATTGTCCATAAATGTGCACTGGCAAAATAGCTTTTGTTTTATTATTTATTTTAGATTCAATTTCTTTAACATTCATATTAAATGTTTCTGTATCAATATCAACAAAAACTGGAGTAGCCCCCACCTTGCTTATTGAAGCAGAACTTTCCATGAAAGAATGTGAAACTGTGATAACCTCATCTCCTTTTCCTACACCGTGAGCAAGTAAAGCAAAAAACAAAGCGTCGCTGCCAGAATTTACCCCGATAGCATAAGTTTTTTTGCAATATTTCGCAAATGCATTTTCAAATTCTCCTAAAAGCTCAAAGTTCCTACAATATCGACCGGTTTCCATAACTGATTGTATGGCAGATATCAATTCTTTTTCTATTTCTTTTTCAGCCCTTGTGGGCGCAAATATGTCTATCATTTTGGTTGTCCACTATAATCTATTTTATATTATTTGGTTTAATTATCCATTTCTACAAATTTCTTTTTGTGTTCACCCTTTCTAATAAGCTAGAACCATCTATTTATAAATATTCCCACCATAATAATAGTAATTAAAAAACTTTATAAACAGATCCCATCTTGTTTATTCCGTGGACAAAAATAAACGGCGCATTACAAGAGAAGATATAGAAAAAAATATGATGGCTCATATGGAACCGGATACTGCAGGGTTCGCCAGCAGATGGACAGGGGTTCCATTTGTAGTGCCGTTTACAAAGCTATTTTTGTGGTTAGGGTTTCAAGCTGAACAAGTGTGTTTCTTATGGTCTATCCTGGGTATACTTTCAGGGCTACTATTCGCAACTGGGAATTACTGGCTTGGAATTTTAGGAGTTATACTTTTTCAAATTTCACATATCTTAGATGGAGTTGATGGGGCTATTGCAAGATACAATAATCTACCAACTGTGCGCGGAGCTTATTTGGATCTAGTAGGTCATGCAACAGTTAACCCCCTTGTAATTTATGGCATAGCAATTGGAGTTTTTATAAATCCACCGAGCTACATTCCTCTACCAAACTATTCCTACCTTATATTAGGTACGGTTGCAGCAGTTTACTTTACCTTAGTTAATGTTGCAAGATTAAAGGTTTTCGAAGCCCTGATAGACAAAAAATTAATCTCCAGGTTACAGAAACAAAGAGAAACTTTCAAGCCTGGAAAACAACGAAACATAAGAGGTACGATAAAAGGTTTTTTCAGAATAGATCCATTTTCAGCATTTTTCTTTGCAGTAATTTTTAATCTAAGAGCAGAATTCATAATTATATATGCTATTTTACTACCGGTACTTTTCTTTAGTAGGTGGAGAAAAGAATACTTGGCTATTAAAAAGGGAATTGATGAAGCCAAAGAGGGACAAATGCATATTTCTTTAAGCACCACAAAACACTAGTAATAGTCAGTATCTCCGAAACCTTTTTCTAGATCATAATTTATTCTTCCAGCTGGATGCGTCGGTTTGGGAATTATTTTGAAGTGTAATAGTAGTAGTTAGTTATTAGTTTAATTGCAGGGATAAGCTTTCAGCTTATCCTGCT
>JAUYJY010000031.1 GCA_030699205.1 Candidatus Pacearchaeota archaeon
TTAGCGGAAGAACAAAAAACTGTTCAAAATATGGACAATTCTGTTGATTAGCACAATTATTTTCAGAATTGTACAGATAGAGAATTCTGGACAAATAGTGTTCCAATTATCAGAATTATCTATATTTTGTCTTCTGCTATAAATGCATTTAATTTTAGATTATCCAATGCACTTTTTACTTTTTTGTTTAATTGAATATTTATCTCCATTAAACCATAGAATCAAAAAGTCCCTCTCATTTCGTTTTGGAATTTTAATTGCAAGAGTAAGCAATCCTCTTGTGCTCGAAGTTGCATTCATCTGCATCGGCAACTTCGACATAACAATTCAGTTCTATATTATCTTTTTTCTCATCAAAACATCTTCTATTTTTAATCCCGATTCCTTAATGCAATATCCAACTTCTACAATTGGCTTGTTTATTTTCAGAAGTTTGCCTAATTTCACAGGAGTCCCATCAATAACAAAATCACAATTAGTGCGATTAATTGTCGCTTCCAGCTCTTTAATCTGTTCATTACCATACCCCATTGCAGGAAGCACATACTTCAAGTGAGGGAATTTCTCGTAAACCATCTTAATTGAACCGACAGCATACTTTTCAGGATTAACAATTTTTAATCCATTTTTTTTAGCAACTAAAAAACCAGCACCAAAAGACATTCCGCCATGTGTTAAAGTAGGTCCATCTTCTACAATTAAAACCCTCTTTCCCTTCATAATCCTTTTTTCAACATCAGAAACTTGCAATTCAGATTTAGCTTTTATAACTCCCGCATTCTTATTAAATCTTTTAACATTATCCTCTACAATTTTAATATTTTCCTTAGATGCTGAATCAATTTTATTAATAAGAATAACATCCGCCATTCTAAAATTCGCCTCCCCTGGATGGTATTTTAATTCATGCCCTGCCCTATGCGGGTCGGCAACAACTATGTGCAAATCAGGCCTGTAAAAAGGCAGGTCATTATTTCCGCCATCCCAGATAATTATATCAGCTTCTTTTTCGGCCTCTCTTAAAATCTTGCCATAATCCACACCTGCATAAATCACCATCCCATTCTCAATCCATGGCTCATATTCCTCTCGTTCTTCAATAGTGCACCCATGCCTTGCAAAATCATCATAATTTGCAAATCTCTGAACTTCCTGCCTGTTCAAATCCCCATAAGGCATCGGATGTCTCACAGCAACAAATCTCTTGCCATGTCTTTTCAAAACCTCCGCAACTTTTCTGCTCACAGGACTTTTTCCTGCACCAGTTCTAACTGCACAAACACTTATAACTTTCTTTTTTGATTTTATCATCGTCTCATTAGCACCAAGTAAAATAAAATTAACTCCGTTAGCAATACAAATACTCGCTTTATGCATGACATCCTCGTGGCTTATGTCTGAATAAGAAAAGACACATTCATCAATCCCATATTTTTTAATCAACCTAGGCAAATCTTCTTCAGGAAAAATTGGAATATCCCTCAGATACAATTTCCCTGCAAGTTTCTTAGGAAAAACCCTTTCTGAAATCCCTGGAATTTGTGCAGCAGTAAAAAACTTAACATCATATTTCGCGTTATCTTTATATTTCACAATAAAATTATGGAAATCTCTCCCTCCTGCACCAAGAATCGCAATATTCACCTTCTTTTTCATCTTAAATACAATCTAATAAATAAATGAGATTATAAAAAGCTAACTAAAACTCTTGCTTATTCTAACATTCCAGAAAGAAGGAAGTGCGTTACTTACAAATCCCCTAAACTCATTTGAATATATGTAAGTTATTCCTTTTTCTCGTGCATATTTTTTAAATTGGTTCTCGACACCTTTGTAAATTTCCTGAATTTTCTTTCTTTCAAAATCTTTTTGCAATAATGATGTTGGCTTTAATGCCAAAAAATCCGCCTGCCTGATTATGTTTACATCAAGGTTTGAAGAATTTTGGGAAATAAATAAAATCGTTAAATTCTTATGTCTTGCAATAAGAATTAATTCTCCAAGAAGTTTGTTTGGCTTTGACATTGAATTCCTTGAATTAAAAAGCACACCTCCCTCGTCAATTAACACGACAGAATTATTTTTTATTAAGTTCGTATCATCAACAACTTTAATCCACGAAGGCATTTCCTCACTTTTAAATCCCATTGCAAAACAATTTCTTTTCATCTTTGCGTAAATATTCTCTAAAAGTTTAATGCCAAAAGCCGTCTTCCCAGAACCCCTCGCTCCAAGGATTATTCCTATTTTGCTTTCAGAATTCAAAACAACATTAGACCATTCTCCATAATCTCCCTCTAATCTCTTTAACACTTTAAAATCCTCATATTTAGCAGTCATCCCCTCTCTTTTCTTTTCTATTTCTTTCTCCCCTGCCTTCTTCTCAATCTTCTTAAAAATCCTATAAATCCCTCTTACAACATAATAGGGAATCTTAATCACAGAAAGCAAAAACGACTTCTTTTTTTTCATGTCTTTCTTAATACTCAGAATTATAAAAATCTATCTCACAATAAGAGTCCATCGCTTCCCAATAGAATCAATATCAGTAATAATAACTTTCTTCCCCCCATTCTCCAAAAACTTAATCGCCGCCTCAATCTTAGGACCCATACTCCCTGCGGAAAAATGCCCCTCATAAAAATACTTTTTTAAATCTTTTAAATTAACTTTCCCAAGTTTCTTTTGATTTTTCTTTCCATAATTCAAATAAACTGAAGGCACATCCGTAATTATTATTAATTCGTCAGCATTAATTGAACTTGCAAGAACTTCACTCGCTAAATCCTTATCAACAACACACTCAACGCCCTCAAAACCCTTTTTCCCAATAACTACAGGAATTCCGCCCCCGCCACCGGCAATCACCACGGCCTTTCCATACAATAATTTTTTAACAATCTTATCTTCAATAATTTTTATTGGCTTCGGACTCGCAACAACCCTTCTCCAGCCACGATTAGAATCTTTTTCAACTTTAAATTTTTTTCTTAATTTATCTGCTTGGCTCTTTGTATAAAATGGCCCTATAAACTTTGAAGGATTCTTAAAGGCACCATCTTCAGAATCTACAAGAACCTGAGTTAAAATAGTGACAATATCTCTCTTTATATTATTTCTTAAAAATAAATTAAGTAAATTCTGCTGTATCAAATATCCAATCTGCCCTTCAGTTTCGGCATCTACTAAATCTAACGGCACTTCCTGTTTTAATAATAAATATCCCGCTTGAGGACCATTCCCGTGTGTTATCACAACTTGATTATTCTTTATCAATATAAATAATTTTCCCAATACATTTTTAACATTTCTCTCCTGTGTTTCAAAGTTAGGTTTTTGTCCTTTCTTCAACAATGCATTTCCACCCAAAGCGATTACTATTTTTTTCATTTCTTAAATTCCTTACCAATTTTCTTAGCACTATCCAAAAAAACACTAAAGGGTGGAAGTCCAAGAGACCAAACTTTAGTATTAAATTCTTTTTCATTTATATTTGATTTTTTTCTCAAATTTTCTAAAGCATGCATTCCAAGTGGATAAGCAGTTGCATAACCTGGAATAAAAAATTTACCAAAAATATCATGGAATAATGAATCTTTGTTAATTCCCGTTTCATTATTTGCCCATTCCAAAAATTCAGCAAAGGAATTTTTTCCAGTATTAATTCTGATATCTGCGATCGCTCTTAGATAAACTATCAAAAACCTTTTAAACACAACATAAGAATAAAACAAATCAAACTTTCTCCCCAAATTCAATTTTTTGCTTAACTCAAAAAACCGGTATTCAAGATAAGTTGCAATTATCTCTGCAGTAGGATACATAGTAGGCAAGAAAATCAACCTGTCAAGAATATTTGAATCTAAAGAGTTAGAAAAATTGACGTTGTGCCCAAATTCTTCATGCACCAAAATATCAACTAAGAAATAATCATTAATTTTTGCCTTTTTAGTTAAGAATAAAATATTTTCAAAATCTCCAGATAAGTAGTTCATGGCACTCGCTGCAGCAATAGGGAGCTTTGATTCTAGATAGTCAGGAGTTATAATATATTTTACCTTATGCCTCTTTGATATTTCTAATAAATTCTTTTCAATTGGAAGTCTTAATTTCTTTCTCCATTCATCAGCTGTTTTTAATAAATTTTTTCCTGATTTTTCTAGAAGAAACTTATCAATTTCACCAACATCGCTTAGATTATATTTCTTCTTTATCTTATCTGCAACCAAATTAAATTCAGATAATGTTAAACGAAGCCATTTCAAACACAATTTTTCTATTTTTCTAGGAGCTTCCGGCACGCCCATCACCCCATTAAGATATTTTTTATATTCCTTTTTTCTTCCCAAACTATTCTTTTTAAAATTGTGCAGGATATTTTCCCTATTTAATTCAAAATTTATATTTAATTTTGCCCTATATCTTTTAAGCAAATAGATTAATTCCCCATCTTTGCTCATCTTCTTCAACCCAACAATCGCGTTATCTATTCCCATTGCACACAATATTCTTATTCCTATTGGCATTTTTGTGTCTTCCTTTATTAAAATTCTAACTCCTTCCTTTAAATCAGGTAAAATTTCGCTCACAGAAGTTTTTTTCATTTCATAATTAAATAAATAAGAACCTAAACCATTAACAAATTGATAAGGTTTATACAATTCAAGTTTATATTTAAGAGATTTCAAAATAATCAAGTGTTTTTTATCTCTCGCTTGTTTTAATAGCAAATTAATTTTTCTGATTACCTTCTTCCTGTTAGTTTTTGAAGGAATAAAAATCTTCCCCCTGCACTCTGAAATTCCCTGCATGAATGCATAAACGGGATATATTTCTTTATATAATTCCACTATTTCATTTTCTATTTTCATTTCAACCCACCATTTAATATTCTCATTAATTTATCAATTACCTCTTTTATATCATCTTCTTCTTTCATTCTAACTACCACTTCTCCCGCACCCCATAAAATCACAAATCTTCCCCTTATGTTTAAACCCTCTCTCACTAACCACCCTATAAGCCTTCTCCATCACACTCAAAGCTTCATCAATCTCTTTTTTACCGATAACATATGGTGGGATAACTCTCACACTCTTTTCGCCAGCACCTAATAAAACCAAACCTCTTTTCAAACATTCAATAATAAAATTATCTCTTTCTCTTTCTGAATTCAAATCAAAAGCACACATTAATCCTCTTCCTCTGACATTCTCAAATCCAATCTTCTCCAAACCTTTCAATAGATATTCGCCGTTAACTCTATTTTTCTGCAATAATTTCTCTTTCTTAATTATTTCTATGGTTTTAATTCCCAAAGCCATATCTATTCGCGAACCGCCCCCCCAAGTAGAAGAAATCCCTCCCGGAGGAGGAAACCATTTCTTATTTGCAACAACCGCCCCAACTTGCAATGCCTTCGCACTTGAAAAAACATCAGGCTTTATCCCATAATGCTCAAAACTCCAAAACTTCCCAGTTCTTCCCATTCCTGCCTGAACCTCATCAGCAATATATGGAATTCCATTTTCCCTGCATATTTTATTTAAATCTTTAACCATCTTCATAGAAGGCATCCGATATCCACCCTCACCTTGGAAGTGTTCAAGAATAACAAATCCTATCTTTTCTGCCCCATTTCTTTTTATCAATTCTTTCAACTCATCTCCGGCGGAATCGTCAAACGGAAGTTTTTTATTTGGCTCTAAAATAAAACCTTCTCTCTGCATTGGCTTAGAATGATGCAGACTCAAAGCCCCCAAAGTCCTTCCATGAAAAGCACCATCAACAGAAACAGAAAACTTTTTCTTCTTCCGATTATACATTGCAATCTTTATTGCATTTTCAACCGCCTCTGCACCCGAATTTATCAGGAAAGCAGTATCCATCCCTGATGGGGAAATTCCAATAAGTTTTTCAATCAGCTCTAAATGTTCAGGAACGCAAAAATCCTGCCCTGCATACTTAACGGGACTTTCGTTATATTTTCTGATTAATTCATTTAGTGCGGGATGGTTATATCCTAATGGATTTGAAGCAATCTGGGAAGCAAAATCCAAAAATACATTTCCATCTATATCTTTAAAATAAGAACCATTTCCAACCCCAGAAAAAACTATTGGATGAGGCACAGCCCAACCACCATTTCTCTTTTTCAAGCCATCTAAAATCCTCGCACTTTTCTTCCCCGGAATTTGTGTTTTTATTTTAATCATGTGAAACTTTACCTCTTAAGAGCATTTGAAAATTTTTAATTTTTATCATTTAATCACCTTTGCATAAAGAGAATCATTATAATTTTCCCATAAAGAAATAAAATCCTCTTTCTTAGGACTTCGGATAATAAAATTCTTTTCAATAATCTTCAAGTTAATTCACCTCAATATAATAAAATCAAAGAACATTATAAAGATTTACCTTTTTAAGTCGTCTGCCCATTAGGCATTTTTAAATATTCTCTCCCATGTGGAGGATTCATAACAATAGATTCAGGAATTATCCAAAAGTCACTTGGATGCTTCAATCTTTCTATCTTTACTCCCAATTCACAAGCAATAAAGTAGGCCGCAGAATTATATCTTAAATCTTGTCCATAAGCCCTCACGAAATAATCTCCAATTTCCCTATCAGAATAAACGCTGAAAATTCTAATCGCCTCCTCAGGGTCATTCCAAACTAATCTTCTCTTCTCTTCGGGATTATCTTCTATAGATTTATAAAATCTTGAGAATTCATTGCCCTCTAAAAAGCTTCCAGTCTCCGGAATCTCATCTAAGTCAATTTCAAAAATCTGCTCTCCAATATCTTTCATATTGTTCTATTTCAATCCCTGTGCCTTCTGCAACTTCCCAGAGTAATCAAAATAAACCGTCTTAATTTCAGAAAATTCTTCAATACCAAGAATACCTGCCTCGCGAGTTCCATTCCCGGTTCCCTTTACACCACCAAAAGGTAAATGCACCTCGCTCCCAATAGTTGAGGAATTAATATAAGTCAGCCCGGTCTCCAATTTCTCAATTGCTTGAAAAGCATAATTCATATTTTCAGTATAAATTGCTGAACTTAAGCCATATTCAACGCCATTTGCAACTTTCACTGCTTCATCAAAGCTTTTAACTCCCAAAATAGAAAGCACGGGTCCAAAGATTTCTTCCTGACAAATTTTCATTCCACTCCTGCAATTGGTAAAAACCGTTGGCTCAAAGAAAAATCCCTTTCCATTTATTCTTCTTGGTTTTCCCCCGCATAACAACTTAGCCCCTTCCTTCTTTCCAATTGAAATATATTTTATAGATTTTTCCAATGCAGATTTATTTATTAACGGACCAACATCAGAACTAATCCCATTCCCTATTTTTAGTTTCTTAATTCTCTTTAATAATTCAGTTTCAAATCTCTTTTTTATTTTATCATGCACTATCACTCGAGAAGTTGCGGTGCATCTCTGCCCGGTAGTCCCAAATGCACCAAATAAAACACCCGAAACAGCCAAATCAAGATTAGCATCATCCATAACAATAATCACATTTTTTCCTCCCAACTCTAAACCAACTTTTTTGATTCCCGCATTTTTCAAAACATATTCTCCAGTCGCCTTGCTTCCTGTAAATGAGACAGCATAAATGTCTTTATTCCTAATTATCTCATCGCCTACATCTTCTCCGGAACCTGTAATTAAATTAACAACCCCTCTTGGAATTCCTGCCTTTTCTATTATCTTAATTAATTCAATAGCACATAACGGCGTGTCTGAACTTGGCTTAAAAACAATAGTATTTCCACAAATCAAGGCCGGAGCAATCTTCCAGGCAGGAATTGCAATTGGAAAATTCCAAGGTGCAATTAATCCAACAACCCCAATGGGATTTCTAACTGTCATTGCAAACTTATTCGGTAGTTCAGATTTAGTTGTATTCCCAAACAGTCTTCGACCTTCACCAGCCATATACTCAAAAACATCAATCGCTTCCTGCACATCTCCACGAGCTTCAGAAATTACTTTCCCCATTTCTTTAACTTCAAGCCTCGCAAGTCTTTCCTTTTCTTTAATAAGCAAATCTCTAATTTTCCATAAATACTCTGCACGTTTAGGTGCAGGAATATCTCTCCAAGCAGGAAAAGCGTTTTTAGCAGATAAAACCGCCTTTCTAACATCTTCCCTATCAGATTTCTGAAATTTTCCTATGACTTCTTCTGTAGCGGGATTTAAACTTTCAAATTTCTTTCCTGTTTTACTCGAAACCCAAACTCCATTTATATAATTTTTATACTCCATCTTCTCTTTATTAAAACAAAATATAAAAGAATAAAGAGATTATAAATTTTAGCATATAATCTGTACACCTTGCCAACATTCTATTTTATCTATGAGGTCATCAATCATAAAACAAAATATTTAATTAACAACTTCTTTTTTGTCCATTGTTTCAAAAACTTCTTTGTTTTGTTCCCTCTATCTATTCTCTCCTTCTTCTCATCAAACCATTATAACTTGCAGAAATATCATTTAAATTTCTCCCATCCTCTTTTCCCAAATTAAAAGATAATACAAGTAGTTTCGGCGTGTTATCATCATCTCTGCCTTGAACAAATAAATATAAGTCTGGATGGTTCATACTTGCTGAAAACATTCCGTCTATACTTGACCGGCACTCTGCATCTGGGAAATATCCTTCTTTAATCTCCCTCGTAATTCCTATAATCCTTCGAGAAGTATGCCTTTTAAATCCTGAAAGAGTCGATAAGAAAAACTTCCTTTTCCTAATTTCTTCTGGTAGTCCATATCTTCCAAGAAAAGATTTCCGATTTGCTCCGTTTATCTGGTCTCTTAATTCAGAATGATGAAAAATATGGGGTGCAGAAATATATGCCTTGCTTCTTATTATTGCTCCGCTATCATCTTCTGAAACCGCCCTTATCGAAGAGGACCTCGTCCTAAAAGTTCCAAGAAGAGTTCCCCTTAAAAAATCCCTCATATTTACTGAAACATTATCACCCATATCAAGAAATTCTTCAACCCTCCCATATCCAAAAGAGTCATATAGAAAATCTCTTACTCTTTCTACACTCATAAAACAAATCTAAAACAATTATTTAAAAATATCTGTATAACGAGATATGGATAACTGCATTGATTACATGACCGGATTTTAGCAGTTCTCTATACCTAATAAACTATTTTATGCTTTTAATTAATTCCTATATTTACTCTGCTAAAGAGTCCTTAAAATCAAGTCAGCGTCATTATTATTTTCAAAAATCTCATCTATCATATTCTTGTTGTCTATAACAAAAGTTATTCTTTCGGCAGAGCCCGAAATCTTTAGATTTTCCACACTTAATATCTTCCTTGCACCAATTTTTATAGTTTCCAAATGAAAATCTTGCACTTCCTTTCCATCAACCTTTATAGTTAAATCAGCGTCATATGCATCCCAAAGACCTTGATTTAAAACCTCTATATAAAAATTAAGGTATCTGCCAGCTTTTGTTGCATTAACTGTATGAATTTTCAAATCTGGCAAGCTTGCAAAAGAATACAAACGATTTATATCATTTATTATTTCATCATCAATCTTCTGATTACAATCTAATGTCGGATATAAAATACTATTTGGATTTCCATTATGATTAAATCCTAATGCATGCAATAATTCATGAACTGCAATTTTGCTTTCAGAACATCTTTCTTCTCTAAACAAAGCAATTTCCCCGCTAAGAATAACTGAATAAAGTGTCCCATTTATAACTTCTGAAGGCCCACCCTCTCCTGCAACAAAATAATCTTCGTGTCCGGCTTCAGGAGCCAAATCCTCGCAGAGAATACTCAATTCGGGATTATCGGAAGGAAAGAATTCCAAAACAGTCAAATCCTCAAGTTTAGAAAAAGCCTCTTCCATTGAAACTCTTTTTTTCTCACCGCAATTTTCAGAGATAACATAACTTATTTTTTTATCCCTATATCTCATATTTTCATAAAATTGCTCACTAACTCCCCCCACGATTATAGTTTCTACATTACCCACAACTTGCTCAAAACCAACAGCTTCCTTTCCAGGAAGATTCAAATAAAGAAAATAAAGCAAAAAACCAAGTATAACAAGCAAAAACATCATTATCAAAACACCGAAAGTCGAACCCTTTTTAATCATTATAAAAGCAGGAAAGAAGCATATTTAAATAATTTGCAGATAGTTGTTAATTAAAAATTTAGCTAAAAAGTTATTATAAGAAAACATAAAACTCTCAAAGTTATTAAAAACTTTTCAACAATAGATAATTAGGAATGTCAATGAGTAAAGTTTAGTCAGCCCTAATCTCAACAAGTAATAAATTAGAAGATAGGTTAGCCAGTTAAATCTCAAACTTCTTGCGTGTGCCTCTATTTAAAAACAAAGGTTTATTTTGAATTTCTCAAGAATTTAATTGCAAGACTATTTATACGTCACTCCAGACTTATCTTTTAATAACCTCATTTTTTCTTAAAACCCAAAGCAACCCCATTAATACAAAACCTTTTTCCCCCATGTTCTTTAGGCCCGTCATTAAAAACGTGCCCAAGATGTCCGCCACATTTAGCACAAACAACTTCAGTTCTTTTAATAAAAAAACTTTTATCCGTATGAAATTTTACTGCACCCTTCTTTGCATCCCAAAAACTAGGCCACCCACAATATGAATTAAACTTAGTCTCAGAATCAAAAAGCACATTCCCACAAGCCACACAAATATATTTGCCTTTCTCACTATGTTTAACAAATTTACTTGTAAATGGTATTTCGGTGCCTTTCTCCGCCAAAACCCTATACTGCACCTTAGTCAATTTTCTCTTCCATTTTTCTTCCATAACAATTCAAAGTTTAGTTATTATTTAATTGTTCTCAAAAACAAGAAGCATTATCTAAAAACAACCACCACAAGGCTCCTAGCCTTCAAACCTTACAAACTTCGTTAAAAGTCTGTTTAGTGCAATTTGAGAACCTGCTTAATACCACCCCCCCAGACGGAAGCGCGCACGAAACAAACATTAATAAAATAGGATATAATTGTTATACTATGAAAGTCATTTTGTATATGGCACAAACCATAAATGGAATAATTGCAAGAAACAATTATAAAGAAGATTTTTTGTCGCATGAGAATTGGAAGGTTTTTCTTAGTTTAGTAAAAGATATGGGTTGTTTTATTGTAGGAAGAAAAACTTATGAAGAGGTCAAAAAATGGAAAGATTATAATTTTGATAAAATCAATGCGACAAAAATTATAATTTCAAATAGCCCAGATTTCAAACTCGATAAAGGATATATTCTTGCTACATCACCAGAAGAAGCCATAAAAAAAGCTTCAAAATTAGGATTTAAGAAAATTCTTCTAACTGGCGGAGGAAAAATAAATTCAGCATTTATGAAAAATGGTTTAGTTGATGAAATAATAGTTGATATTGAGCCATTTGTATTAGGGAACGGAATAAGAATTTTCTCTCAAGAAAATTTTGAAAGCAGATTAAAATTACTCAATATAAAAAAGTTGAAATCTGGAATAATCAAATTACATTACAAAATCATAAAATGAAGCTCCCAACCGCAGCAGAGCTGCGGGGTATCTAGACGAAAGTCGCAAGAGTTAACTGCCCTTTATTTCTTCCTTGCTCCTCGACATACTTCTTTATTTTTTCTAATCCTCCAAATTCACTAACTGTGTCTATATGTCCTCCTGCTGACCAAAAATTTCCACCCCACAAAAACTCTTTAATGTCTGGATAATCCTCGAAGATTTTCTTTGCTGTTATGCTTTTGATTATTTGCATTACTCTCGATGGTGAATAGCGTGGTGCAGCTCCAACCACAATGTGAAAATGGTCTTCTTCCACACCAATTGCATCAAATTTGAACCAATATCTTTCTCCAATGCCAATTATAATTTTCTTGAAATATTCGAAAGGAACTTTTTTCAACAGCATTTGCTTTCGGTACTTGACTACAAAAACCATGTGGTAACGTATTCTGTAAGTAGAATAACCAGCATGTTCAACATCCATCTAAAAGACTTGTTCAACTTTTACTTAAGCTTTTACCCAGCCGATGCAGAGCATCGGGGTATAGGATAAAATTAAAGATACTAAGAATAGTTTACCAACTAAAATCAAAACCTTAAAGAGCAGTCACTGTCGCAGTAATAGTATCAGTAAGCTGTCCTGTAATAGAGCTTTCAGGAATTGTCAAATTAATATCAATTCTTATTGTATCTTTGCCCGCCTCATAAGGAAAAACATCGCACCAAATTGCAGAGGCCTCTGCA
>JAUYJY010000040.1 GCA_030699205.1 Candidatus Pacearchaeota archaeon
TAATTCTGATAATTGGAACACTATTTGTCCAGAATTCTCTATCTGTACAATTCTGAAAACAATTGTGCTAATCAACAGAATTGTCCATATTTTGAACAGTTTTTTGTTCTTCCGCTAATAGTTTAAGACAAATACCTTTCAATTATAAATGTCTTAGACTATAAAAAGAATAGCAAATTAAATTTACTTTGATTTTATAATTTCTCTTGAGTGATTTAAGATTTTATAAAAAAATTAGATGATTTTGAAAACATTATGGAATATGCAGTTTCTTAATTCCCATTGACGAATTCTCCTGAAAATCTTCCTTTTTTTACTCCTTGCGGACGTTCTTTTTCACCCGCATAATCTCTTTGCCCCCCGTGTTCTGCTAATCCACTTCTTTGTGATGTTCCTATTGGATTGTCTAATGCAGGGAGACGTCTTGCTTTGCTTTCCATCCTAACTCCATCAGGTGTTACATTTAACTCTTCTGTTTGGGTAGATGATTCTGGATGATAACCCATTTGATATGTATTTCCTGCCTGATATGTTGCAGAATTTGAAGCAATATATGGCTGTCTCGGACCTTCATTATTCTCTGTTTCCCTTGTTCTTGCTGGAAGGATTCTGATATTACTTGACTCTTGTTCTGCTTCTTCCTGACCTAAAATCGGTGTAGGTGCCCTGACTATCCCCTTGCCTCTTAAAACCTGAACAAAGTCTGAAGTGTCCCTTTCATGCACTTCCCGTTCTAATTCTGATTCCTCGTTTTCTTTATTCTCTGGCTTTAAAACTCTTAACTCTTTTATTCTTGATTTTATCTCTCTTATCTTTTTTTTCTTTCTTTCGTTTCTTTTTACCATAGTTTTATTAGGAAAACGAAATATTAATATCTTGCTATTTTAGATTTATCTTCTTTGGGAGATTATCAGTTAGGGGATTATTTTTTTGAAAGATTGTTTTTCTATTGTATTTCTTGGTGGTTATGTATTTGATGAGAAAACGTGAGGGATTTATATTTTGGAAAATGGGAAAATTTGGCGGCAACAATCAAATTAATAACTATAAATTTCTTGCGAATTATTAATTATGGGCAAACCAAAATTCTTTAATCCCTTTTTTCTCGCCGTCATATCTAACAAATCCAAATCTCTCAAACTGAATTATATCTCCAATCTTTAAATCATTGACGGATTCTTCTGCCAATCCATTTACAAAAATTCCATCTGGCATTAATATTTTTGTCTTTAAACCATAAGATACCCAATTTAGTTTGGGAATTTTTTTATTTTCTATTGAGACAACTTTTATTTTTTCATCAAGTTTAGTATTGAACAAATGAATTAATCTAATTTCTTCTCCATTATATTTTTCAAAATCGTTTTCTGAAATAAATATTTCCTGCCCTATTTTGACTTTTCTTTTTTCATTGGATTTGGGGTGAACGGGGACTTCAATTTCATCGGCAGTCAGGATGGTTTCTATTTTCAGTTTTCTTGGATTTAAAACAAAGCTGTATCTCATTGATTTTTCATCTAATATTTTTCTGTTTAAAGAATAGAGAGTTTCAATTGGGACTGCAATGTCTTGTTTGTTTAACCCAATTCCGCTTACAAATTCCTTTATTGCTTCCGGATTTATTCCTCTTCTTTTTAAGCTTTGCATACTCCACGTTCTTGGATCATCCCATCCACCAAACTCTCCCGATAAAACTTCCTTGCGGGCTTTAGACTTTGAAATTTTAGCACCCAACCCTTCAATTCTAATTAATCCAGTATGGATAATTGAAGGATATTTCCACTTTAAAATATTCCAAATATATTTTTCCATTTCTGTTTCCATCATCAAATCATTTCCTCTGATTATATGAGTAATTTCAAGCAAATGATCATCAATTGCCCAAGACATCTCAAGAGATGGCCAAACCCGATATTTTTTTCCGACCCTTGGATGTTCTCGGTCTGTAACTTTAAATAAAACTCTATCTCTGAACGCTGGATTGGGGTGCATCATATCTGTCTTTATTCTTAAAACTCCGTGCCCTTCTTTGATTTTAAATAATTCTTTCCATCTTTCTTTTTGCAATCCCGGTGGAAATTGCCTGCAAGAACATTCAACACCATTCAGCCTATTTTCTCTTAACTCTTCTGTAGAACAATAACAAACATATGCCTTGTTCTTTTTTATCAATTCTTCAGCATATTTATAATAAATTTTAAGCCTGTCTGATTTATACACTATTTTTTTATATTTAATTCCGAGCCAGTCAAATGCATCTTTGATAAGGTTGTAAGATTCTTTCGCTAATGGCTTCTCGGCACTTCCAATAGTGTCGTCCATCACTAAAATTATTTCTCCATTATATTTCTCGGCATATAGTGCGTTCAACAAAAATGTTTTTGCGTTTCCAATATGCAATGCTCCTGAAGGAAATGGGGCAAGACGGAATATTGGTTTTTTTCCTTTTATGATTCCTGGAAGTTCCTGAAGTTCTCCTTCAGGTCTGCCTTCATGTTTTTTTACCAAAACACCAAGTTTCTCAAAAAGCTTCTCTCTTTCTTCTACAGACATAGAATTAACTTTATTAACCGCTTCCTTAATTATTGGCATGATGGCAGAAATGTTTTTTTTATCAAGCCCATGCTGAAACAATTTAGGCAAAACAATTTCTGGTTTGGCCTCGCCGTGCTCGATAGCATTTTGCAAAGCATATGCCATAATCTCTTTAGATAAATCCATATTAATAAAATAAAGAACAATTATTTAAACTTACTCTACTTATTGGATTTGATATAATTTTTAAGCTGTTCAAGAGTTACGCTACCTGCAAGACCATAAACATTACTCTTCTGTCCCTCTTCTATTCCTAAATTACGGCTAACTCCTCCAGAACTAAGCCAAACATTTATGATGTCTGGATTTCCCTTTGCAGGAGCGAGTGATAAAACTTCATCCTCGTCGAATATACATTTTTCAAATCCCAACTTATCAAGAAGGCTTCTTTTTTCATCATCTTCAGACCACCTATTTTCCCTCGCCATAATCGTATAAACTTGGCGAATTATGCGATTTGCTTCATCAATTTTTTCACGATTTTCTGGAGTATCAATCTCAACTTCCCAAGGAATATCTCTTTGTTTAAAATTTTCAAGAGCATATTCAATTCCTAACTTGTCAAGAAGTTTTCTTCTTTCATCGGTGTCTGTTATTCTAATGTAATTTGCTTCATCAATTTTTACTGGATTATTCGAGGCGGAAACTCTTGCTTCATTTGCTTCATCAATTTTTCCTGGATTATTCGAGGCGGAAACTCTTGCTTCGGGAGCATAATCTGCACCCCTAATTTTAGGAACACCTCTCTCTCCGGAGGGTCCAAAAAAACTCAAACCAGCAAATGCAAATACTCCAAGTATTCCAGCATACAATCCACCTCTCATAAATACAAGAAGAATAAACATTATTTAAATTTTTGCAAACACGTGCTCTTAGGGGACATATGTCTCCTTGTTATACAAAATTTTTGCAAACAATAAATAGATTTTTAAACCTTTAATTTTCAGATATTTTATGAGTGACCAAAGCTTTATTGATGGAAGAAGATTTGAGGAGGTCTCAGATAGAATTAGGAAAATTTGTTAGATGATAATTAAAGGTCCTGAAAGACATATGGATGAAGTGAAAGAAAGATTAATGGGAGAATTACAGAGTGCCTATAATGTTCATGCAAGGCTTGCATATCAATATAGTGAAAGTATTCACGGAAAAGAATTAAGTGACATGTATGGTTTGGTTCAAAGGGCACTTGGAAGAAGTCCAAACCCCCGGAATATTAGGTCTTTAAAATCAGCTTAATCAAATCCCTCTTTCATTAAGTCTTCTTTCTAATTCCCTAATTCTTTCAATTGCACTATTCAATTTAAAATTATTATCATCCAGCCTTATTTTTAACTCATGAATCTCTGAATTTTCTCTATTTCTTAATCTTGCAGTTCTCAAAGAGTCTGTAATTCTTCCCGGGCTTTCAGAATTTACAGAAGCTCCTGCAAGATTTCCCAGAAAATCTAAATTAACAGTGTCAGTATTATTAGAACTACTAACAGAACTAGTAAAATCCGTAATCCCAGAACTTTCAGAAATTCTACTTCCTCCACTATTTTCCTTTAACAAACCTCTTCGCCGCATATCTGCAAGGTCAACAACATCCACATTTTTTTTAAAAAAACCCATAGAATATATAAGAAATAGATTTATTTAATGCTTTTGCTCTTCTCTAAAGATTTAAGAAACCCAACCTTTATATTTATTAAATCCGTAACATTACTAAAGATAAGATGGTGAATATACATAAATTAATCGCGGCAATCAGCCCAGATATATATTGCAAACCAGAGAAAAGAAAAGAAGTAAAAGAAATTGTAAAAAAAGAGGGTTATATAAAGGCGGCAGAGAAGGCAGAAAATTTCAAAACAGAAGTTATTTTTGATTATGATGAAGCAAAAAAAGACGCTTTATCAAAATGGGGATTGAAGGCACCGATAGAACAGCACGAGATTATATATGATTCTCCCTCTGAAGGTCTTGAACCCGTTTACTTTTGGCTTTTAGATTTTCTTCAAGGTCCATTTAAGGAAGTGGATAAATTAATTGATAACTTTGTTTCATCTCCGGGTTCAGGTCACTTTTCTGAAATGCAGGGAAAAGCAACTCAAATGCAACAAGAGGTTTCAAGAAATATGGGGACTATAAATGCAATTTTAAAAACAGTTCTCCAGATTGTTTATGATTTAAAGGAATTTAAAATAAGACTGGAACCTTATAATTTTTATAGGTCGGGGGATGCAAAGAAAAAATACACGGGACTACTTTCATTAAAGCAAATATGGCTGGATAATGTTGATGCTAAAAAGGGAAGGGGGAGCATCCACGCGATGGCGACAGGAGAATTGGATTTTGTTACATTGAGGGATGCATTTATGGTTGCAGAATCCGTATCAAAAATTGATGATATTGATTTAAACGATAGAGTTAAAAGAATTTTAAAACAAAGAATTGATGAATTTTTAAGGTGGATAGATGAGTCAGAGTCTTCATTAAGGCAGAGGTTTGAAATTGAAAAAAACTATCTTAAAAGTCAGGTAAATTCATTAAAATTAACAACCCGTTGGGTGAAACCATATTTAAAAGCGGCACAGAAATTAGAACAAAAACATGATTCAATGCAAGCCGCATTAGTAACTACATTTAATACGATACTTTTGAATTTGGTAATTCTTGCGAAATCTCCTTACAATCCGGAAGATGATGTAAATGAGGAACTCCTTCCCGAAGTGTTTAAAAAAGTAAAGGCAAGAAAATATTATTCAATTTTAATTGTGGAATTTGATTTTAGGGGGATACCACAGAGGGTTCCTCAATCTCAACATTGGGGCTTTGGAGGGAGAGTAAATATTAAATTTACTTCTTATTCTTTAAACGAGCAGGAAATCAAGGTCTTGAAAGAAGAGCTGGAAAAGGATGATATGGGAGACGTAATGCAGTTAATTCAGGGAGTTACAGATGATAGTTTAGACCAAATTAAAAAGGATATAGATGATATTTTAGATGACAAGAAAAAACTTGCGGAACAAGAAGAAGAAAAATCTAAAGACATAAATCCTTTTTCGGCTCTGTTTTCTTTTTTAAAATTCAAGGATAAAAAGGATAAAGATAAAAAAGAAGATTTGTCAAAGGGAATAAAACCAGATAATAGATATGAGGAAATAATTCGTTCTCAGGCGATAATCTCTGCAAGAGAAAAATGCTTTACCACCTTCCATACATATAAGAAAGCACATGGGATGCCTTCCCACCAAGACCCATTTAAAGCTTAAACTTTAATGTATTGGAGAATATTTTTGATTTATATGTAAGGGAGAAGAGCCCCAATTTGATTTTCTATGGCTTTCTAAGAATTGTTTTGAATAAATTGTTTGTTGAAATATCTTTAACAATCTTTTCACCTCTTTTGTTGGTATTTTATCGATGATGGTTAGTTGTTATATCGACGCTGTTTTAGTATTTTAATGTTAGGGGATTATGGGGACGGGCTGATGAATTATACCTTACTTTGTTTCCACTCTTTTTCAAAAATATTCTTTTGTAATTGTGCAAGATTTTCATCTTTAATGTAAATTGCCATTTGTTCTTTTTTATTAGCCCTTATAATTACAACTGCATCATCAAGAATGTAATAAAGAATATGAGTATTCTTCAATAGAACATCATTATATCTGGTTTCTCTTAATTCTTTTTTATCAAGTTTTTTTATGCTTTCTATTACAGGAGTTCGTTCTGTTATAGTTCTTATTTTAATATCTTGCTGACTTCTCCTTTTTCTAAATTGCTCATGAAAATGAGGCAAATAATTTAATATATCTGCAGACATATAACATCGAAACTCTTGTTTGGGTTTTTCTATTAATTTACTAAATATGGTTTTAAATCCTTCATACCCCTCATAAATTTCCATCAAGGGTCTTTCAATCGCACTTTGTTGCATTTCTTTCAAATCCCCAATTATCTCTTTCATAATTTCTTTTTTTCTGTTTCTCTCTTCTTCAACAATATCTAAAATTCTTTCGGGAGAAACCGCACCATAATATTGGACACCTGATTTAATCACTTCATTTACATAACCTTTCTCTTTTAGCAATTTTAATATGTAGTACACTCCGCCCCTCATAATTCCAGATTTTTGGGCAATTTGGCTTGCTTTAGCTACACCTAGTTTTAATGTAGCCACATAAATATTTGCTTCCTGCCTGCTCAACCCAAGTTCTTCTAAGTTCCCTTCTATATTCATGATATTGTTAATACTTTAACACTTATAATACTTTCTAAAATGTTGTCAAATATTTTGCACCATAAATTTATATAATGTTTTATTGTTACTACTTTAGAAGAAACATTGGATAAAGAAAAATGAGTTTAATAGAAAAAATAATGGAAAAGCACGAAAAAAAAGTGCAGGATGCAAGGGCCAATATGGATAGAGCTGAAAGAGAGTTAAGTGAAGCGAGTGGTAATTACGACCTTGCTAAGAGAGTAGTTAGGAACGTGAAGATAATGGGAAAAATGAGTGATTCAAAAGTTCGAAAAATCAATCTTCCGAGAATACTAGTTTCAACTCATTATGACTTAGTGTTCATAAAATATGCACAGGAAAAAGCAGGACCAAAATATATTGTCGATGTAGACATTTCGCAAAGATTTGATGCACTTAGACATTGGTTAGTTGAAAAACACGATAGCGTTTATGACGTTGAGTTCCGAGGAACGTTCGGTTCTATGTCAGCCAGAAATTTGAAAGAGGGACATAACGAATCAGAATTCAATAATAAAGTGTGGAGTAAACTTGATGAATGGGCAAAGTTATATTCCGGAAGAGAAATGGCTGAAGATTTATACACTTCGATAATGAGAGATGATTTTGAAATATTGTATTCCCAATTATGTAAATAATTCAATACTCATTACCACAAAAATTATTTCTATTTTCTTTTTTAGGAAAAAAGAAACAAAAAAGAGCACGTGCCCTAAAAGTTAGTTTTCTACAAAGATGAATTATGGAATAAAACTTAAACTCAACTCTGAGGTTTTTTCTCTACGAGAAAAAAATCTTCGGGGTCGCGTTAAAGAAACATTTATAACTTTTATCAAATAATCAATATTTATGACTGATAAAAATAGTGTAGTCGCAAAAATAATCAAGACTTATGAGGAACTTGCGGAAGATTATTACAAGACACATTTTGACATAAATGAAATTAAAAATATCGCAGATTTTTTCATTCAAAATTTGAAAGGGCAAAAAATTTTAGATATTGGTTGTGGTCCAGGCAGGGACGCAAAGTATTTTTCTGAACATGATTTAGAAGTTACAGGAATTGATTTAACTTCTAATTTCGTAAAAATGGCTTCTCGAAATGTGCCAAATGCCAAATTTATGCAAATGGATATGAGAAATCCTGATTTTCCAGAAAATACTTTTGATGGTCTTTGGGCTTGTGCTTCATTTTTATATGTTCCAAAAGAGGATGCGAAAAATACTTTGCTGGGATTTAGAAAAATACTAAAAACTGCGGGAATCATCTATCTCTCAGTCAAACAGGGAAATGAAAAAAAGTTAGTTGAGAAATAGGAATATAATAAAGGAAGAACAAAATTTTTTGCTTTCTATACTCAAGATGAATTCAAAAATCTGATTGAGTCTTGTAATTTCAAAATTGTTAAAGTCTTGATTAACGAGAAAAAAGATACTTGGATAAATGTTTTTGCGACTAAAGAATAGACGACGACCCCTACACAACTTGCTCACCGTTCATGCCACACTGTGCTCTCCCCATTTGGTCATCGGGTCACTTAACAAGCGAGGTCGTCCCACAATCAAAAAAATCTCAAAATAAATCCCCTTAAAAATCACAAAATCCAAATTTTTCCCACTTAAACTTTCACTTTTCTCCAGAACTCTCTTTCCCTTAATCCATAGCAGAAACATTAAATATTAGTAATCTTCCGCTATGTCAAGAGTGCTGACAACTGAGTTCTTGAGCACACTCAAGAATCTGAATTCATAAGGATTCTTGACGTCTGGTAAACGCATAAAAGTATACTGAAATTAAATGCGTTTGCTATATCCAAACACTTTTAATAGAATTTTCATAAGTTAAGAGTTAGTCTGTTGTAATTATTGTTGTATATCCTTTGGTTTTGTATTTTACTTTTGTTAAAACTTCTCTTGTTTCTTTTTGACCTCTTGTCTTAAATATTTTGAGCCAACCATAAATAAGTTAAGAATAAGAAACTTTTATAAACAATCAAATAGTAGTTTTGATATAAGATAAAAAGGAGGATGATAAATGGTATTTAATAAAAAGGGAGTTAGTGCGGTTGTTGCAAACGTCCTTATTATCCTTCTGGTAGTGGTTGGAGTTGCATTGATTTGGGCGGCAGTAAGACCTGCGATTGAAGACGCTACCGAAGATATTGATTCTGGATGCTTAACTGTTTCTGTAGAGCCCGTTAGTTGTAGCGCGAATTCTGGTGCTGGTTTCGCAGTGTTGAGAAGGAATGTTGGTGCGAGCGATGTTGATGTAACTGGATTGAGAGTGATACATACAAAGAACGATGGAACTTCTACAACTGATGATATAGACGGAAGCTTAGAGGAATTGGGTAGTGTGACGTGGACACCAGTAAGTATTGGAAGTCAAATAGTAATTGCTGCAGGAGATAGTGTAAATGTGGCCGCATTAATTGGTGCGGACAAAAAAGTCTGCCAAGTGACGAGTTCTCCTGTTACTTGCACTGATTAAAATTTAATTTTTATTTTTTTAGTTTTTGTTGTTTTTGTTGTCGGGAAGGTTTTTATAATTTGATTTCTATCTTTTTTTATGTTTGGAGGCAAGAAGGGAGTTAGTGCAGTTATTGGAACTGTTTTTATAATTCTTTTAGTTTTTATTGCCGTTAGTGGTTTAGTGATTTATTTGAATAAATCTTCTGAAAGTGTTGAAGGGGGGTTGATCACCGACTGTTTTACTTTGAGTTTGGAACCTGTAAAATGCGAGTCCTATGGATACTGCGATTATCGGAGTGGAGTTAATAGTTGGGAGTCTGAAGTTCTTGTGAAAAGAAATCTGGGGGAAGGTGATTTATCAGGGGTGCGTTTCTTATTTAAGGAAAATACAATTTTAGGAACTCAAAAAATTGATTTCTCTGACGTAGATTCTTTTGGTTTAAATGAATTAGAAACTAAGAATTTTAAGGAATATCCTTATAGGGTAAAGGTTCCTGCAGGGATAAATCCTGAAGAAGTTAGTGTTGTTGCGCTTACTGGAAATTCAAAAGAATCTTGTAATTTTGAATCTGATTCTGTTTTATGCAATCTTGGCGTTGGAGGAAATCCTCCCCGCTTGGGTTTTGAGCCGGGAAATACAAAATATGAGAATTATTGCTGTCAATATCCTTGGAATTTGACTACTTGTTCTCCTGATGATGTTAGTTCAGGCAAAGTATATTGTTGTAGTAAGGTTCCAGGTGAGCCCGGAACTTCTTGTTCTGTGGAGACTTGTTGTTTAAACTCTGAGAGTTGTTATTAAGTTAGATTTTAATATTAAGAATACATCATAAAAATATGAACAAAAGAGGATTAGGAGTTATTGTAGGTACTGTTTTGATAGTTTTAATTACTTTGATTGCGGTCGGTGTTTTCTGGGGAATATATACAAAATTCTCTGAAACTAATTCAGAAGATATTCTTGATTGCACGACGGCAGATTTGCAGGTTCTGAAATGCAGTTTTTTTCATGAGAGTTATGATTTTGGGGGAACTGGAAACGCAATTGGAGAGAATATAATTTATGCAAATATTGAGAGGAAAGTTGGAAAGGGAGACATTACCGGAGCGAGGATGATTGCTTTGCATGATGATGGGAGCTCTCAAATCTTGGAAACAAAAGATTACCAAGGACAGGAATATCGAAATGAATTTGATGTTAAAAATGATTTTTCAAGATTTGTGGAATTTACTAAGATAGATATTTTGAATGCAGGGGACATCCAAATTCAATTTAATGTTGAGGAAATTATGGGCAACTTGCCGATTAGTTTAAGTGTTCAGGCAATTGTAGGAAATTCGGGGACAATATGCCAACCAAATCACGAGCCCATTTCATGCGATTGTTATAGTAGCTACTTCCCTTCTCCGATAGATTGCGGGGAGTTAGTTTCTCAATTAACTGCATCCGGAATTTAATGTAAATCTTGGTAAAAGAATCTTTAGATAATCTTGGGGATTAGTGCAAAAACTGGCTAAAATTTAATTAATTTAAACAACACGATTAATAAAAGTTTTAAATCCTTATATTTTATCGTTGGTGAAAACTCATTATTATTCGTTAATTGCAATTCAGTTTAGGACCTTAAGCATTGGTTGTATCTTCAAGCCCATAAAATTTAAGATACCTGTTGTCTTTTTGTAACCTGCTCCCTGATAGAATTTTATTGCAAACAAAGAAGCTCTAATCCTAATCTCCTTGGAATGATTTTTTTTCGCTTCTTGCTCAAATTTTTTCAGGAGTTTTTTACCAACACCTTTTCCATGATGTTGCTCATATACAAACAAATTAACAATTCTATTTTTTGTTCCTCTTATAATTCCTATAAATTTACCATTTTCCTCTGCAACAAAAAATAGTGGTGTTCGCAAAAAACCCTCCTTTATTTTTTTAACATCATTCTTTTTAGGATTATAATGGTCAATGTATCTTTGAACTGCCTTCTTTGTTCCCTCTTTATTGTTAAAAGTAGCAAAAGTTTTGCTTATCAAATTTGCAACAGGTATTGTATCTGAAATTTTGAATTTTCTTATTTTCATACAACCAATAAATTTCTTTTTCTTAAATAACTTTCTAAGGTCTTAAACTGAACTTTCTCGCAATAAATTGCTTGAATCACGTCCTGCGAACTTTCGCCTTCGGCTCGGGGCAGTTAACATCGCGATTATCTTGGATTTTCCTGTGAAAAATCCCCAAATTTCACTTTGTGAAACTTAAGATAATCTCATTCGTTAGTTAATCATTAAAATATTTAATACATTTTGGTTGTAACCTATATTTTTAAGCAATTTATCATCGGCAATCATCAAAAATTTAGTTAATTAACTTTAATCACCATAATTTTATATACTACATTTGATTATTCTTTTAGAGGTGAAAGATGAGCTGGGTTGAGGTTGAAACAAAAATTAAAGTTAAGGATATTAAAGAGGCAAGAAAGAAAATAAAGAAAATTGCCAGATTTGTGAAAAAGGAAAAGAAAGTAGATGATTATTTTTCGTTGGAATATTTTGATTATCCTGAAAAAAGCCTTAGAACAAGGCATAGGGGGAAGAAGATAGAAGTTAATTTTAAGCAAAGAAAGGGATATTCGGGGGGAGTGCATGCCAAAGAGGAAGTGCAGTTTTTTGTTTCTGATTTGGATGGTTTTTTTAATCTGATTAATGATTTTGGTTTTAGAAATTGGATGCATAAGGAAAAGACAACTGAACTGTACCAAACTAAAAATAAAGTTAATATAGAATTAAATAATGTTGATAAACTTGGATGGTTTATTGAAGTTGAGGTTTTGTGCAATAAAAAAGATATTATGGAAGCAAGGAAGAAGGTAATTAATGTGAGGAGAAGGTTAGGTTATTCTATGAAGGATGTTGAAAAGAGAGGGTATACTAAAATGCTTTGGGATATAGGGAATAAAAGCGGTTAAAAATCAATAAGAACTGTAAATATAAAGTATAGGCGATTTTTATCGATGATGAGAAAATTGACAGCTTAATGAGTTTTTTAGATATTTTAATAACTCTAAAAAATGAGATAATTTCTATCGATGAGAAAGGTGTTTTGTTATTCTTAAATTAATTTATCTATGCAACCTTCCACGACGATGCTTTATAGATACTAAGAACTTGCCTCATTTTTTCTTTAATGATTTTACTTTCTTATTTTTGTTTTTTGTGATTTTTTCTTTTTCTTTTTCTAATTCCAGTTTAAGTTTGTCTAATTGGTCTATCTGGCTTTCTATTTCTTTCTCATCCAGTTTGTCTTTTTTTATTATTTCCCCTGCAGGAACTTTCTTTACATAGTCCATTATGGATGTTTTTTCCATACTTAAAACCGTGCGTGATTCATCATCTACATGAGCTTTTAAAATTTCCATTCCAGATAAAATACAATTTAAGAGCCATATTTTCTTGCCGTCTATTGTTTGAACCACTGCAATAACTTTTTTTATTTTTTCAGTTATATTCCGGTTCTTCATCTCATCCTCTAAGATTCCTTTGATTGCATCTAAATCAACGTTTGTCTGGATGTTTAACTTTTCAGGAATTTTTTCATTCATTGTTTCTAAAACTCTTAATTCCACATCATCATCTAATGTAAAAGCTGCAACTTTCTTTTCTTTAGGAATAAAATAATCTATCTGGTGAATGTTTATACCAGTTTCGAAATCCATAACAAAAAAACCAGCAACAAGAAAAGCGTCTTTATGCTTGATTTGAAACTGCTTATATTCTCTGGAGTTTTCAAGTTTTTCGATGTATGGTTGTATTTTCATATTTTCTTTTTAACAATTTATTAAATAGGGTGTGTTTTATAGGTTTTTATATGTTTTGTAATTATTGGGAAATTTCAGTTATCTAATTCTTTTTTTAAATCATTTACAAAATCTAAGAATTTTATTCCAAATTTTGGTTTTTGCCCTCTTTGCCTTACTGCGAGAGTCTTTGATTTTTCTTCCTTGTCTCCTATGACAATAATATAATTTATTTTTAGGAGTTCTGCGTCTCTAATTTTTCCCTGAACTGTATCTGAACGCAAATCTGAATCTATCTTTAATCCAGGGATTTTTTCTTTAAGCTGTAGTTCTAATTTTTCTGCTTCCTTTATATTTCTGTCTGTAAATGAAATTACTCTTATCTGTCTTGGAGAAAGCCACAAGGGAAGCAGACCTTGAGTTTTTTCTAAAAGAAAAGAAATCATTCTTTCTGTTGCTCCCGTTGAAGACCTATGAATTACCATGGGTCTTTGTTCAATATTTTTCTCGTCTTTATATGTCATATCGTAACGTTCAGGAAGAGCAAAGTCTACCTGAATCGTCAATAAAGTATCTTCTTTGCCATAAACGTCTTTGTATTGCAAATCTAACTTGGGACCATAGAACGCGGCCTCTCCGTCTGCTTCTATATATTTTATTTTAATCTTGTCAAGTATTCTTTTCATCATGTCCTGCGATTTATTCCAAGCCTTAGGATTTTGGATATACTTTTCTTTATTTTTTTGATCCCATTTTGAAAACCTATACCAAATATGCTCTTCAATGCCTAATTTTCTCATTACATATTTTATTAAATCTAAAGCTTCTATAAATTCCTGTTCAACTTGGTCTTCTCTGCAAATTATATGTGCATCGGCTAATGTAAACTGCCTTAATCTTGTTAAGCCCCGAAGTTCTCCTGACTGTTCGTTCCTAAATAAGCTTGCTATTTCGGCGTATTTTATTGGCAACTCTTTATAACTCCGGGGTTTTCTTTTATAGAGAATAAACTGAAATGGGCAAGTCATAGGTCTTAATGCAAATTTCTTTCCGCGAACATCCATTACGAACATATCGTTTTTGTAATGCTGCCAATGTCCTGATATTTTATATAAATCTGATTTTGCTAATACTGGTGTTGATGTATGTTTATATCCTCTTTTTATTTCTTCATCAACTATAAATCTTTCAATTTCCCTTTTTATTGTTGCACCTTCAGGAGTTAATAAAGGGAGTCCCCCTCCGACTACTTCATTTACCACATATAAATCTAAATCTCTCCCGAGTTCTACATTGCTTTTCAAACCTTTGGGAGGTTTTTTGAAAGAAACTTTATTCCTTGACATTTTAGAAAGGAGTTCTTTAATGTCTATTTCTTCTTCGTGGATTTGGTTCTGAGAAAAAGAATCTGGTGATTTAAATTCCTTGGATAGTTCAGACAATGGATGTCCTTTCACTTTTAATTCAAGAGATTTGTAATATCCGAATGGTGCTCTTTCTACAATTTGGAACGATTTATTTTTTTTAAGAATTTTTTCAGCATCTAAAAGAAGATTTAATGCAATTTTTGGGGAAGCAAGATTTGATGAGAGGTGTGCGTATGGGTATAAAACAATGTTGTTTGCATTTACTTCTTTCGATGTTTTTTCTATTGCTTTTATTAGTTCTGATAATGTTTCTTTAGAATCCCCTTTTTCTATTGCTGTCAGGACTGCAAGACATTCAGTAACTTTGATTTCTGTTTGTGATTTTGCGTCTAGTTCTTCTGCATCCTTTACAGCTTTTTTTAATGCCTTGAATTTTATATAATCGCAATGTAATGTTATTATTTTCATAGAGCAGAGAAGAGTGATGGTTATTTAAAATTATTCTTAAAAGACGTATTTTACTCTATAATAAGAACATTTAATAAGCAATGGAAAGAAGTTTTTTTATGGAGTGGGTTGCAACAAATAAAAGGCTTTTGAAGTATATGAACCGTGCCCTTAGTGAGGACGGGAATAGGGATACTGTTGTTGCTGCCAGATATGTCGCCTTGAATACGAAGGCTAAACTTGTGAGGGGTGATATTGTGATAGCGGCAGCCAATGGATATGCAACTGCAAGAGAATACTCGGAAATTCTTAAGAGGGCTTTACCGATTGCATGTGCTATAGAGTATGTTCATGCAGCTAGTCTCATAGAGGATGATATGACTGATAAATCTGAATTAAGAAGGAGTTTTCCTGCCTGCCATATTCGGTTTGGGGAAGATATTGCCCACAATGCAAGCCAACACCTTGTTCAAAGAGCTTATGAAATAATAGCAAGTGAAAGGACTCTCACTGATAAACAGAGAGTCGATATAATTATCAGAGCGTCAAAAGCAGGAAGAGAGATGACAATAGGGCAGGATAAAGATATAACTCAGAAAGGTCTGGAAACTCTTGAGGATGTTTTAAAAATGTATGAGCAAAAAACTGGTGCACTCATCGGAGCTGCGGCGGTCTCTGGGGGAATCGTTGGAGGCGCACCTCTTGGAGATGTTATATTATTAAATAGAATATGGAGGAGATGCGGAGTAGCATATCAAATAGGAGATGATCTTCTTGATGCTTTAGGCAGGGAAGAAAATATTGGAAAGCCTACGAATCAAGACCAAGGAAAACTGACAGTCATTCAAGCACTTGGAGGAAATATTGATAAGGTAATGGCATTGAAAAAACGATTTGACGATATGGTGAAAGGTGATGTAGCAAAATTAAATGGAGAATACACATTGCTAAAAGAAATTATTTTTAAAATGGGGAGCAAGCATCAGGAGCTTATATCTGGGTAATGTTACTACCAATTAGTTTAGTTTATAGAAAACTTTAAAAGGGGGTTTTTAGGATATTTTATATGAAAAGATTAACAAACTGGATTTTACTTGGTGCTTTGACACTTGGAGCTGGAATAAGAGCGGATAAATTTGGAGATGTCGTAGATGGGTGGTTTGGAGGAAGCAAAAGAGAGATTGAGATTACTGAGCCAAGAATAATTTTAGAGGAAAGGGTTAATCTGTATGTTAAACCAATTGTGGAAGCAGAAAAAAAAGATTATTCTGGAATTGCAAGACATATAGAAAATATGGAAGGCAGGAGAACAAAAGTTTATGACCCAAATAATGCGGATAATTTCGACGAGCCAACAATAGGGATTGGACATTATATGGGAAGGGGAGACTCTAAAGAAACTTTCAGGGAGGTTTTGCCAGGGGTTAACTGGGACTCTGTTTATAGAGGGGAACTGGAATTGACGGACGATGAAGTTGATGTTTTATTCGCACATGACTTAGGCATTTATATTGAGAGAACAAGAAGGTTAATGCCCCATTTTGATAGTTATCCAGAATATTTGAAGACTACATTAGTTGATATGTCTTATCGAGGGGATTTAGTAGGAAGTCCAAAAACTAGAAAATTAATGAATGACGGCGATTTTTTTGGGGCAGCAAGAGAATACCTGAACAGCAGGGAGTATAGGGAATCTGTTAATGGAATGTTAGGAATAAAAAATAGGATGGAAGAGAATCAAAGAAATATGATTAGATGGGCGATGGAATTAAATACAAAGGGCAAAAAAAGTAATATTCCTGATTAGAATAAGCTTTATATATAATATCCTCTTGCTGTGGGTATGAAAATGAGGTTGGTTGTTTTGCTATTCGCAACATTGATGTTTTTGCCTGCAATGTTTGCATCATTTGTTTCTGCGGAGATTTTTGTTGCTGAACTGGGAGGAGTGCATAATATTGGGGAGGAGTTGAGGGCAGATGTTAATTTAATTCCAAATATTCCAATTGCAAGCCATTTTACTGTAGATTTGATTTGCGGGGAAATAAGGACGGGGATATTTAATCAGTATTATAATTTAAACGCAGGACAGCAGCAGAATGTTTTGGTAAACACTCAACTTGCAGATTCTTACTTTACAAAAATAGTTTTGTTAAATACGACTGCGAGTTCTACTTCGGGAAATTCTACTAACCTAACTAATTTAGCGAATACAAATCAAACTTATCAGTATATTCATTATAATAACTGCTATCTTGCAATGTCATTTGGTCCTGAAAATTCTGCGAGTAATGCGTTCCAGATTTCAAAGGATATTTTGATTGATATTGATTTAGGGGATAAATTTAATCCTGGAGATTCTGTAGAGGTTGCAGCGATTGCACAAAAGACAAGTGAATTGCCAGTTAATGGGTTTTTTGAAATTTTTGTTGATTCTTTGGGGCTTTATAAATCTGGAACGGTGAGCAATGGAAATGTTGTTGGAGAATTTGTTATTCCAACAAATGCAAGGTCTGGGATACATAATCTAACTATGAGAGTTTACGAAACTAACTTTCTTGGAGAGATAACTAATGAGGGATTTTTTGATAAAGAGTTTAGGGTTAATCAGATTATGAAGGATTTACAAATACAAGTTAATTTAGTAAATATAAAACCAGAAGAAGATTTTATTTTTAGTGCAAATACCTATGACCAGGCAGGAGATATAATTTTAAGCGACATAAGTTTGGTTGTTTATGAACCTAAAGATTTTGTTTATTCTAAAAAATTAGTAAAATCCGGAGTGGAACAGAAGATTATTTTTGCATTAAATCAAACTCCGGGATATTGGAAAATTGAAGCTATTGCAGGAGATTTGATTAAAAGAAAATTGTTTTATCTTGAAGAACTTCCAAGAATTCAGACAAGCCTGATTAATGATACTTTAATTGTTAAAAATATTGGAAATGTTGATTATGAAGGACCTTTGGAAATTACAATTGGTTCCGCTGTTGAAGTAAAGCACATTGATTTAAAAGTGGGGAGTGTTAAAAGGTTCAAGCTTTACGCTCCAGATGGAGATTATTCGGTGGGAGTTAATGATGGTTTGGGAGCACAGGTATTGGGAAATTCTTTCTTAACTGGAAATGCAGTTAGAATTAAGGATGTTGGAGCAGGATTTTCAGATACTTTGAAAAATCCATGGGTTTGGTGGCTTGCTATTCTCGTATTTATTTTGATTATTATTTATGTGCAAATAAAACGGCGTTTTATCGCCAAGAAGAAAGCAGTAATGGAAGGAAAAAATCCATTTGATACAGGAATGTCAGATTCAATTGGAAGAGGAACAAAAGAAAATGCGTCGGTTATTGTTGTTAAGACGCAAAGCCAAGACTCTGAACATACAACAAATACAATTAATAGGGCGATTGGGAGTGCAAAAGATTCTGGGGCTAAAGTGTATGTTGATGGAGATTACAAGATAATTATTCTCTCTCAAAAATTAACAAAGAGAATAGATAATGAGGTTGGTGCCGTTAAAATCGCAAGAAATATAGAAAGTATTTTGAGAGATCACAACAGGAGATATAGGGACAAGATAAGCTTTGGAATCGGGGTGAATGATGGGGAGATCATAAGCGAGATTATTGAGAATAAATTTAAATTTACAACCACTGGAAACTTAATTTTAGGGGCTAAAAAAATTGCACAAATGCAAAAAGGAAATGTTTTGCTTTCGGAATCAATACATGGAAAGGTGGGAGGGGAAATAAAAACCCAAAAAACCTCCGATAACTTCTGGGAGATTACAAGGGTTGTAGATAGACAGGGACATGAGGATTTTTTGAATAGATTTACTTCAAAGAGGAAGTGATTGAGTTTGAATGTTTAAAGATGAGTGTTAATGGTTTGATGAATACGCTGGTAACATAGGCCACCCCTAAACTTTCTTTAATTTTCCATTATCTAGGTAATATCCTTTGTATCCAACTTTCGCTTTGAATAAGTTTCTTAATGAAGATATTTTCTTTGGAGAAACGCCGGTTGTTTTTGCTGTTTTTATCAAATGTGCTTTTAAGCAGTTTGGAGGAACTTTTCCGCAATCTTGAAGAGTGTTGCGTAGAATAAAGAAATGCATTTCTTTTTTTATTTCGGCGGGAATATCTGATTTAAAAATAGCCTGAACACATGCCTGGCTTTTTACCGAATCTGGAAGTCCTTCGCGTCCAAGAGTTATTAGATTTTGCTTCATTTTGATTAAAAAAAAGAGAAAAAGAAGCTAAATTTAGTTAGAAATAAATTTAGCAATCTTAGTTTTTTTAGTGTTCTTCTTATCCACTGAAAATAGATGCAAATTTATCATATCTTATTAAAGAGGTTATGATATTTAAAACTTTTTGTTTTCTAGCCCGCAAATCAAATTACGTTTAACATATGCGATTAAGGAAAGTTTTCTGCTAAGAAGATTTGAGAGGGGATATAGCAGAAAACAAAATATAGATAATTCTGATAATTGGAACACTATTTGTCCAGAATTCTCTATCTGTACAATTCTGAAAACAATTGTGCTAATCAACAGAATTGTCCATATTTTGAACAGTTTTTTGTTCTTCCGCTAA
>JAUYJY010000046.1 GCA_030699205.1 Candidatus Pacearchaeota archaeon
GTCCAGAATTCTCTATCTGTACAATTCTGAAAACAATTGTGCTAATCAACAGAATTGTCCATATTTTGAACAGTTTTTTGTTCTTCCGCTAATAGTCTAAGACAAATACCTTTCAATTATAAATGTCTTAGACTATAATTCCACGTTGAATTTGCCTTCTTTTAATTCCTTTGTGTTTGTAACTGCGATTAAATCTTTCAAAACTGGCTTCAGAATTAGTTTCTCTTGTTTTGTTAGTGTTAAAATTATGGGGGTTTTCATTGATTTTTGGGCTTCTGACTTTTTTTGCCTTACTTTTGATATTATATCAAGGATTGTTTTCCAAACTAAATGGTCTGATTTTTTATTATTTATTTGTATTTTATTTGGCCATTTTGATAAGTGTATGCTTTCATCTTTTTCATATTTTTTGAAATGCGTTTGGTAAATTTCTTCCGTTATGAATGGGGTTATGGGTGCAAATAGTTTTAAGATTGTCAGCAATGATATATAGAGTGTGTGGGACGCAGATTCTTTTTCTTTTTTATTTCCTTGATACATTCTATTTTTTATGATTTCTAGATAATTATCAGCGAATGTTTGCCAAAAGAATTTTTCAGATTCTAGTTTTACACTGAAGTAGTTGTAGTTTTTGAAATTTGAGTTTACTGATTCAATGAGGCGATTTAGTTCTGATAAAAAGATGCGGTCGGTTTCTTCAAGAGCTGGTTTTCTATTTGGGAGATTAAGGTTTATAAAAACAAAATTAGATGCGTTTAGAATCTTTGTAAGGAATTTCTTTCCTGTAATTATATCTTTTTCCTGATAGTCCATGTTTTCTCCGAGTTTTGATGATGCCGCCCAATATCTTAAGGCATCTGCCCCATATTCTTCAAGAGTTATTTGCGGTTTGATTACGTTTCCCTTTGATTTTGACATTTTCTCTTTTCCCAATGTGACAAAGCCGGAAATATTTATGTTTTTCCATGGAATTTTATTTTCATGATATAATGCTTGAACAATTGTATAGAATGCCCATGTTCTTATTATATCGTGCCCTTGTGGCCTTAGTGAGTATGGGATGGTTACTTTATTATTTGTCAAAGATGACGCTATTTGGGGCGTTAAAGATGAAGTCGCCCAAGTGTCTAAAACTTTTGTCTCAGGAATTGCCTCTGATTTACATGTTTCGCAGATTTTCTTTTTTTCTGTTGGGTCTATTGGGAGTTCTGATTTTTCTGCAAGCAAGATTTTATCGCATTGGAGGCAGTGCCATGCCGGAATTGGAACTCCAAAATGCCTTTCTCTTGAAATTGACCAATCCCATTCTAATCCCCGAATCCAATTTTCATATCTTTTTTGCATATGTTTTGGATTCCATTTAATCTTTTTTCCCTGTTTTAACAACTCCTGTTTTTTATCAAGAATTTTGATAAACCATTGAGTTGTTGGAAGGAATTCTATTTCTTTGCTGGATTTTTCATAAACATTTACGGAATGTTTTATTTTTTCCTGTTTTATTATTAAATCTGAGTTTTTTAAATCCTCGAGGGTTTTTTCTCTTGCTTCTTTTATTGAAAGACCTTCGTATAATGGAGTATTTAGTTTTCCATCTTTGGTGATTATTATTTTTTGGTTTAATTTGTGTTTCTTGACTGCTTCTACGTCATATTTGTCTCCATAAGAACAAACCATTAATGCTCCCGTGCCTTTTTCCATGTCTGCATGTGAATCTGAAAGGATTGGAATTTCATTGTTGAATAGTGGAACTATTGCTTTTTTGCCTATTAATAATTTGTATCTTTTATCTTTTGGGTTTACGAAAATTGCTAAACATGCGCCAAGTAATTCAGGGCGGGTTGTTGCTATTGGGAGGATTTTGTTGTCTACCTTAAATTTTATTGTCGTGAATAAAGTTTCTTTTTCCCTGTCTTCTAATTCTGCTTGTGCAACAGGGGTTTGAAATTCTGTGTCCCAAATAGTCGGAAAATCCGCTTTGTATATGAGGTTGTTGTTATACAAATCTATAAAATATTCTTGGGATATTTTTCTTGTTTTGTCGTCTATTGTTGAATAATATATCTCGTAGTCACATGAAATTCCTAGGTTTTTCCAATCTTGTATAAATTTAGGAGTTATTTCCTTTAATGTTTTTAAACATAGGTCTATGAATTCTTTTCTTGAGAGTTCGGAGCTTTTTACATGTTTTAGCTTTTGAATTAGTTTTTCAGTTGGGAGTCCGTTGTCGTCTGTGCCAAAGGGATAGAACACTTCAAAGCCACACATCCTTTTGTATCTTGCTATGAAATCCTGTTGTGCATATGAGAATGCATGTCCAATGTGCATTTCTCCTGAAACTGTTGGGGGAGGGGAGTCTATTGAATATATTTTCTTTTTTGTTTTTTGATTAAATTTGTATATCTTTTTATCTTCCCAGTATTTTAGCCAGGTTTTTTCTATTTCCTTATGGTTTGTTTTTGACATATTTTGAAAAAGAGGGCAAGGATTATAAATGTTGTTGGTTTTATGAATTTTAATAATGGGGTGTTGAGTAGGTTGTTAGTTGAATGCTTAAATGATCATTATATAGCAGAAGACAAAATATAGATAATTCTGATAATTGGAACACTATTTGTCCAGAATTCTCTATCTGTACAATTCTGAAAACAATTGTGCTAATCAACAGAATTGTCCATATTTTGAACAGTTTTTTGTTCTTCCG
>JAUYJY010000047.1 GCA_030699205.1 Candidatus Pacearchaeota archaeon
TTAGCGGAAGAACAAAAAACTGTTCAAAATATGGACAATTCTGCCGATTAGCACAATTGTTTTCAGAATTGTACAGATAGAGAATTCTGGACAAATAGTGTTCCAATTATCAGAATTATCTATATTTTGTCTTCTGCTATAATGATAATTCTTCAAGAATTCTTCCACCATTCTCAGGGTGTCTTAATCTCCACATTGCTTTAACTTCAATCTGTCTGATTCTTTCCCTACTAACCTCTAACACCTTACCGACTTCTTCAAGAGTATAACTCCTGCCATAATGAATCCCAAACCTCAGTTTTAAAATTTCTCTTTCTCTGGGATCCAATATTCCCAATACGCCATTAATTCTTTCTTCTATTTCTCCTTTTTCGGCAACCTCAACAGGAGTTCTAAACGTATTTCCTTCAATTCCTTGCCATCCATTATAACCTATAACATTAGGAACCCTAAATTCATTTCCTTCACTGGTATAAGTTTCTCCAGCCCTATCTTCTACACTCGTTAATCTTCCCACGTTTCTTTCTTCCCTTAATCGAGCTACAACTTCTCTTAATTTATCTGGAAATAAAAATTCAACAGATTTCTCAACCGCTCCCGCTATTTTTTCAGCAATCTCTTCTAAGGGAAACATCCTTAAATGTTCAATCGCAGAATATGTGGATAACCTAACTCCTGAGATTAGAGCCACATCCCTCACAGTATAACCTAAACCTATTCTGGCAGTACGAAGATTAAAATTATAAAAGTCATCTATTCTTGTAGGAAACACATTTCCTAATACAAATCTTCTTTCTTCCAACATACTTTCAGATGACATAATCTCAATAAAAATTTAGGTCTTTTAAACCTTTTTATGTCGAAGTTGCTGATGCAGATGAATGCGATTTTTCATGCATCAAAAAGTCCCAAGACAAAACGAGGGGGTATCTATAAAGTATCGTTGTGGAAGGTTGTATAAATAAATTAAGTTAAGAATAACAAAACGCCTTTCTCATCAATAGAAATTATCTCATTTTTCATAGTTATCAAAATATCTAAAAAACTCATTAAGCTGTCAATTTTCTCATCGTCTATAAAAAATTAGCAAAAAATGCTTATCCTCTATGCCCTATACTCACACGAGAAGGACTTTTTAATTATAATAACTAAAAAATAATCACCTCAAAGATTAATCTCAAATTCTCCAAGTTCTTTTTCCAAAGCATTCAATACACTAGAGCCTAAATTAACATTTAACTTATCCTTTGTTTCCATAATTGCTTTTTCCAAATCTTTTTTATCTGAAATCTTAAATTTTCCTGAAGAAATTTTCATTACTCTTCCAGATTCAACAAAAAAATCTCCTGATTTTGTCAATACCAACTCTCCCTTCTTGTCTTTTCCAAATTTAACCTGTAAAACACTTTTCTCAACGCTAACTAATTCAATTCTCTGGACATAATCTATCAATTCCCTGATTAAACTATCTGAATCTCTTCTTAAATTATCCATCTCTAATTTGCTTACTTTTCCGGCTTTTACTCCTTGTTTTGCTTTTGCAATGTCTTTTAGGACTGCCGAAAACTTTTTCTGTATTTTCCCTTTTCCAACTAATTCCTTATCAAACTCTTCAATTAAAACATCTTTGCCCTTATTCCCAAAACTCCTTTTCAACAAATCAAAGACCTCATCATAAATCTTTGTCGCATCCTTTTCAATAAGCCTATCTTCGAGCTTCTTCCTTATTTGTTTTAGAGATTTATCATATTCAATAGATTCCTTAAGGAATAAATCAATTTCTTTTCCCGGAATTTCTTTTAGAGTTCCGTGTTCATAATCTTTAAATAATTTAACTGCCTTTTCTAAAATCTTCAATTCTTTAAGTGTCATAACTTTTTCTTCATCCATCAGAACTTTTTTAGTTGATGAAACAAGTTCCTTAGGAGTTGGAGGTGCGTGTCCCGCAAGCATCACCAATGCCTGTGTAGGTGTTACAACACCCCAATAAATATCCACCATCGCATCAAGCATTTTCCTTTTAACAAGCCCTTCGTTTTGTTCCCCATACTTCATAAACTTATCAACAGCTTCGGGGCTTGGCTTTATTTTCCCCATTTGCAAAAGCAATTTCCAAGGCAAAAACGTACCCCTGTCATACATTGGAACTCCATCCCTAATAAAAGTAAACATAACCGGATTTGCATCTTTAACAGAATCCCAAAAATCAGTAAGCAAATATACCTGAACATTCAATGGATTCGTGACTCCTGCAAGTGCGGTTGCTTCCCGGATATAGTCCCAAATCATTCCTCTTAACTTTTCAAGCAGTTGAAGTCTTGGCATTCTCTTTACGTCGGTATCATCAATAATCACGAATGTATCTACATCACTTGTCTTGCTTGCGGTCCCCCGTATAATGCTCCCTCCGATAACATAACTCGCAACATATTTCTCAAATTTTCTTAAAACCAAATTCTTATGAATATTTGCAAGTCTTACATTTCCAAGAAGACCAGAATCATATAATGGAAAACTTGAGGCAATAGCATCCATAAATTCATATTTAGAATCCAACCCATAATTCCACAAATCAACCTCTGTCTTAATATGCACCCAAATTTCTTGTTTAGTCTCTTGACAAAGCTTTACAACTTCCGGCTTTATTTTCTTTTGAATATTTTTAAATTCAGATTCCGGAATTAGCATAATTAAATGCAGCGGCTTTTTCTCAATCTCTTCTTTTACAAGTCCTTCATCTTCCTCAAAAAACTTAAATGAATTCGCAGGCAAAACACTCAAAAAATGGATAAATGGAAATTTTTTAACAACTTTTTTCTTAAAATCTTCCAACTCCTTCTTCATCTTATCTGCTTTCTTTAATTCTTCGTCAGAAATTTGAGGTCCAAGAGGGCTATTAGGGTCATATTTTACCGCATTGCTTAATTGGTCTTTCAGTCCTTGAGGACCCTTAAGATTATCTTCCATATCAAGTAATAAAATTCAAGGTTTTTAAGATTTGCCCTTGCAAAAAATCGGACACATATACAAAGGCTTAAAAACAGCCAGATTTTAGGATTTCTATGGTTAATTTAGTAACAGCAGACTTAAGAACATATAGGCATTTCTTCAGCCCGGGAGATGAAAAACACGGACACCAAGCACCAAGTCTTACAGAATTAATTAGAACATGGCACAACGAAGGTCTTGGAATTGTGAGCTTATCAGCGAACCATTCAGGAACCGGCGGAATTGATAATAGTTGGAGAGATTACAGAAAACAAATTCCAACATTATCTGACGTTCAAGTTGATGATAGAAGTGATGAAGGATATATGGTCTTAACACAGATACCACTAAGACAAAAAATAATTGTAGTAAATTCTCAAGTTGTTCGTGCATACGATGGAGAACATCCAGTACATATAAATGTTTTAGGAGTTCCAGAAATATTAAATCCGGGAAAACAATTTCAAGAAACAATTGAAGAAGCAAGAAAATATGATGGAATAGTTTTATTATCAAATGTAGGCGATCGTTCAGGTCTGCCCATCGCCAAGGCTGAAGACTTATATCTTAAAGGTACTGCAGATGGGGTTGAAGTAAGTGCGGAAGCACGCCCTAAAATTACCCAAAAAATATTGGAAAGATTAGTTGGATATAAAAGAAAGCCTGTTGCAGTTTCAGGAGCTCATTCTCACAACCTTGCAGGAACAAGTTGTATCCTTGTTGATGAAAATTTAGTTACTGATTTTTCAATTCCTTATCTGAAAGACGTAATTGTTAATGGAGAGTTTAATCCGCATCTCGGGCAGATAAGTTTATTGCAAAGATTTTGGACAAGAGACAGATATATCCTTCAATCTGCTTTACCCCACATCCTATCAAAAGAAAAAAGAGAAGAATTTCTTAGGGCAACAGGTATAAAGAAATAAACTTATATATAGTCTAAGACATTTATAATTGAAAGGTATTTGTCTTAGACTATTAGCGGAAGAACAAAAAAATGCTCAAAATATTTTGTCTTCTACTATATATCCAATTCATTTATTATTTCCAGAGGTGAAAAATGCCACAAGCAGTAACACATATTTTAGTGCCCATAATCCTTTTATCGTTATTCAAAGATTATTATGATTCCAGAAAGAGAAACAAAAGAAAGAACAAAAAGTTTTCTTTACATTATGTTTTTCTCGCAGGAATTGGAGGAGTTCTCCCAGATATTGATATAATATTTTCATTAATAAAAAGAATTTTTACAGAAAATTCATGGTGGTTGCATAAGACATTTACACACTCAATATTCTTCCCGATATTATTATTCTTATTATTCGTCGCATTAAAACCCACAAATCCACAGGCAAAAATATGCAATATTGGAAAACACAATCTAAGTTTGAGTATAATTTTCTTAATGCTCTCCCTCGGCACTTTAACCCACATCAGTTTAGATGCATTTTTTGGAAATCAGGCATTTTTCTTGTATCCCTTTTCATCTTATGACTTCGGGATGGGTTACATAACTTCCCTTCCAATTGATTATGGATTAATAATGGCCACATTAGACGGGATATTATTAGTTATATGGATTACATATCTGCAAGTAAAACATAAAATATCCGATTTTATATAAATGGAAATCAAAATATAGTCTAAGACATTTATAATTGAAAGGTATTTGTCTTAGACTATTAGCGGAAGAACAAAAAACTGTTCAAAATATTTTGTCTTCTGCTATATTTACAGACAATCAAAAAGAAGGAGATAATTATTTAATTTGTGAATCCTGTGGATCAAAAATGCATGAAAGAGGATGCAAACTCTTATGTTTAAAATGCGGATATTTCAGGTCTTGTTCCGACTTGTTTTAAACTGGAAATGGCTCACCCAGATAATAAATGCATTTTTCATATTTTTCAGGATTAAGGCACCAAAGCTGTAAAGAATAAATGTCACAGACCATTCTTCTTCCTTCTTGGATTTTCTCTCCACTTGCAATCCCCTTACTGCAATAAGCATCTAATCCATCCCTTTCTATGAACGGACAAACACTTTTACCTTTAGATTCCTCAAAAAGATTAGATACTTTATCATCCCCCTCAGTTCTAGATCTTATCATCTTTTTCTCCATTCAATAACAATCAAATAAAACATAAGGGAATATAAAATCCCGATCCCATCTATAAATATATCAAAAAACCCTGCACTTCTTCCGGGAATAAACGTTTGATGAAACTCATCAAAAAAAGCATAAAAGAAAGAAAACAAAAAAGCAAAAAAAATCCAATCCAGTTTTTCCCCTTTTGATAAAGCAATCATCAAAAATCCATTAAGAAGCGAAAAAATCCCCAAATGGTAAATTACTGCCTTTAAAGGAAAGCCAATTTTGGGAACAGGGTCATATTGCAAAGATGAAAAATAAAAAATAACACTCAAAATAAGAAATACAAAAACCCAAGAAATCCAATTGTATTTCTCAAAAAACGAAATCATAAAAATCACTAAAAAACAAGTTTATTAAACTTTATGCAAAAATTGTAAATCCGCTTATTGGGATAAACCAGCCAGAAAAAAGAAATAATTTTTTGAGTCCAATAACTCCCGCTTATGTTACAATGTACTTCTATGACCAATTCTAATAACTATAATTTTATTCATAGAAACAATAACATCAACCTTTGCCCTATAATCTCCAATTCTCAATCGCCATAATTTTTCACCTTGCAACCTTTTCAAGAATCTATAAGGATTCTCCCTAATAGAATATATCTTGTTTAATATAATCTCAGCATCCTTTTTTTGTAGTTTTTTAAGAAAATCTTTTGCGGTTTCAGTTAATTCAATTTGAAACATTTTGTTTTAGAGCAATTCCTAATTCTCTTGCTATAACCTCAATAGGATAAACCCTTCCTTTTTTAACATCTTCCAACCCTTTTTGTATTTCATTAATCTCTTCTTCACTTAAGTTTTCTTCTTCACTATTTTCTATCAAATTATTTAATAATTCATCATAAGATTGTCTTTCAAAGTTTTTTAGAGATTTTAGTCTTTCAAGAGTTTCAAAGCTTATTTGTATTGTTGTCTTTTCCATATTATATAGTAACTATAATCACTATATAAACATTTTCTTTTTGATAATTTGTGATTATAGTCTAAGACATTTATAATTGAAATGTATTTGTCTTAGACTATTAGCGGAAGCTTACGATTATTTAATGCTTCTGCTATATCTCTTCGTCTTCCTAAAGTAACCCTGAATTAAATATCCCATAAAAGAAAATATCAATCCACTTACTAACAAAGCAATAATCACTATTCCTGCGAAATCTTCTTCGGGACTAATTTTAGACATTATAGCTATCCAAATAATCACAACTATTACACCCAAAATAAATCCAATATACACTCCTTTTTGATTATTCCCAAAAATCTTTTCTTTAAACATCACATAATAAAACACTCTTTTAATTAACCAATAAATTAAACACAAAACTCCCGCCCAAAAAACCCCCGCAATTTCTACATCACTTTCAAACCAACCAGCAATAATTAAAAAAAGAGAAAATGGTATTAATGAACCAAAAAATATTACTCGAAGCAGTCGAAAGTACCATTTTTTTCGAAATGTTTCTTTTTTCATTTTGATAAATATGGCCCCAGGCAGAATCGAACTGCCGACTACTCGGTGTAAACGAGTCGTTTTAACCACTAGACTATGGGGCCATCAAAGACACATCCCATAGTCCTATTTAGTTCTTTTGACTCCTAGAACTTTTCTTTCAAGAAAAGTTGTAGCTAGACTATGGGGCTTCTAACAAAACAGCTATTTTTGTCTTAAAAACATTTCTATTTAGTCTTTTTACAATAAAAACTATTCTTCTCTCAACCTGCGTCCTTTCCTTCTATGTCTTCCAGAGGGCAAGATGCCCCTACCCTCTTCCAATATCATTGCTAATTCACGATAATCCTCAATTTCCGCACATCCCGAATTAACTGCCTCTTCCGGAAGAATATTTCTAATAGCATCTTGGTGATCTCTACGAGCATCTGGAGGAACATGTAGTCCATATGTATCTCCTCCCCCATCTAATTCATCATATCCCCGAATAATAGTCATAATAATATCTCCAATCTCCAATTTAAAAACTTTTCTTAATAAAAACAAGTTTTATAAAACCAGCAATTGTATCTAAAACAAGCGATGATAATTTAATGGTTAGAATATCGCGTTGCCAACGCGGATATCCGGGTTCGATTCCCGGTCATCGCATTTAGGAATCGCGGTTGCAGGACTCGTAGAACCCGCTGGTGGTTGTACTTCGATTCCCGGTCATCGCATTTTCGCTGCTTGTAAGCAATACTTAATGGAGAGATTAATTTAGATTCTTAACACAAAAACATTAATAATATCTTTTTTATATTATAGTCTATGAATCTTGATGAAATCAAATCAAAAAACAAATCATACTCTAAAGAACAAGTAAATTTTGTTGATTACTGTTTAAGAAGAATGGATGAAAGACAAATAACTAAAGAAGACATATTCAAATTTCTTTTCGGAAATAACCTATTAAAATCAGAAATTCAAGAAATTCCTTATAGGGGAGAGACAGAGACAAGACATAAACTAACATACAAATTTAGCAGTAAATATTACTTAATAATCATAATTTCTTACGAGGAAAGGGTTTTAAATGTGATAAACGTTATAAAAACAAGCAAGAATTTAGAGAAAAAATGGAGAAAAAGAATTTCGAGATAGACTATGATAAAGAACGCGATATAATGTCGATACATAGCCGAGGTGCTAAATCCAAGTTTAGTTTTGATATTTCATTACCAAAAGGAGATTTTGTGATTGATTTTGGATATGATGGTAAGATTGTCGGAATTGAGTTTTTTAATGCTTCAGCTTATTTTCCTGGCTTAGAAAAGGTTAATATTAGTAAACTAAATGTTGCGTTAGCCGTTAGATACAGTAATGACTGGGCGGAAATAGGGTTAGAGATTTCATCTCCTGAATTAGAAAAGCCTTTTTCAAGAATGATTATTTCTCCTTATAATAAGGAATTCGTCGTTAAGAACTAGAAATATAATCCGGGGTGCCCGTAAAATGATAATGGTAGCTTTTTCTCACAACGTAGATTACCCCATTTATTGATTTCTTCCCGATAATTGATAATGCAATCCATTCAACAAACGACACACTTATTAAAACCCTCCAGCAATTACAAGGAAAGTAAATACTTATTAATCGCTATTTCTATATTTCTATATGGACTTTAAAAAAAAGCTCAATGTCTTAGACCCGGAAACAAGAAAGAGTATGGAAAAAATCCTTGAAGACTTAGCAAGAAATATAAATTATTTATACACTATCGCAACAATAGACGAAAAAACAGGAATTTACAATAATAAATTCTTTAATAAACTCGCAGAATCAGAGATAGAAAAAGCAAAAAGAGGAATGGCTTTGAGTCTTTTAATAATAGATTTGGATAATTTTAAAAGAATAAACGACAAATATGGCCATATAATTGGAGACAAGATGTTAGAACATTTTGCAAAGATATTAAAAAAGACAGTAAGAAAATATGACATTTACTCCAGATTCGGCGGAGAGGAATTTTTTGTATTATTTCCGGGAACAAGCATGACGAGGGCAAAAAAAGTAGCAGATAGAATAAGAAAAAAAATCGAATTGGATACCCTTATGAAAAAACGCGGCCTGACAATTTCTGGAGGAATTGCACAATACAAACAAAAAGACAACATAAAAACTCTCTCAAAACGAGCAGATAAAGCACTATACAAAGCAAAAAAGCAGGGAAAAAACAGGATAGAAACAGAATAAATTTATAAATTAAAACACTCTCATACTAAAATGGCGTTTAACTTTGAAGCTTTAATCTGGTATATTTTTTTAATAGATAGCATCGGTGCAAATATACTCTCATTATTTTTTCATAAGTGGTATAAAAAGAACTGCAAGGGATTTTATAAGCATTTTCCTTCAGCAAAAGGATGGTCTTTGTTCTACTTATTTCTTGTTTTATGGATTGGTTGGCTTCTCATACAATTAGGGGTTTTACCTTGGTAAATTAAAATGAAATCAAAGAAAAGAAATCTAAAGGTAATAATCTACTCAATTATTGCATTAATCTGTATTGTACTCACATTTACATTAAATTGGGCATTCATCTTCCCTGCAGTTCTGCTTTGGTGGTTAAACAAAAGAGAGCTCGGGTTGAATAAGAATTAATCTTGTTTCGCAAATTCAATAACATCGTGACCATTTAGAATAGGATGATGGAAAGGGAGAAAGTTTTGGAGGAAAATGGGAATTTAAGCGGGAAAGATTTGGATTTTGGGATTTTTAATGGGGGTTTATTTTGAGATTTTTTTGATTGTGGGAAGGTCTTCGCTGTTATACGACATTGTCCTCCGCCCGCTAAAAAGTTACATTTATAAAAATCCCCTAATTCAGTAATCATATGAAAATAGGAATAATCGGCTCAATGCAATTTACTGACAAAATGCTTGAAGTTAAAGAACAACTTCGGGAATTGGGTCATGATGCTTTCGTCACAGATTTGCATAAAGCAATGGTTGGCAAAACCGATGATGAAATTGAAAAAATCAAGCTCCACCAAAAATATAATATGGATGCCATTCGTAAATTTTGGAATATGATGCAGGGAGCTGATGCAGTTCTTGTTTTAAATTATGATAAAAATGGCATCAAAAATTATGTTGGCGGAAATACATTAATGGAAATCGGTTTTGCTTATGTATTAAATCAGAAAATCTTTATGTTAAACCCAATTCCCGAAATGCCATATTGCCAGACAGAAATTGAAGCCGTTAAGCCGATTATTCTTAATGGAGATTTTTCTAAGATTGAGTAACGCGGGCTACGGACAACGCTAAAGGGGGGAGAGCACAACATGGTGCGTAGCGAAGCGAAGCAAGTTGAGAATGAGCCCGTATATACATTTTATTTAATCGATTTTTTTGTTTTTAATATAATTATCAATTCTCTTGTTTCTTGAATTAATAAAATTGATTACTCTTTTTTTATATAATGAATATTCATTAATATCTGAAAAAGTTGGACGAGTTTTGAAGTTGTCAAAAGGTAAATAAAATTTAATCTTTTTGTTCTCATCAAGTATATCATCTAATAAAAAGAATTGGATGTAACCAATAAAATTATCAAACAAATTAAAGAAGTTTTTATATCTCAATAAAGTATCATAAAGCGGACTTTTTTGCCCCAAATAAAACAGACGAATACACTCTAATGTTAAGTCGAATCTATCGTCAATTAAATTATTTACTCCACGTGCTTGATTAATTGTATGATTTCCGTCAATTCTTTTATTAGGGAAAATAATATATGCCCCAATAGTTGAACCCGATTTAAAAAGTTCGTTCACTTCGTTAGAAATTTGTTTTACAATCCAACTTTTTCTTTTTTGATTTTTGTATGAGTGTGTTATTGCATCGCTACCCAAAAAGAATTCTCCTAGCTCTGACTTGTGATATAAATAAGCTCCTTCTTTATTATTACTCAAATCAAAAATCTTGCCCTTTGGCAATGGTTTGCTCCATAATATTTTATGATATTTTCTGAGTGTTGGGCTTGTGCTATCAGGATCACCTCCATTTGCATCAGAGTAAAAATTAAATGTTATATCGATTATCATGTTGTATTAAAAAATCGATTAAATTTAATAAATGTATTGATTTGATTGTGGGACTGCCTCTGCTGTTAAGAAATCCAAGCCAACGGCGAGGACGAGGAATAACTGCAAGTGGTTTTTTGCGTAGCAAAAAATTCCGAAGAGTATTTCCACTTTCGAAAATTCTTTGATATCGTAGTTTTTGTAAGCATATTAACTATAAAGTAATAAATTACCAAAAAGTTTATAAATATTAAATGAATATCTAAAAGTATGGAAAATGCAGATTTAGTTCCAATTGATGAATATAGAGTTTTCAACAAAAGAACTCGAGAACAAAAATTTGTTAGTCTTCAACATGAAGTAGATTGGACTAAGAAATGTTTAGATAATTCTGTTGAAGATAGAAAACTCTATGACAAATTTGGGATTGCTGGAAAAATAGGATTTGTCTATATGGGGATAAGAGCAATGTGTCATTTGGCAGGAATTGGTCCAGAACTAAATCCAAATGAAGAAAATCTTTTAGATGCAATTGGTTTTTCTCTTGCGTATCTTGGTGGTGCTTGTTGGGCATCAGCAAAACTTATACAATATACAGATGAAAGAAGCTGTAGAAAAGATTACCAAAAAGTACTTGGAAAATTAGAGCAAGAGAAAACAGCATAAACTTTTCGATTTCTAAAAATTGCTCACAAAAATTTCTTTTAATCAGCGATGTTATGCGACAATTTTAATTTTGCATTGGAGCGTTAAACGAAGATATCAAAATCAGAATTTGAGATTTATCTCCAACGATAAAAGTTAAACATCTAAGGAGAAAGTGGAAATATTTTTCTTAACATCAGGATTTAGAGAAGTTTTGCGACGAAGGAGTAAAATTTGGGAAACCGAAGTGCAACGCGGTTTCCTGTTAATGCCTCAACCTGTCCCATAATTCATTAAAAATTAAGCACTTTTTCATCCCACTCTATTGAAAAACTCATTTTGTAAAGAGCATTTCTCTTGCTTTTTCATGAGATATTTTTGTCTTTCTTTTTCTTGCTTCTTCTAACTCATTTTTTGCCCAGCCAGTTAGTTCTATTTCTTCCATCTCTTTTTCTTCTTTTTCAGCTATAAGCATTTCTTTAATCTGAGCTACATCTCTCATTAATTTCCTTAAATCCCTTGCATTTATATTTACATTTTCCATAAGATATCAAGAATTTACAAGTTTAAAAAATTATCTAAAACGAGTTTGGAACATAAGTTACTTCCAATTTTATCTTATCAGGATTTTCAAAGAAAACGGCATAACAACTTCTCTTATTGAGTGGAAAAGAAAAGTGATTTTAATTAGACATACTCATACCATCACAAACTTTCAATCCATCCCCTCATATCCACCCATTCCCCCTCTATAATTCCCTTTCGCTCTTGAATTTCCCGAAGAAACCAGAACATCATCTATACGCAAAATCATTGCAGCGACTTCTACAGCAGAACTTATTGCCTGACTTTTGACTTTTAATGGCTCAATAATTCCCGCAGAAATACAATCCTCAATTTTTCCAGTAAATAAATTTAATCCGTCTTTTATATTTCCTGATTCGTGTCTTTGCTTTAATTCCGTTAAAATGCTTATTGGATCTAATCCTGCATTTTCAGCTAAAGTTTCAGGAATAAATTCTAAAGCTTGCGAAAATTCTTCAACAGCCAGTCTTTCCCTGCCCCCCAAAGTATTTGCATAAATCCTAAGTCTCCTCGCCAATTCAATCTCTATAGCCCCTCCCCCTGGAACCATTCTTCCCTCCTTTAATGCAGTGCTAACAACACCAATTCCATCCTTAACTGCCCTTTCAATTTCATCTAAAACATGATCTGTTGAGCCCTTAATCAATAATGTAACTGCCTTGGGATTTTTACACCCTCTAACATAAGTCATAACATTCCCTCCACTCCTTATTTGTTCCACTTTTTCTGCTTCTCCAAAATCTTCTTCTCCCAACTCGCTCAAACTCGAAATTATCTTAGCAGAAGTCGCTCTACTCAACTTATCCATATCTGCTTTAGCAATTCTCCTACACGCAAAAATTCCTCTTTTAGCCAGATAATATTGGGCAACATCATCAATGCCTTTCTGACAAAAAATGACATTAGCTCCTGAAGCAATTATTTTGTCAGTCATACTCTTCAGAGCAATTTCCTCAGATGTAATAAACTCCTGCAGTTGTTGCGGAGTTGAAATAGAAATTTTAGTTTCTGCTTCAGGTGCCCTCAATTCCAAAGGAAAATCTATCAACAAAATTTTAGCATTTTCAATCTTCTTCGGCATAGATTCATTAGCAGCCTCTTTATCTAAAACAATCCCCCTTATTAACTCGCTATTTTCAACGCCATCCCCTCTAATTTTCTCAATTTTTATATTTCCTAATTCAACTTCTCTTCCAGAAGCAACTTGGTCAACGGCAGAAACAATTAAATTAGCAAACATTTCCCTATTGCCTTCTGCTTCTTTTCCAGTCATAGCAGTCATCGCAATTTGTTTCAAAACATCCTTACTCTCAACCGAGAAAGAAACTTCATTGAAAAAATTTTTTACTTTTTCAGCGGCTAATTTATATCCCTTGATTATGACCGTTGGATGAATTCTTTTATCTAATAACTTCTCTGCATTTTCTAATAATTTTCCTGCAAGCATCGCAACGGTAGTTGTCCCATCACCAACTTCAGTTTCTTGTGTTTTTGCAATCTCTGCAATCATCTTTGCAGCGGGATGGTCCAATTCAATTTCTTCTAAAATAGTCACACCATCATTTGTTACTATAACATTCCCCGCAGAATCAACCAGCATTTTATCCATCCCCTTAGGACCTAAAGTAGTTTTAACAATATCCGAAACAATTTTTGCAGCAAGAATGTTATTTCTTTGAGCATCCCTTCCCAATGTACGGGAAACATTTTCCGGAAGAACATAAATCGGCTGTTTCTCAGTCATTGATTACACACCCTCAAATTAATTAAATAATCCACATTCATACTATACTTCCTAAAAGCTGAACTTTTAAACATTTATACAATAAATCACCTATTTTAAATCTCAAACAAACGCAATTATTCTTAAATATCAACCAGAACAAAGATTCACAGGAAAATGGCTTTAAAATTATCAAATAACCAGATAATACATAATAAGGTAAGGGTAGCTATCGGCGACCTTATGACAAGAAATTTTGCAGCGATAAATCCAGAAGACAATCTGCACAAAGCATCTAAGGAAATGATTAAAGAGAAAGTAAACAGCCTTTTAATCACAAAAGATAGGAAACTCATAGGAATAATAACGGCGAGAGATGTCTTATGGGCAATAACAAAGAAGGGAAATTTAGATTTAAAAAAAATCAAGGCAATAGAAATTGCGACAAAAAAAGTAGCAGTCATAAAACCCTCTGCAGATATCTCTCAAGCAATAAATAAAATGAAACAATACGGCTTTAGAAGGCTCCCCGTATTATCAAAGGGAAATGTTGTAGGAATGATAACCCTCAAAGATATATTAAAAGTAGACCCCACATTATATTCACAATTGGGAGAGTTATCCTCAATAAAAGAAGAATTTGCCAAATTAAAAAAAATAAAATCTAGTGAATGGGAACAGGAGGGATTGTGCGAGGAATGTGACTCCTTCTCTTCCTTGTTAAAAGTAGACGGCAGATTACTTTGTCTGGATTGCCGAAATGAATTATAGTCTAAGACATTTATAATTGAAAGGTATTTGTCTTAGACTATTAGCGGAAGAACAAAAAACTGTTCAAAATATGGACAATTCTGTTGATTAGCACAATTGTTTTCAGAATTGTACAGATAGAGAATTCTGGAC
>JAUYJY010000005.1 GCA_030699205.1 Candidatus Pacearchaeota archaeon
TATGATGATTCTAAAAGCTTATAATACCGAGGTTTCTTTTAGTTTTGTCCCCATAGTTTAGTGGATAGAACGTGACCTTGCGGAGGTTAAGACCGGAGTTCAATTCTCCGTGGGGACGTTTGGTAGAAAGTATAATATCTCTTGTCTATATATAAATAACAAAAAGAGTCTGAGAACATGGTAGACTTATACAACACAGCGAGACAATTGAAAGATAGTGAAAATGTATGATTTTTGTCAGGAAAATAAAAAATAGATTTTTATATCGAAGTTGCGGATGCAGAAAATCTTTAATTATAAACTCCTTTTCTATGCTCAAATCTCAAAAAATAAATTGTATTATTTGAAAAAGAGTAAATTATTCTAAACGGCTTTACATAAATTGTTCTCTCACCTTTTAGGTCATATCTCAATGGTTTTCCTACTTTTGGATTTTTAATAATTTTCTTTATTTGTTTTCTAACTTTGTCTTTAACAGAAGAATCTGCTTTTTTGAACTCTCGCTCAAATTTCTCTGTGTAGATTACTTCTACCATTTTTCAATTTCTTTTAAGAACTCTTTACTGCCTAATTTCTTATATTTTCCAGCTTCAATCTCTTTCCACGCATCTTTTATCTCTTCTAAAGTCTCTAAATCTTCCTCAAGAGGATTTTTAATTTTCTTTAAGACAACCCAATCTTTTTCTGTTGAAATAGCAAGAGTTTCTCCTTCTCTTATCTTTAATCTTTCTCTGACTCTTTGAGGAATTACAACTTGCCCTTTACTGCTAACCTTAGTTAATTCAATTTCCATATTCCGGTAAGAAAGTCTTACTTTATATATCTTTTGGAAAATTTGGGCAGGAAAATTATTTAACTTGAGACATTTGATTAAATAGACTTTTGAGACATAATACTTTCTATCTGTAGTTCCGTGGGGACGTTAAATAATTTCTTTCTGAGAGAACCAGATTTCTATTTCTCTTTTTGCTGTTTCCGGCGCATCTGATGCGTGCACGAGGTTTCTGACTGCTCTTTTTTCGGTATCTGCTTTTTCATAAGATTCTTCGGGAGCGAAATCTGCACGGATTGTGCCTTTTTCTGCTTGCAGAGGTTCTGTGTGGCCTACAAGATTTCTTACTTTAGTTATTGCATTTTCTCCTTCTAAAACAATTGCGGTAACTGGGCCTTCCAATAAGAAAGATTGAAGACGGGACTGAATTGATTTTCCGTGGTCTAAATAATTGTTAAATTCCATTGGCTTGCCTAATTTGTCATATACAGATTTTGTTTTTTCATAAACTGATTTTGCCCATGATTCATCTAGGGGGTAGTGTTTTTTGGAAAGCTCCAAGGTTGGTTGGATTAATTTTAGGGCTTTTATCTTTAAACCCGCAGATTCGAATCTCGAGATGATTTTTCCAGAGAGGTTTTTTTGTACTCCATCTGGTTTTATTAAAACTAATGTTTGTTCCACCATCTTATTTTCTGGGAGGGTAAGGGTTTTAAATGTTTTTATTCAACAATTTTGTATCCTTTTGTTTTTAAGATTTTTTTCACGCTTTCGTTGATTCTTTTTTCTGAAATTTTTTCATCTTTAACGGCTTTTTCTATTGTCTTTATTTTTCTTTCTATTTCTTTTGGATTTGTTAAACCAAAGATTAATTTTAATGGCATGTCTATTATTATATCATTTCCGGCATTTATCAAATCGATGTACATCTTGTCTTTTTTGAATAAATAGCTTAGTTTTAAGCCCAACATTGAGATTGCATCGCTGATTATTAATCCTGTAAAATTATTTTTTAGGTTGTGGATTATTTCAGGAGATACTGTGGATGGTTTTCCATTTGAATCAACTTCACCGAAAACTATTGGATGTCCTATCATTATTGCATCTACTTTTGCGTCTATTGCTGTTTGAAAGTATTCTAAATCTTCAGGGAATATTTCAGTTGTATACTTTCTCCAGTGCGGGTTTTTTATCATGCTTCCTCCTGGATAGTGTTTTGCTGTTGCAGAGATATTGTATTCGTGGAGACCTTCAATGTATGCTCTTATTTTTTCGTTGATTTCAGCCTTTGTTCCCGAAAAGCTTCTTCCAGGCCATATTTTATTTCTATCTGCAGGCTCTACAACGGGAGAGAAGTTGATGTTGAATCCAAGTTCTTTTAAGATTTTTCCGTGCTCTTTTCCTAATAAATATGCTTCTTTCTTGTTTTTTGTGTCTCCGAAGGATTTGCCTTGATAGAATTTTTCAAATGGGTTCCAATAGCCTTCCATATCTGCTGAAATGAAGAGTTTTATTTTTGAATTTTTTTGGTATTTTTCTATTAGTTCTTTAAAATATTGTTCGTCTTTTTCTTTTATTGGGGTGATGATTATACCTCCGATGCCAATTTCTGTGAATTGTTCATTATATTTGTTTCCTGAAACAATTATCATCTGGGCTATTTTGTCATGGAGACTTATTTCTGATAGATTTATTGTTTGTGCTGATGCAATGCTCATTGAGAATATAATTAATATTATTATATAATATTTTAGTTTTTGCATTTTACTGATTGTTTGTTAATAAAATTATACAAATTATTAAATATTCATTGGTTTTAAATTCTTTATGGGAAATGAAGAAGGTCTTAGAATAGTAGAGCGAGAGATGTTGGCTGTTGAGTTGCCTTTAAAGGAGGGTGCGAAGAATTTGGTTTTCGGGAAGGGAAGTGCAGATGCGGAGATAATGTTTGTTGGCGAAGCTCCGGGAAGAAATGAAGATGAACAGGGAATGCCTTTTGTGGGTGTGGCTGGAAAAAATTTAGATATGCTGCTAAAAAAAGTTGGATTGGATATTGGAGATGTTTATATCGGGAATATTTTAAAATATAGGCCTCCAGAAAATAGAAACCCTACAGATGAAGAAATTAAAGCGCATACTCCCTGGCTTTTGAAGCAGATTGAAGTTATTAAGCCGAAGGTTGTTTGTTCTTTAGGAAATTATGCGACAAAGTTTTTTCTTGCAGGAGGAAATGTGGAAAATATGAAAGAACAGGAAGGAATTACAAAGTTGCATGGGAAGACGAGAAATGTAAATATAAACGGAAGAGAAATAAAGTTAATTCCTTTATTTCATCCTGCGGCCATTATTTATAACAGAAAGTTGATTGATGAATGGGAGAAGGATATGGAAATTGTTAAAGCTGAGGTTGAGCAGAAGACGTTGTTTTGAAATACAATAATGATTATAAACTCTATTTTTGAATATAACATATGTTGATAAGGCGACCAGAAATTACAATTAGCAAACCAGCAATTAGCAGAGAGACGAGAGACTTTCTTCGCAAAGAGGTTGATAGATACCTCGTTAGTCAGCAGGATGGTTCTGATTTGGGATCTGCTATTCTTGAAGTATTAAATGATAGAAATATATTCACTTTTTTAGCAATGCATTCTAGGCGAGGGCAGGGTTTGAGTTTGGGGAGAATGAGTTATTGGGATGACGCTGGGGTTTATGCTCATTATGGATTGGCTTTGGATTTTGATAATATTCCAAGAATGACCAGACTATATAATTTTACAAGTATTGAGGCAAGTGGAAGATTTTGCGAACAAGAAGACCTTCGTCTGGGTGATGGAATTTATTTTAACCCTCATTTTAGCGGTTTGTTACCCTCAGCTGAAGGGTTTGTTAGACAAGTAAATTCTGTTTTAATGAATCCTAAACAGCATTTAATTGAACTACATTTAAAACCAAATGTTTAGTTATTTATTGTTCCTTAATATCCTAAGGTCTTGTCTTTGGGATAAAAACTCTGAAATAACATTACACAAACAAAAGTTATCACCATACTACGTTTAACATCATAACTTGACTTGGTTCTATGTTTAGCTAATAATTTCTAACTTTTCCAGATACACTATGTTCTTGGCAGAGGGTTATTTATTTTAGTTCTTGTGAATGTTGGTGCTTCTTTGTATTTATAGTGTGCTTCTTTTGTAGGTTCGTCGTCCGGAGATTTTTCTTTTAGTGTATAAATTTTTTCGCCTTTTTCATTTATGTAATATCTGAGTTTCATTTTATCTTTTTTAAGTTTCCATTTAGTTCAATTACTCTTATAGCCTGAAATTCGTCTTTGCAATTCTCCGGAATGCTATTAAGAATAAATATCTTTTTATTTAGTATAAATGCCATTCCTGATTCCATCAGTGCATTTACTCCTATATAATTTGGGTTGCTTTCTTTGTCGAAATTTGCTATAAGAATTGCGTCTGAGTCTCTTAGGTTTTTATTAAAATCTTCCATCGCTTTTCTTTTGATGTTTTTCTCTGATTTGTATGATTCATCAGTCAAGGGGAGAATTATTTTATGCCCTTTATTTTCAAGAGTTACTTTTATTTTCTGTAATTTGGAATAAAATTGCATACTGGATACAAGAATTATTTTCATTTTTCTTTAATTTCCATTTGCATGTGGAGTTTTTTTGCATTTTCTTTGATGTAGTTTATTAAGTTGTCTAAACTATGATTTGCAGTTTTGTAATCTTTTGCAGTTGTTTTTATTTCAAATTTTGAAGAGCCAAGATAATGGATTTGAGTATTTTCGTCTTTTGTTGAAAGAATTTTTTTTATATCTTTGATTCCTGATTCTGAAAGGGATTTGAGTATGATTGTTTTTTTGACAGATTTATCTTTTTCTTTTTTTTCAGAGAGGATTTTTATCAATGCAGGAAAAAATGATTTTGGAACAAATTTTTCAATAATCTCTGGATTTTCTCTTGCTTCATCAAGAAAATCAGATAGTTCATAATGTTCTTTTATTTTTTTTAAAACTTCAGGGGTTTTTTCTTTTAATACTGGCTTTAAAATGCTATTAAGTGTTTTTTCTTTTTTGTGCCTTTCTAAAACTTCATCTCTTTCTTTTGCAGTTACTCTTCTTAGACTTAGTTCTATGTTGCTTCCTTTTATTCTAAGAATTTTGCAAACTATTTTTTTATTTGGAACTATATAATCTCTTATATTTCTAATTCTTCCTGCCGCAACTTCTGAAAAAATCATTGTGGCTTCGGAGTCCTGAAGCCCTTCTATTTCAAGAGAAACTGTGGTTCTTTCTATCTTTTTTACAGTGCATAAAACGACCTGGTTTTCTTCAAGCTTCATAGGGATTTTAGAGTTAAAGGGTTTTTAAGATTAAGGGTTTTTGGTGTTGGAGTGGTTATTCAAAGCAATTATTAAACGGGTGAGATAGATTAATAAATAACTTTATTTTTTATTAGAATATGAAACTTAAATTTTTCAATGCCATAAAAAAAGAGGTTGAAGAACGGCAGTATAATGTTTTTATAGGAATTAGTTTAGGAGTTCTGAAACCTCTTACAAAAGAAACAGCTAAAGAATATATTAAATGGGCATTGAAAAACACAAAAAATAAAGTTGTCATCTTAATCGCTGATGAAATAGCTAAATTCAATTACAAAGTTTATAGTAGTTATAGCGAAGGAAAATCTGAACGACGAGCAATTAGAGAAGGCGACAAATATTTTGATTTTTTCCAAAAAATAATACAAGAATTTTCAAAGGAAGAACAAAAGAAAATTCTAATTTTAAGATGGAAAGATATTTGGGACAGAAAAAAGGAAAAAATCAAGCAAATTTTTGATGAAGAATATAAGTCCAACAAAGATTTTAAAGAACAAGTGCAATTTTTCTTAAAGAAATATTCAGACAAAAGAAACAAAGATTTAGATAAAGAAAAATTAGATTATTTATCACAATACATTCTTTATGAGTTGCCTACTTTGTTGGACGGAATAGAATACAAAAAAGAAAAGTATCGCCTTCTTCTATATCCAACATTTGAAAGTTCTGGAATGAGTGAAGTTGTTACAAAAATCCAACAAGGAAAGATTTTCCCGAACCTAAAGAAAAAATTGAATTTAGCAGAAAAAACAGTGGTGGTTGAAACTTACTTGGAGCACACGCACTAATTTTGGGTGGGCAGAAAATTAATTTTTATTTCCACTAATGCAGAATCTTAAATGATGTTCTTAATTTGGGCTTTGATTTTAGCTTTTCCGCCAGTTGGTTTTATTAAGAGCTTATTGCATTCAGTGCATTTAACTTTTATTGTTGCTTTGTAATATGTGATTTGAGGATTACTGCAACGAGGACATTTTAACTCGAGGAATCTGCTTTCTGCCATTTTGATAAGGATGAACCTGTTTTTTTAAGGCTATTGTTTTTGAAGGTAGAGCTTAAAGTAGTAACTAAGCGAGGGCTTTTAACTTTCTTATTTTTGAAGCGTATTTTATAATTGTTCTTTGTGCAGTGTAGTCGTGCTTGTTTTTTTCAAAGTGTTTTTTTAATATTTCTACTTTTTTTTCAATGTTTTTTTGCTCTGAATTTGACTCTATATTGTTTTCTTCTAAGATTTTGCAGATTTTTTTGCCGAATAGCTTTGCTTTTGGAACGCCGTGTTGGTCTCTTAAAATTAAACCGATTTTTTCAGGAGGAATTCCTTGTTTTCCTAATTCAATTACTTTTTTTTCTACTTCCTCAGGTTTCAGTCTTTCTGATTTTGTTTTTTTGGTTTCTGCCATGGTAGTGTTTTGGAAATGTGGGTTTTAAAGGTTTTGGTAAGCTATTTCATAATGGGTAGTGTAGTGGTCAAACAATAGACTTATATTCTTTAAGTGGTTCTTTATTTTATGAGAATTAATTTAGTTAAAGGAAAACAGAAAGAGCTTATTGAGGTCATTAAGGTTGGAAGAACTTGGCCAGAGTTAGGCCGTTTACTTGGAGTAAATTCAGTTTATTTACGCAATGAATTAAGAAATGAAAAGCGGTTTTTGTCAGAACAAATTTATAATAAGATTTGTGAAGTTAATGGGGAAAGTTATGAAGAATATATTTTGACGAGACTTGATGATAATTGGGGGAGATCTAAAGGAGGAATAAATTCCTTAGGGAACACGAAAGAAATTAATTATCCTGATGAATCTGAAGAGTTAGCTGAATTTTATGGGATAATGCTCGGGGACGGAAATTTAACGAAGAAGAAAGATTATAGGGTAGGAACTTATCAAATGAGAATTGCTGGAGATTCGCGTTATGATAAAGAATATTTGTTAAGCTACGTTAAACCTTTAATTGAAGGGTTATTTTGTATAAAAGTTAATCATTTTAAACAGAAAAATAAAAATGCTTATTATTTGTCTATTACTGGGAGGAAACTTGCTGAATTTATGGAGTCAAAAGGATTTAAACCAGGCAATAAAATTAGTAATGAATTGGATATTCCTTTTTGGATAAAAAAGAATAAAAGTTTTTTATCTGCTTGTCTAAGAGGTTTATTTGATACTGATGGAGGTATATACAGGTTAAATAATCAAAATTCGATTCAGATTGTTTTTACTAATTTTAATAAACGACTTTTATCTGACACACGGGATTCTTTAATTTTTTTGGGAATAAATCCTTCAAAGATAACTATGAATAAAAAGATTGCAATAACTAAAAGGTCTGAATTACAAAAGTTTTTAAAAGAGGTGGGATTCAGTAATTCTAAGCATTACAGAAAGGTTGGGACGTGGGAAAAATTAATTTATAGCCCTGTAGTGTAGTTGGTCAATCACACGGGGTTTTGGGCCCCGGGACCCCGGTTCGAATCCGGGCAGGGCTATCGTATTCGAACGTGCTCACAGAGCAAAGCTCCGTGGCAACTTCAACTCTTGTGAGATTGAAGTAATCCGGGCAGGGCTATTTTAATATTGTTGTTTATATCTTCCTCGTTTTTCCACTTTTTTTAATCTTTCAAGAACTTGTTCAAAATGAGCTGATTTTTTGTAGCCTTTTAAGATTTGAGAAAAGGCTTCTTTGTAAATTGTGTTGTGTTTGGCTTTGATTGCTTGAGATATTAAATGCAAATCTACTGCCTTGTCTTCAATTTTGTTTGAGTGGAATCCAAGACCGAAGTCTATAAAATAGAGTTTATTTTTTGAGTAAATCATATTTGATGTCGTTAAATCTCCGTGAATAATTCCTGCGTCGTGGAGAATTGAAAGGTTTCTTCCTATTTGCTTACAAATTTCTTTAAATGGAAGGTTTTCTAAATTATTTGAGAGATTTTTTCCTTTAATAAATTGCATAGTTATGGTAAAATCTGATTTGGTTGGTTGGAGGGGCTTTTGAGATGGGATTAATTTTGGGACTGGAATAAGTTGGGAGGATTTTTTAAGGAGTTTTTCTTCTGCTTTTGTTCTGCGAGTGCGCAGTTTTTTGTCTAAATCCTGATGCCTGTAAGACTTGGGGATTCTGTTTTTGATTATTTTATTTTTTGACAGGGAGATTATTGCTTCTGCACCCCTGGCGATTATTTTTTTCATAACCATAAAGTATAAATGCGGTTTTTAATAGTTTATGGGATGATATTTGTTAGAGGAATGGATTTGAGAAAGAGGCTTGTTCTTGCTCTAATTTTTATTATTGTGGCAATTATTGGAATCTGGATTTTAAATTTTTCTTTTGATGATTATGGAACTGATGAGGTCTATGATTTTCAAAGCTGTGTTCTTGCGGGATATCCTGTTGCCGAAAGTTATCCAAGACAGTGCATTGCAATGGGGAGGACTTTTGTTGAAGAAATTGAAGTTACATGGAAGAATGATGGAGTTATTTTAATGCAGAATCAGGAAACTTTAGAGTATGCTTGTTTTGGATGTAATACAAATCCTTTGAAGGGATATGTGATGTGCGTTGATCCTGCACCCGTAATGCATCCTGTTGAAGAGACTGATGAGTTTTATTGCAATCAGGATTTTGAAGTTATAAAAAATATAGCAGAAGACAAAATATAGATAATTCTGATAATTGGAACACTATTTGTCCAGAATTCTCTATCTGTACAATTCTGAAAACAATTGTGCTAATCAACAGAATTGTCCATATTTTGAACAGTTTTTTGTTCTTCCGC
>JAUYJY010000003.1 GCA_030699205.1 Candidatus Pacearchaeota archaeon
GCGGAAGAACAAAAAACTGTTCAAAATATGGACAATTCTGTTGATTAGCACAATTGTTTTCAGAATTGTACAGATAGAGAATTCTGGACAAATAGTGTTCCAATTATCAGAATTATCTATATTTTGTCTTCTGCTATATTAACCAATCATAAAAAATTTATTTACTATTTTATTATAATGTCCCGATTACATAACCTTTGAAATAGTTATTCCAATATTTAAATATCAAAAAAACCCCCTCGTTTCGTCTTAAAATTTTGGATGCATAGAATTGCAAGAGTAAGCAATTCTCTTGTGCTCTAAGTTGTATTCATCTGCATCAGCAACTTCAACATTAAAAAATAAAGAAAAAAAATAAAAATAAAACTATTTACCTAAACACTTCTATGCCTAAATCAGACATTTCGTGATGGCTTGCAGCACTTTCTGATGGAAGCTCCTTTCCTAAAACATATGGGCTTTTTACACCAGTCATTATTGTAATAACTCTAACCTTGCTTCCAAAGTCTTTGTTAATTCTTGCTCCAATAATAACTTGTGCTTCAGCACTTAGGTTTTCAGTAACTAAACTTCCAACGCCTGAAAATTCATCCAGCTTAAAATCAGATCCGCAGGTAATATGCACTAATGCCCCTGTTGCTCCCCTATAATCAACATCCAATAACGGATGGGTCAATGCCTGTCTTACTGCTTCATCAACTCTCATAGAACTGTCAGATTCACCGACGCCAATAACGGCAACATCGCCTCCCCTCATAATTGCAGATACGTCTGCGTAGTCTAAGTTAATCAAAGATGGAAGGGTAATAGTCTCCACTATGCCCTTAATCATTGTACTAACTAATTCATTCGCAACCGCAAATGCCTGTTCCATTGGTAAATTTCCAGCTATGTCCACAAGTCTATTGTTGTCAATAACAATTGCAGTATCAACAACATCCCTTAACTCTTGTAAACCAAATTCGGCTTTGTCAATCCTTGCCTTCTCACATTCAAAAGGCATTGTAACAACCCCAATAACAATTGCTCCAGCTTCCTTAGCTAATTGAGCAATAACAGGAGCAGCTCCAGTCCCTGTGCCTCCACCTGCACCAGCAATAACAAAAACCATGTCCGCATTGCTCGTAGCTTTTTTAAGCTCTGATAAAGATTCTTTTGCAGCTTCCCTTCCCCTTGATGGAAGCCCTCCTGCACCTAATCCCCTTGTTAATTCCTTTCCAATCAAAATCTTTTCATCAGCCTTAGTAATGCTCAAATGAAGTGCGTCTGTGTTAACTCCATAAACCGTAGCCCCATTAATCCCCTTATTAAAAAGCCACGTAATATTATTGCACCCCATTCCTCCGGCACCAAAAACCTTAATGTTTGCTTTCCCAGCCCTCAACTCATCAAAATTAATGCTGTGTGTTGCAGCGTTTTCTATCGCTTCTCTTGCAAAATCAAGAACCATTTACTCTTTTTTCTTATAACCTCCTTTCAAATAATACATACTAAAAAATCCCTTCCTTTAAATAATTGATTGTTATACTGGAGTATATATTAACCCTATCTCAGACTTTTAATTACATCAGATTTAGTGATTATTCCCTTTGTTTTTTCTCTTTCCTTAACCAAGACAAGAGGATAAAATCTCAAAAGCCCGATAGTAACTCTAAGTCCTGCATGAATATCAATGCTCTGAGGAGCTTCAGTCATAATATCTTTTGCAGTACTTTCTTCATTATAGTCTAAGACATTTATAATTGAAATGTATTTGTCTTAGACTATTAGCAGAAGAACAAAAAACTGTTCAAAATATGGACAATTCTGTTGATTAGCACAATTGTTTTCAGAATTGTACAAATAGAGAATTCTGGACAAATAGTGTTCCAATTATCAGAATTATCTATATTTTGTCTTCTGTTATATATTAAAAGAGGAATAGAATTAATTGAACGAAACCCAAATGCCGCAGTGATTTATTATGGTCCCAATCCCGTTGTTGACGAATTTTCCAGACCTTAGAAGACGAAGAAAAAACCTAAAAAGAAAGGCATATAATGAACTTATGGGGGAAGAATTAACAAGAGACTCTTAAGTTATATAATTGGTTAAGAACCCAACCCACAGCAAGTTTTATATACAAAAAAATCTTCTTTCAATCATAAATAGAGGAATATATGGTTGAAAAAGATGTAATAGCAAAAGAACAAGTAAAGTTTGCTGGATTTGTAGATTTCAAAGAGTTATACAATTTCTGTTATGATTGGCTAAAGGGAGAATTATTCAATATAATTGAAGTGAATTATACTGAAAAAGTAAAGGGGGATGCAAAAGAGTTAGAAATAGTATGGCAAGCTACCAAGAAAGTAACTGACTATTTCAGAATTCTCTTTGATATTAAATGGAAAATTCTTGAGATGAAAGACGTAGAAGTTGAAATAGACGGAAAAAAGAAGAAAATGAACAAATTAGCAGAGTTAAAAATTGACATAAAAGGCACATTAGAAAAAGACTATAATAGCAAATGGGAAATAACCCCCACAATGAAATTCTTCAAGGAATTTTATCAAAAATATATAATTCCAAATAGGACTGAACAAATGGAAGAGAAAGTTCAGGAAGCATTGCAGGAATACAAGGAAGAAATAAAAGCGTTTTTAGAACTTACTGGAAAGAAATAATTTTTGTAGGAGATTATACATTGCAATAATCTTTATATACAAATCCCAATTCTCCAAATTATGAAAAAAGCAATAATTTCAGCGGTTTTTATATTTTTAATTTTTCCATTAGCAATCGCGGCAGATTTAACAGTAAGAACAATAGACAAAGAAAATGTGATAATCACTGAAATGAGCAATAATGCAAAATACACACTCTCAATAACAAACAACGAAAATCAAAAAGATGAATTCCAGATTTATTCATTAATCTCTGCAACGATATACCCCCAAGAAAGATTTATAATAGATTCCGGAGACACCATGGAATTAAATGTGGAAATAGCCCCGCATAAAGAAACAATAAGGGAAAATAGGGGAATTTACATTTTTGAATATCAGATTAAGGGTCAGAAAACAGGATTCTTCAAGGATTTTTTCACCATAAAAATTTTAGATGTTAAAGATGCTGTACTTATCTCCATAGGCAATATAAAAATCAATGATACGAACGCAAAAATAAAAATCCAAAACCTTGAAGATTTTTCATTTAATGGTTTAAAAATTTCTGCGAAGTCAGATTTTTTTGAATTCTCCGAAACTTTTGATTTAGATAAAAAAGAAAGCATAGAATTTATTACACCCATAACAAATACAAAGAAACTCTCTGCAGGAGAGCATGACGTAGAGGCAACTTATGAATTAAATGGTATAATTTCTAAAAAAACAAATACTCTAAATTATTTAGAACAAGGAGGAATTTCAGTTTCAGAAAAATCAGAAGGGTTCATAATAAGAAAAACAACAACGACTAAGATAAATGCAGGAAATATTCCCACAGAGGCAGTAATTCAAAGTAAAAAGAATATTTTAACGAGACTTTTTACGACACATTCAATAAAACCAGATGAATCAGAAAGAAACGGAATCTTTATTCAATATGTCTGGAAAAGAGATTTGGGAGTTGGAGAATCAATAACTATTACATCAACAACAAACTACACTTTCCCATTCATACTTTTAATAATAATAATTCTTGTTGCAGTTGCAACAAAATATCTTGCATCTAAAAAAGTAATAATCAGAAAAAGAGTATCTCCTGTAAAAACAAAGGGCGGAGAATTTGCCCTAAAGGTCAAACTAAAAATAAAAGCAAGAAGTAAAGTAAGTAACATAGTCCTGTCGGATGTTATTCCGAGAATGGCAAAGTTATACGAAAAATACTCAAAACCTCATAAGATAGATATCCAATCAAGAAAAATATCATGGCAAATAAACAACTTAAATGCAGGAGAAGAAAGGGTATTTACTTACATAATCTATTCAAAAATAAATATTGTGGGCACTTTTGAACTTCCACAGGCTTCAGCATCATACGATTTAGACGGGATGAAAGAACATTCTTTTTCAAACACAACATCCTTTATCGCAGAAACTGCGGAATGATTTCTCATTTTCTTCTTACCAATAACTCCGGAATTTAACAAAGCAGAAGAAAAGCTTTAAAATAAATAGAGAAAAGCATTTAAAAACCACTTCTCATTTGAATATTTATCCCTCCGTAGCTCAACGGTAGAGCATCCGGCTGTAGATAATATGTCAAAACACTGACTTTCCCTTTGGGAAATAGAATGACGTGTTTTCGGATTTTATTCGTTAGAATAAGACAGAACCCGGGTTACCCAAGTTCAACTCTTGGCGGGGGGATAGGGCAATACATCACATTTTATGAATGTAAAGATAAATGCATTTGTGTAAAATCACAAAAAGGGTAGCTAACTATAGCAGAAGACAAAATATTTTGAACAGTTTTTTGTTCTTCCGCTAATATTCTAAGACAAATACATTTCAATTATAAATGTCTTAGACTATATAAGAAAAAGCAATTTTTACATCTTGACTAAAATTTCTTTCGAACTTACACTTTCTTCAACCAAACTCCAATCTAATTTCATAAGGTTTTTTACAAATTGATTTTCTAAATTCAACTTGAAATAATCAGACTTACCAATCCGCCTTGTCTTTATAATAATATGAGATTTAATCAGATAAGGAAAAAAAATCTTAAGAGAATTATAGCTTACATTGCCTTCCCTAGCTATTTCAGTCATGGGAAAGTCAAAATTATAATTATCTATAAGAAAGTCTAAGACCCTCAATTGTGGTGTGTCGCCAAATTGCTTCAAAAATAATGATTTGTTTTCTTTTATCCTCATATGTTTACCTATCAATCCATCTACCTAGATTATATATTTAAATCTTTCTATTAAATCATAAAATATTTCAAAAATAGCAACATTTAAAAATATGAGAAGTTAGAAGGTTTTGAGTATTTTAGAAGGTAATAATTCCATTTAAAGCTATAGTCTAAGACATTTATAATTGAAATGTATTTGTCTTAGAATATTAGCGGAAGAACAAAAAACTGTTCAAAATATTTTGTCTTCTGCTATACAATTCTAATAAAAACCTTTTTATACTAAATACTCCACTTTAAGTCATGAAAAAGATGACATCATTATTTTTAGTTTCTGTCTTATTACTTTCTTTCTTTCTAGGACTGAACTTTGCTCTCGCCGATAGTGATGATGACCAAGATAGGAGTAAGAGAGAAGTAAGGATTAGAGATGATAATGGAATTGAGAGAAGAATTAGAATTGAAGAAAAAGAAGGTGAAATAAGGGCTAAAATAGGAATAAGAATACATTCTGAAGATAATGACGGTTCAGATGTAGAAGTGGAATTAGAAGATGAATTAGAAATAGAGCAAGAAATTGAAGATGAAAGAACAAAGATTAAAATAAGAACAAAGAAAGGAGAGTTAAAAGAACTACGAGTGTTGCCGGATGAAGCATTAGCAAAATTTGTAACAGAATTGGGAATAGAAGATATCGATATGGAAATAAAGGAACAAGAGGATGAAGCAGTTTATGAAGCAAGGGTAGAAAAAGAATCTCGCTTTTTAGGAATATTTAAAGTAAAGATGAAGATAACGGGATTCATAAACCTAGAAACTGGAGAATTTAATGGAAAGAAAAAAGCTTGGTGGGCATTTATGGCGTCAGGCGAGGATGATGTTCAAACAGGCCAAATAACAATCTGCCATTATCCACAAGGAAATCCTGAGAACGCACAGACAATAACTGTGGGCGGTCCGGCAGTTAATACGCATTTAAGTCATGGAGATACTTTGGGACCTTGTGCGGGAGGAAACCAAACAACAACTCCTCCAATAATCAATAACACAAATGTCACAATTCCAAGCATGAATAATACTAATGTATCCACTTCCGGAAACATGACTCCTGTTAATGTTGAAATCACAATAGATGACCAAGGGGATAAAATAATATTCACTGTGACCCCTGCCTCAGAGATTTTTGTTTATAGCTTGTGGGATTCTTCATCAGAAACTTTCATACCTACATCAGGAGATGACATTCAAACAAATACTTGGGCATTAATAGAAAACAGAAATAACATTTGGGAATATGTTAAGAAATTGCCTTCCTGTATTACTCCTTCATGTGGTTCCTGTGATAATACTATAGCATGTAATGCCGGAGGTCCTTCCCCATCCCCTATATCACAAACTAATTCAATCACTTTTGAATGGGATAAGAAAGAATTTAGCATAGAATCTGAAACTTGTTCATGGGGGCAAACTCAATGTTATAATAATATTAATGCAGAAGGCAACTTCAAAATAAAATTTAATTATTTAGTTGGTTGTGTTCAAAACACAGAAACATCATCACAGTTCCCTTACATTTGTCCCGATGCTATCAGCTTAATAGAAGAAGAAACATTTACTCTCTAAATAAATAGTTCTTAAAGGACAAACTAACCAACTACATAGATATATAGCAGAAGACGAAATATAGATAATTCCGATAATTGGAACGCTATTTGTCCAGAATTCTCTATCTGTACAATTCTGAAAACAATTGTGCTAATCAACAGAATTGTCCATATTTTGAACAGTTTTTTGTTCTTCCGCTAATAGTCTAAGACAAATACCTTTCAATTATAAATGTCTTAGACTATA
>JAUYJY010000051.1 GCA_030699205.1 Candidatus Pacearchaeota archaeon
GGAAGAACAAAAAACTGTTCAAAATATGGACAATTCTGTTGATTAGCACAATTGTTTTCAGAATTGTACAGATAGAGAATTCTGGACAAATAGTGTTCCAATTATCAGAATTATCTATATTTTGTCTTCTGCTATATCTAAAACATAAAACACTACGCAATGTCAGTTTTCTTCCTTAAAACACTCTTCCCACTAACATCTTCAACAATAAATCCTTTCTCATTAATTTTCTTTCTTAAAATATCAGCCCTCACCCAGTCCATCTCATTCCTTGCCTTATCTCTTTCATTAACTAACTTCAAAATATCTTCGGGAATCTTCAAATCTTCTTTTTTCATATTCTTAATTCCCAAACCAAAAATTTCATCAAATTTTTCTAATAGTTTTAATTTTTTTTCAACATCAAAATCCCTATCATCAAGAACCTTCCAAAAAACTTCTAAAGCCCTTGAAGTGTTTAAGTCATCATTAATTGCTTTTAAAAAATCATTTAGATAACTCTTGGTTCTATCAATACCTTTATGTTTTTCCTTTCTCAACTCAATAATTCTTCTTTTTATTTTGTCATAAGCATTTTTAGAAGCATCTAAAGAGTCTAAGCTAAATTTTAGGGGCTTCCTATAATGCGTTTGCAAACATAAATACCTAAAAGTTGGGGCAGAATAACCTTTCTCTTCTAATTCAGAAACCCTATAAAGTCCCCCTGTAGATTTAGAAACTTTTTTCCCATCACCATTTAATAAAAAAGCCCCATGAATCCAAAAATTAACAAACTTCTTTCCCGTTACACATTCTGATTGTGCAATCTCATTTGTATGGTGCACAGGAATATGGTCCTCCCCCCCGGTATGTATATCAATTATATTTCCAAGATATTTCATTGACATCGCCGAACATTCAAGATGCCATCCTGGAAATCCAATTCCCCAAGGAGATTTCCATTCTTGTTGCCTCTCTCCGAGATTCAAAGAAAACTTCCACAAGGCAAAATCAGTCTTATTCTTTTTCTCCCCAACACTAACCCTCTTCCCCTCTTTCAATCCCTTAACATTAAGTTTTGCAAGTTTTCCATAATTTTTAAATTTGGAAGAATCAAAATAAATTCCGTCGGAAGTTTTATAAGTAAATCCTTTCTTCTCTAAAATCTTTATTAACTCAATCTGTTCTCCAATATGTTTTGAAGCCCATGCCCATTTTAAAGGTTTTAAAATATTCAACCTCTCAAAATCTTCAACAAACTCATTAAAGTAAAAATTAGCAATCTCCTTTGCTGTCCTGCCTTCCTTCAAAACCGCAAGCTCCATCTTATCATCTCCCTCATCAGAATCAGAAGTCAAATGCCCAACATCCGTAACATTGATTATATGTTTAACTTTCAAATTATTAAACTCTAAAACTCTCCTTAAAATATCTGAAAAGATATAGGAACGCAAATTCCCAATATGCTGATACCAATAAACCGTAGGCCCACAAGTATAAATCCCAACCTTTCCCTTCACAATCGGTTTAAATGCCTCTTTCTTCCTTGTTAATGTATTATATAATTTAATCATGAAACTTCCAAGAAAAACAAAGTTTTAAAGATTTGTAATTAAAACATTCCCAACCTCTTATAAATTTCTCTCATATCTAAAGGATATTTAGAATTAAGCCTATCCTGCACCTCTCGAGGTAAATCATTATATCTTCTTAAAACATCTAAAACGCGAACCCTAAAAATTGCCTGAGCCTCCTCAGTTCTTGCAGGGGCCCCACGAGACATAGTAAGAAGCATTTGATGCAAAAGATATTGATCTTGAGGAACCCCACCCTCAGGCACACTAGGACTCCTATCCCTTTCAACCGTAGTACTACCAAGAAAATCAATTCTGTTACGCCCCTTCATACGCCTACCTCTCATAAATAAAACAACAAAAAGAGATTATAAAAACTTAATTACAATTGATTAACAAATCTTCTAACTTCTACAATATCTTTCATTTTCATCAATTCCTGCCTCACACTAGAAGCTCCAGAAAATCCACGTAAAAACCATCCCCCAAGAAAATGTATTCTCCCAATATCAACTAAATCATATTTCTCAGCAAGAGAAATATAATCTAAAAATCCCTTAATCCTTTCTTTCCCCGTAACTTCTTTTTCTTTTCCAGTCCTTAAATATCTTAGTGCTTCCCTAAAAATAAATGGATTTCCTATCGCCGCAGAAGCAATCATCGCCCCGTCAGCAATATCTAACATCTTTGCAACATCTTCTGGTTTTGAAACTCCTCCATTTCCCACAACAGGAATTCCAATTTCTTTTTTTACCTTTGAAATCCAGCTCCAATCTGCGGGTTCTCTATTTCTCTGCACCGCAGTTCTTGCATGCACTGTGATTAAATCAGCTCCAGCTCTTTCAATTTCCTTTGAAATTTTTAAAACTTCATTTTCTTTAAAACCAAGGCGAATTTTTGCAGTAACTGGAATTCCAGAGTTCTTCAAAACTTTAATAATATCTCCAATTTTCTTTGGATTTTTCAATAAATAACTTCCAGATTCATTTCCCACAATCCTGCTGGAAGGACATCCGCAATTTATATCAACTAAACTATATTTCTTTGAATCCAAAAAAGGTAAAACCTTAGAAAAATCCTCAACCTTATTTCCCGTAATCTGAATTCCTAAGGGTTTATCTTCAAAAGAAGTTTTCATCATATTCAATGTCTTCTTATTTTCATGCAAGATTGCAGGAATATTAATCATCTCTGTGTATGCCATCGCAACTTCTTGCTTCCTGCATAAAATCCTGTAAGGCAAGTCGGTTACGTCTACCATTGGCGACAAAAAAAGCCGATTCTTTAATTTTAAATTTCCTATTTTTAATTTCATATTAAACGCCTGAAGTTCTCCCATGATAAGCTAAAACATATGCATTTAAAGAAACCTCTGAATCCCTAAACCCCAATCCAACTTCCCCCAAATAATCATTTAAAGTATCTAAAAAATTCCTTACTTTTCTTTCTTTCCTCTCGGTACCATCACCTAATAAAGAAAACCCCCCACTAATCCCCCTCCCAATAACCCCTCCATCAGAATCATGAAAAGCAAGATGATAATTTACCAACCAATACCTATTTTCAAGAATTCTACCAGCAACATCCTCTAATTCCTTTAAAATAACCCCTGTAAACCCTATAAAAGTATCTTGGGTATGTTCCCCAAATGTTGATTTAGGAAACAAAACATCATATTCTTGTGAATGGATTCTCTGGTCACCTCTTCCCATAAAACATAATTAATAAGTTAATATAAAAATATTCTTATGTATCTCTTGTGATTTTATCTCTATAACCAACTACCTCAAAATTAAATAATGCTAAACCATCATAAGACCTATCATAATCAGTTCTCGCTCTTTCAATCAACCCCCTATAATTTTCTCTAAATCCATTCAAATCTCTTGCACAACAAGATTCTCCCATTAACCCTTTTCCATCTAATGTAGTTAATTCAAAAGAAAATCCAAATCCACTAAAAAAATCTTCTTGATTTCTTCTCTCCCTGTAAACATTATTGAGACACAGCTCCAAATAATAAATCAAATCTGTAAAAATACTTGAACTCATATCCAAACGACGCCCCTCACTACGCAAAACAACCGGGCCGACAAACTCTACTTGTTTTTTAGAAACAATATTTCTCAAGACCCCCCAACTTTTGAACTATAACTTCTATCAGGATAAAATTCTTTAAATCCATTTCCCCCTCCTCGTGCAATCCTTTCAATAAGAGAAGAAATATTAGCTCCATCTGAACTGCTTCCGCCAAATCCCCCATTAAAGTATGTAACTCTAAATTCCCCCCTACCACTCCTATCCGGAACAATTACATGTGCAACCTTCTCGCCTAATTTTCTCCCAAAAACTTCTCGTAAACCTGGGAGATTTACTCTTGGAGGACCAAGAGAATAAACATAAAGCCCGCTTGAAGAACCATCAACCCTGCAATTATAACCTGCACCAGCAATTACCCTTCTAACCGCAAGAGTCCTTCTTTTAGACATACCATAAATAACAAATAACTTTATATAAGTATTATTATTCTAAAAACAATAAACAAAATGGAAAAAGACATAGACAAAATACCTAAAAACTCAGAAACAGAGATAATCATCAGGATAGATGATTTTGGAGGAAGACCAGGATTAACAATTAGAGAGTTTGTAAAATCAGAAAGATACACCGGATTCACAAAATCAGGAACAAGAGTTCCTGCAGAATATTTTAAACAATTCAAAGATGCAATAAACTCAATAGATGAAAAAGATTTCGCAGTCCCAGATTCAAAACCGGAAGAAAAAGAACAACAAAAACTAGGTTATAATCCAGAATCAGAACCAAAAAACAATTCGGCTGAAAGCACGCCTGAAGAAATGGAAATGTAATATTACAAATTTAAAACGTGCTTAACTATAATTGTATTACAAGAATTACAACAAAACTATTAAAAAATACTTTTTACCTAATCACCTATCAGTTTAATAACAACTGAATATTTAATAAAGAGGGACAATAGCAGGATATTTTATTTAATTTAAGATTAATCAGAAAAATGTTTAGCAAACCCAAATTAAACTTAATTCATCTCCACATAAAATATATCCGCATTATACCCATCCGTAGAATTCTTAAATATCTGCACAAAAAACAACCTCCCCTCATCAGTTACTGTGGGCTCACCAACAGAATAAGTCGCATATACCAAAGGCACTGGAGTAGACCAAACTCCTCCAGAATAATCAGACCTATAAATTATCAGCCCATCATGTCCGGAAACATCGCCCCTATTAGAGGAAAAATAAATTGTCTGACAATCTGGAGTAAGAAACGGCTGTATGCTTTTTTTTCCGTCTGAATTAAGAGGTGAAGGAGCTTTTGTTGGAGTTCCCGCAAATCCGCTTCCTCCCGCATTATCTAAAAAGTAGATATCATTTTCTACGTATTCAAACCAAAGCTGATCCAATACTTCACAATAATGGGGATTTTGAAAATCTGTGCCTTCAATATTAAATGCCATCCTTAACTCATTTAAATAAAGATCATTATCGTCATACCCTCCGATTTCATCATAATGCCTATTTGAATGATACCACGCATTACTATAACTATCGTTCATAACTCCTCCCTCACTAAATAAATCTTCTGAAAAATAATTTGGAGGGTTTAACATATTGCCATAGACTATATTTGATTCATCAAAAGGAGATGCAGAATCATAAATGTTAATGTTATTCTCTCCCGTAGTCCCTAAACTGAGTGCAGTTATCAAATCACCAGGATAATAAGAATAAATTAAAGTTTCTCCATCTCTTGTAATAAACGCCCCGTCTTCCCAACCATCAGTATTCATATTTAGCCATACTGGAGAACCCCATTCAGCAGGAACTTGTGCGGGATCTCCACTTCTTATTTCTTCCCACGAATCTCCTCCTTGAGAACCTCCGACGGGAGCAACATCATTAACAACGGCAACAATATTTCCTTTAGTCTGCTGTTGTAAGGCACTTCCGGCATTTGTATAAACTATAACTATCTCTCCTTTGATTTTATCATTTTCAGATAATCCCGTACAAGGAATTGCAAAAACAAAAATTTCTCCCGAAGCAAGAGATTTAGAAAGAGAAGAACTCTCGCAAGAACTCCCCTCCGGAAGATTTTCAATAGATATTGAACTAATAGTCGCAGTTTTTGCACCGGTATTCCTTAACTCTATCGCTAACTCTGAAACTCCTTCTGAAACTCCTAATTGAAAAGATTCTGCATAAAAATTAGTGCTTGTAAGAATAAACTCTGGAGTAGAAGGAGAAAAAATACCCAAATAAACCAAAACACCTATTACTATAATTGCACCAAGAATAGCCCAGCCATAAGTCATCAAAAATTCCATCGCCGCCTGCCCCTTTCTTCTTCTTTGAAAAATAAACATTGCATAAATACCAGCACTCAAAAAACCAACACCAAACAACTCATTATAGCCCTCGCTAGATTGTTCCGCAATTACCATACCTGTTATGTTAAAAACAGAATACGCAAAATAATTTACCCCCAGAAAAATAAAAATAAATCCAAGTATTAAAATAAAAGAATTAACTAAAATACCTTTTTTTTTCACACCCATATAATCTTATCTTTTTAAGAATATAAAAATATATCTTTAGTTATGCCCAAAAACAACACCCTTCAACTCTAAACAGGTTACATTAAACTCCTCGCATTTCTCCCTGCATATAGAAATTAAATTTTGAAATTCCTCTTGATTTCCGGAGACATCAAGATACAAATCTTCTTTGTCAAGCATAATCATATCCGTTTTAGCAGAATCTAAAATATCCTTTATATTTTCAACTCCTCTTTTAGTCTCAATTTTAGGAACCAACTTAACCAATTCAGGGATAGATTCTCTTATGCTTTTAATAAATTCAGAATCTTCCGCATTGGAAAACGCAAAATATTCAATTAAATGAGTTTTAGCAAATTGAATAATTTCCTCCATCTTAAACTTCGGCAATGGCGGTTTCGTTCTGCCAGTTGGGTAATCCAACCAAATCCTATGACCTTTTAAACTATCCAAAATCTTTTCAAGTTCATCAATAGAATTAATCCATGCTGTATTTATCCTGATAACTGAATTTTCTGGATAGCTCATTCCAATGGATTTAACGTGGTTGCTTATAACAATCATCTTATTCAGCACAAATCATTATCTTCTCTTAAATCTTTCCACCCTTCTGAAAAAACCACTTTCCCTGAAATAGCCCTCATCCCAAGAAAATTCTCCCCGAAACATTTAATTAAAAAATCTTGACACACATTTCCGGAACAAATTGCTTTTGTCCAAGTCCTGTCAAAATCAATATTTTGTTTCTCAATTCTTTCAATATATTTATCATTCAATCCACTAACTACCTCGCCCCTCATTCCATTAACAAAAATAAACAATCCAGTAAAAAACAAAACAAAAATTAAAAAATACATTAAATTCATAACTCTTTATTGATTATTAAGTTTAAAACAATTATTATGAATGAATGATTAGTATAAATCCGCACTAAACCCCTCAACCATTGCAAATATATTTTTTGCATACCTTATTCTAAATAAATATTAAATTTAGTTAGTTAACTTCCGCTTAAGTTGCAATGCAGAACAATCCAAAACCTTTTAATCCTTTAATTTCCTTTAATTTCTATGACGCAAATAAGACAACCAATAATCACAGTAGCAGGTCATGTTGACCACGGAAAGACATCAATCTTAGATTGCTTTCGTGGCTCTGCCATTCAAGAAGGGGAAGCAGGAGGAATAACTCAAAAAATCTCTTTTACAAAGTTCCCCAAAGAACAAATTTATAAATCTTCTCCGTTGATAAAACAAAACAATTTAGACTTAAAAATCCCTGGATTTCTATTCATAGACACCCCAGGACACGCAGCATTTACAAACCTTAGAAAACGTGGCGGAAGTCTAGCAGATTTAGCAATTCTTGTTGTTGATATAAAAGAAGGAATAAAACCCCAGACTGCAGAAGTTCTCCAAATTTTAAAAGCAAATAAAACTCCATTTGTAATTGCACTAAATAAAGTGGACACAATCTCTGGCTGGCCACGTTCACCTCAACAAAAAGAGGAAAATCGCGGAATAAAAGAATCAATAGAAAACCTTGCAATACATGTAAAACAAGAATTTGATATGGCATTAATGACTTTTCAAGGAGCAATGCAATCTCACGGCTTCTCTCCAGAATTATTTTACGAAATCTCTGACTTTACAAAAAATGTTGCAATAGTTCCTTGCTCCGCAAAAACGGGAGAAGGAATTTCAGAATTATTATTTGTCCTTACAGGACTATCAGAAAAATTCCTTACAAAACGTCTTGAATTATCTGAAAACGCAAAAGGAGTCCTTCTCGAGATTAAAAAAGAGAAAATAGGCGTTTTAACAGAAGCAATCCTCTACGACGGACAATTAAAAGAAAATGATGAAATAGTGATTGCTACATTTTCTGGAAATCCGATAATAACAAAAATCCGTTCTATTGAAGAAATTCAACCTTTAACAAACAAATTCAAACCAGTAAAACAAGCAACAGCGGCAACAGGAATTAGAATTCATTTAACACATAAAGAAAACCTTCTTTCAGGGATGCCTTTTGAGAAATTAAGTAAAACAAAAAATAATTTAGAAGAAATTTCTGAAAAATTCAAGAAAGAAATTTCTCAAACAATAAAACAAGACAAAGAAGGAATAATCATAAAAGCCGACTCCCTTGGAAGTCTTGAAGCATTAATCACATTATTAAAACAATCAAACATTCAAATTGTAAAAGCGGGAATCGGTCCAATAAATAAAACAGATATAATTTCAGCTAAAACAAATATAAAAACAAACCCATTAAACGCCATAATTTTAGGATTCAACGTAGAGCTTGATGAAGATTTAAATCTAGATAATATTAAAGTTATAACAAACCCCGTAGTCTATAAATTAATTGAAGACCTTGATGATTTCCGCACCAAAAAACAAGCAGAAATAGAACGAGAGCGCCTCTTGGGATTAGCTGTGATATGCAAACTCCAGATTTTACCCCAATATGTATTCAGAAACTCAAATCCTGCAATTTTTGGTGTTAAAGTCCTATCGGGGATTTTAAAAAAGAATCTCCAATTAATAGATGAATCTGATGAAAACATAGCAAGAGTAAAAGCAATACAACACGAAAAGAACTCAATAGATAAAGCTTCCTCTGGCCTTGAAGTCGCAATCTCTCTCCCAGGCACAAATTACGAAAGACAAATAACAAACAAGAATATTTCATACCTATACAGCCAGATATCAGAATCACAATTTAAAACCTTCAAGAAAAACAGGGATTTGCTTTCGCAGGAAGAAATTAAGACCCTGTCAGAAATCGCAGAAATCAAAAGAAAGAAAAAAGAGGACTGGGGAGTTTAACAAGTTAATGCACCTCTTACCAAATCTTTTTAAACCACAATTTCCCAACTAAAGAAGATGGTATTCAAACTAAACATTTCTGAAAAAGGAAAAGCATGGAAAATAGAGTTAGATTCAGAAATCTTAATCGGAGCAAAACTTGGAGACAAAATCAAAGGAAAGGAAATATCTCCCGACTTAGATGGCTATGAACTAGAAATCACAGGAGCAACAGACTTTGCGGGATTCCCGCATAAAAAAGAAATAGAAGGTCCTGAAGTCAAAAAAGTCTTGCTAACAAAAGGATGGGGAATGCACTATAAACAAAAAGGCCTTAGAAGAAGAAAATCAATCAGAGGAAACCAAATTTCTGAAAAAACAATTCAAATTAACTTCTCTGTTATTACACCCGGGAAAAAGTCATTAAAAGAAATATTCCCTGAACAAAACAAAGCCCCTGAAAAACCAGAGGAAAAACCAAAGGATAACCAAGTTACAGATAATAAAGAAATCAAAGAAGAAGTAAAAGAGGAAATAAAAGAAGTAATCACCGAAGAAATAAAAGAAGACATTCCAAAAGCCCCTGAGACACTTCCATCCCAGCACCCAGGGAAAGAAGAAGCAGCTGAAAAAATAGCAGAAGAAGTTGCTGAACAAGTAGTAGAAAAAGCCCCAACACAATAAAATTAATTTCTCAATCTCCTTAATTTTCACATAATAAACCCTTCCAGTTATACGCGACTCACTAATCAAATTTATGACTACATTGTCAATATTCTAATAGTATCTCTGATGAGTTTTCTTAACTGAAAATTAAACCCCTAAAACCCATTTAAAATCCACACTTTTCCTTTAATTATTAATAAAATATCAAAAAACATTGAGTTAATGAGAACTTCTGAATTATTTGGGTTAATATTTAGTGGTGGTTGATGCATACTTGACGTTTGTTTCCAGTCTATCGGAGATACTGTTCTAATTACAAAATCTTTTAAACCACTAAAACCAGATATTTCAATGACTGAAAATAAAGTTGATATAGAAAAACTAGAAGCAATTAACATAATAATAGCGGGGCACATAGACCACGGAAAAACTACATTATTGCAGAAATTATCTGGAAAATGGGCAGACACTCATTCCGAAGAACTAAAAAGAGGAATCACAATAAAACTTGGCTACGCAGATACTATAATTTATGAAGATAAAGGTGAATTCAATATAAACAAGAAAGGCACTCCTAAAAGATATGTTTCTTTCATAGACGCACCTGGACACGAAATGCTTATGGCAACAATGCTTTCAGGCGCAGCAATTGTAGATGCAGCAATTCTTGTAGTCGCTGCAAACGAAGGAATAAAACCCCAGACAAGAGAACATCTTCTTGCATTGCAGGCAAAGAATATTCAAAATATAATCATTGTACAAAACAAAATAGATTTAGTAGACCAAAGAAAAGCTATGGAAAACTTCTTAGTCTTAAAAAAAGAATTCAAAGGCACAATAGCAGAAAACGCCCCAATAATCCCTGTTTCAGCACAACAAGAGATTAATCTTTCTGAAGTCTTTAAAGAGATATGTAAAATAAAAACACCTGAAAGAAACTCAAAAGAAGACCCAATTTTTCTCATAGCAAGAAGCTTTGACATAAATAAACCCGGAACAAAACCACAAGATTTACACGGAACGATTTTAGGAGGAACCCTAAAATCTGGAATATTAAAAATAGGAGATACCATTGAAATAAAACCAGGAATTATGTTAAAAGAACAAAATCAAATTAAATACCAAACAATAAAAACAAAAATTTCGGGATTGAATAAAGGCTCAAATTCTGTTTCTATATTAACCCCTGGAGGAAGTGCAGCAATAGAAACAGAATTTGATATGTCTATCGGAAAGACAGACGCACTTTCTGGATGTGTTGCATCTCATCAGAATATCTTACCTGAAATAACTACAAACATTAAAATAAAATATAATCTATTTGATGAGCTTTCAGGACTTGCAGGACATCAAAAAATACAGCCATTAAAACCCTCTGAAATGATAATGCTCTCTGTAAACACTTCCGTAACTGTAGGTGTCATAAAAAAACTCAATTCTGAAGAAGTAGACCTCTCATTAAGAATTCCAATTGTTCCGTTTAAAAATAGCAAAATAGGAATAGCAAGAAATATAAACAATCACTGGCGATTAGTTGGATATGGAGAGATCATCTGATACTATAAACTCGCCTGAAATTCTTGATACTAACTTTATAGGAGGATTTATAAAAATAGTTTTAGAAGAAAACATCTTTAATCTTCCAAATGATGAAAAACTACGACAACTAGAAGAAGCAAAAAGGAAATACCTTAAAGACCTACCTGTAGAAGAATATCCATGGCAAATAAGAATGATTACTTCAAGAAGAATAGTGGGAGAAATTGAAACAAATGCATGGTATTGGAATTGGATGGGTATAAATTATGGAGATGCTACAAAACACTTAATCGATTTCCAACTAGCTGCATTCCATATGCTGGGCTACAGACCCTCTAATAAAAGTCTTGGCGATTAGGTATTTAACGGACCAAATTTTTTATTTATACTGAATATAAAACAGCTAAAAAATATGTCATGCAATATGAAATGCGAACTTTCAGTATAATTCCAGATTAATAATAAATGATAACGAGATTTACCAAAGATAATTTATGTTTTTTATTATTTTAATTTTTTAATGAACTTAAATTAAGCTTTTTTAGTCCGTAAATCAATCAATCACCAAAGTCTTTAATCCTAAAACCCTATAAACTCTTTTTCTCTTAATTTTCTATGAATCAATCCCAAGAAAAAGCCGTCTTAAAAACCGAAGGTCCTTGTGTTATTCTTGCAGGAGCAGGTACCGGAAAGACTTATACAATAGTTGAAAAAGTCAAATATATCTTAAAAAATAAATTATACCCTGCAGAGAAAATTGTCTGCCTTACATTTTCAAACGAAGCGGCAAACTCCTTAAGAAAAAAAATCCTCCCATACACCCATCACAAAAACCAAGAAGGAAAAGAACCAATAATAAAAACATTCCATTCCTTCTGTTCGGACTTACTAAAAAAACATGGAGAAAAAATCGGAATAAAAAGATTTAACATACTTCTTCCAGATGATGCTAAAATTATCTTACATAAAAACTTTAAAGTTAACCCATATTACTGCAATATCTACGTTTCAGAGATTGGAATTGCAAAAGACCTTGGAATATCAATAAATGAATTAGAACATTATCTAAAATTGAAAACCTCTGCAAGTAATGAAGAATTAGAAAAAAACCTCGAAGAAACAAAATTTTTACTTCACACATTACCAAATAATAACTCACAAGAGAACTACAAACAAAAAAAAGACTTGAAAGAAAAATCAGAAAACCTGGACAAACTCCTAAATATCTCAAAACTCTTACAAGCATGGAAATCGTATGAAAAGATAAAAGAAAAAAAATCTTTCCTAGACTACTCTGACCTAAACAAACTAGCACTAATTCTATTAAATAAACATCCGAAAATAGCAGAAGAATTTGATTACATAATTGTTGATGAATTTCAAGACACGAACAAATTACAATGCGACCTTTTAGAATTCATCTGTCCTAGAAAAAACATTACAGTCGTTGGAGATATGAACCAATCAATTTACAGATTTAGAGGAGCTTATAAGGATAATTTAGACAACTTCAAGAAAACATTCTCAGTCACAGAAAAAGACGTATTTACATTAGATATATCATTTAGATCAACAAACAAAATCTTAGAAATAGCTCACAGCTTAATACAAAACAATTACAAAAACAAAGAAGACTGTTTTAAAGTCCTAAGTGCAAAAAACACAGAAGGAGAAAATATAGAAATATTTGAGTTAGAAAATAACAAAGAAGAAGCCAGAAAAATTATAGAAATAATAAAATCCTCAATCCAAGGAGGAATTCCCGAAGGAGAAATTTGCGTTTTATTCAGAACACATCAACAATCAAAAATACTAAAGAACTTACTAGACTATGAAAATATCCAATATACCTCAATCACAAAAAAACCCCTTCTAAAAATAGGATTAATAAAAATAATAAGAGCTTATTTGACAATACTCTCTAGTATCTCCCAGAAAAACTCAAACCCTCACAGGGCTTGGTGGGATTTAGTACACAACTCTGATTTCAACAAAAAAGATGAGATTTCAATAGGCAATTTCATAAAACAAAACAGGGAGGAACCATTGTTAAGTATAAAATTCCTAAACACTCCGGAAATAGAACTAACAGAAAAAGGAAAAATTCAACTAAAAACAATAATAAAGAATATTAAGACATTAATTCCTGAAAAAGAATCCTCAATAACTAATATAATCAATAAAATTTACGAAATTTTACAATATCCTGAAACAGAGAATAAAGAAAAGGTTTTAGTCTTACAAAAATTCTACGAACTAGCAAAAGAACATGAGGAAATGGAATCTGAATCCCTTCATGATTTTATACATCATTTAAACATAATTGATTCATTAGGAATTGAAATAGAAGCCCCTTCATTAAATAATTCTGGAATAAGGATAATGACCTCACATGCAACAAAAGGCCTAGAATATGATATAGTAATAATATCAAATCTCGCACAAAAGAAATTCCCATTAGAAAACAACCTATCAAGAGGCATTATTCCCTCCGAGCTATCTCCAGAACTCTCTAGCTTATTAAAGAATCTCTCAGAGAAAGATAAAAAGCACTTCATAAAAGAGCATGAACAGGAAAATCAACTCTTAGAGGAACGCAGGCTTTGTTATGTTTCTTTCACAAGAGCAAGAGCAAAACTCTATCTAACATATGCAAAGAAATATGGGTCCAGATTTTTCTACCCTTCAAAGTTCTTACAAGAAATAAATTATAAAGAAAATAAAAATATAGAATTCAAGAAAGACTCTCAACTCCTATACAAAGAACCAGAATTAAAAATTCCCCAGGAAATCACAGTCTCGCGAGAAAAAACAAAATTCTCTCCTTCTGCCCTGCAAATGTTTGACGAATGTGAAAAGAAATATGAATATCGTTATGTGTACAATATGCCGGAGCCAACACCAATATCTTGGGACGCAATAAAACTTGGTTCTTTTGTCCATAAAGTTTTAGAAGAAGGAGTAAAAGCAAACTTAAAAGAAGAAAAACAATTCTTAGACCTTGCAAAAATACTAAACTCTGAAGAAAAATGGCAGTTTGTAGAAATTTCTGACGCACTCCCTTTGATAAAAATATTCTTCCATAGGAACAAAAACAAATATAATGAAAACTCTTTGACAGAATGTTATCTTAAGGCAAATCTCTCTGGCTTAGATTTCAGAGGTTACGCGGATAGAATTGATATAATTAATAAAAATAAAGACCTAGAAATTATAGATTACAAAACAGGTAGAACATACATAAAACCAAAATATCGAAACTGGCAACTCGGCTTTTATGCCCTTGCGGCAAAATCTTCAGGAGTTGGAAATCCAAGAAGGCTCACTCTTGAAACACTCCAACATGAAACACCAATTACTTTTGATTTAGATGAAAACGGAAATGCAAAAGAAATCCACTCAAAGATGACTTTCTTCAATCTAAACGAAGTAAAAGAAGAAATAATGGAAACTGCTAAAAAAATATTAGAAGCCAAGAAATCTGGGTTTAAACCCTGTCCTGTTGAAAAAAACTGTCCTTTCTGCGAAGAATGGATTTACTAAATAGTACATTGTTGCGTAAGCGTGTCTTTTCTTAATGGCTTAATTTCTCTCTAATTCTATCTATATAACACAATACCACAACATTTATATACTACATCTACCTTAATATAGTATGATAAACAATACATTAGAATGTCCAAAAT
>JAUYJY010000008.1 GCA_030699205.1 Candidatus Pacearchaeota archaeon
AATAGCGTTCCAATTATCAGAATTATCTATATTTTGTCTTCTGCTATATCTCTCTATAATAAAAAACAGGTAAATGTTGAAAATGCTTAAACACTTTAATTATCTCTTAGAACTCTGCCTCATTGCTCTTGCCTTCGAATCTCCAGGTTTGCAGGTTTCTTTTCTTCTCACATCAGCGACGAGTAAATGCCTGTCATAATTAATAAATGCATCCTTCAATTCTTTATTTTCAGTAAATTTCATGAGTGCCTTTGCAATGCCCAGCCTCGCTGCTTGCACTTGAGATTCTTTCCCCCCGCCAACAACGCTTATTTTAACATCAAAATTAAATTTACCTAAAACTTGTTCGTATATTCTAATTGGTTCAATTAACGTCAATTTGTGAAATTCTCTTATTGACTGGTATGAATTTCCATTATAGGATATGTTTCCCTTCCCGTCCGATAATTCAATCCTCGCCACAGACGTTTTTCTTTTTCCAGAAATGATTACCTTTTTTCTTTCCATTAGATTTCTTTGCTTAACCTTTCAAGTTTAATTGTCTTAATATTCTTCTCCTTTCCCGAAACAATTTTTTTAGATTCTTTAAATTCTTCAGGCATTCCAGAGTAGCATTTCACATTTTTCAACGCATTCGCACCCCTTCCCTTTTTATATGGGAGCATACCTCTTATAGTTCTTTTAACAATTCTTTCCGGATTTCTGGGGAAGAAAGGTCCCATCAAGGACGCACCGCCTTTCTGCCTCATCTCTTTATATTCATTAATGATATTTCTTGTTTTTCCAGAGATAACTATTTCTTTGCAGTTGACTATTGCAAGTTCTTTTCCAAGTAAGACCTGTTTTGCAGCATAACTTGCGAGCCTTCCAAGAATTGCATTTTTGCCGTCGATAACTACCTTGGATTTCATTTTATTATTTTAATTCCCTCCGCGTTAGGGTTTTTCTTTATTTCTTCAAGAATATTCAGAATCTGAATTTTTTCTCCAATTAACTTTTTTCTTGCACTTTCAGAAAAATTAATTGCACAAATTTTTATCTTCTTATTTACACTTCCGACACCAAGAACATTTCCAAGAATTAGTGCAGTATCTCCCTCTTTTGTCTGAGAGCTTATTTCATTTAAATTTATTGATTTATATTTTCTCCTGCTTCCCGAAATAAACTGTGCAACTTTGCTCCATTTTTTTAATTTATTTGCAGCCGAAATAGTTTTAATAATCTCGTCGCTGCGTTTCTTACCTGTTCTTTTTTTAATTTTATTTTTACTAATTCCCATTTTATTTAAAATTCTTTTCAAAATTCTCCAAATTTTCTTTTAAAACTTCTATTGCTTTTTCCAAAATTTTATCACTATTTAAATGTCCAAAAGATTCGACAAAGACCAATAATTCGTCGCTGTCTTTTACCGCTTCCTTATCTATCATTAAAACTTCAGACGATTCTGCATCATTTAAGTCGCAGATCCATTTATTGCCTTTCTTCTCAGGCTTCATCGCACCCCTTGCTCTTTCAATAATTGAATCTATTTTTACATTCCCACTCTTTACTTCAAGTAAATTTCTATAATAAACTAATCCTGGAACATATTTTGCATGTTCTAATCCCGTTCCAAGTCTTGCCGTCGCAGAAATTTCAAGTTCTTGCTTATCTTCTAAAAGTGTTATTGGGATTTTATCTAAAATTATTTTTGCAGCCCCTTTCAAATCTCCCGAATAAACGCTTCCAGGACCCTCCTTTTTTAACACAAGTTCTATTTCAGTCTTAGAATTCATCTTTACTTCTGTTTTTAGCGGAATAAGTCCCATTCTATGTGCCAAAACTTCATCATATAATGCAGAATCATTTTTAAAAATTTCAACTTCATCTATCGCAAGTGTTTTGACTTCCTCGACGCTTCTTCTGATAGCATTAATTAAACTATAATTCATTTCAGTTCTCAATATCATTTTTTCAGGTGTCTTCATGACGATTTTCATATTATTTAATAAAAAAGAGCCCTTTTAAACTTTCACTAGACTCTTCTTCCTCTTTTCCCTCCTTTTTTCTTAGGTCCGCCCCTCGGAATTCTTGTAGTGTCAAGAACACCCAAAATTCTCATCCCTTCTTTTCCAAGAGTTTTTACCGCCGCATGTGCTCCTGGTCCCATTCCCGGAGAATTTGTTTTCCCCCTCGTCCGAATATAAAGTGCATTTATGCCCACTTCTTTTGCCGCGCCCGCCGCTCTTTTTGCAACAAACATCGCAGTAGTAGGATTTGCTTTTAACCTGCTGTGTTTTGTAACCATTCCTCCGCTTATTCTGGAGATTGTATTTCCCGCAAGGTCTGTGATATGCACAATTGTATTATTATAAGAACCAAAAACATACGCGATTCCTGGAATTGATTCCTTCTCTTCCCTTATCTTTTTTCCTTCCGAATTTGAGTTTTCCAACTCTTCTTCATACTCTTGTGATTCAAATTTAACAGGTTCTAAATTCTTTTCTTCCATTTTTTCATCATTCATCTTTTCTTTTCTCCTCGCTATTTTTTTCATCTTTCAATTCATCTTCCGGATTATTACTTTCTTCAGTCTGTATTTCATTCTTTTGTTTTTTTATTTTCTTTTTAATTGAAATCAAATTTTCTTCAGACACTTCTACAATATAACTCGGTGCATTTACAACTCTGTCTCCAACTTGTATTTTTTTATGCACTATCATTTGTCTTGCTTGCCTTGCAGTATCTGCAAGTTTCTTTTTCCAGACTACGCTTGAGAGTCTTCTTTTTAATAAATCTTCTTTATTCAATGCAAGCACATCTGCAATTGTTTGAACTTTTAATCCAATCTTATTTAATTTTCTAAAAAATTGACCTTGTTCATCTTGCCCTGCGGTAATAAGTGCTTTCGCCCGGTTTCTAAGATATTTAATTTTGGATTCAGTTTTCCAAATTTCTTTTTTATTTTTTAAGCCATACTGTTCAACCAATTTATTTTCTTCTAAAATTCTAGGTTTATCATATAGTTTCCTTGGCCACTCAAATTTCTTTCCCTTTCTTATCATTTTTTCTTCTTCTTAACCCCTACTGCAATTCCACTTCTCCTGAAGTTTGATCTTGTTCTTTGTCCTCTGACTGGAAGTTTAAATGAGTGCCTTATTCCCCTATAACTTTTTATTTGTTTTAGTCTTTTAATATCAAATTCTTTTTTCATATCCAAGTCATTAGAAAGTAAATGTTTAGACTCTCCTGTTTCTAAATCATTTCTCCGATTTTTTAAAAATTCAAAAACTTTTGCATCCTCAAGAAATTTTTCTATTTCTTCTATCTGATTCTTATCCAATTCCGCAATTTTAGACACTTTATTAATCCCTGTTTTTTTACACACTGCATTAGATAAACTCCACGAAACTCCCCTTATTTTTGTCAGTCCAACGTATATATTTTTATTTCCTCCAATATCCTGCCCGGAGATTCTTACAAGTATATCTGCTTCTTCTTCTTTATTCTGGTTTTTCTTTTGTTTTTCTTCAGCTGCCATTTTTTTCCTTATTTCTCTTCAGAGATTTATTTTACAAACAATCTCTGTCGTGGGCCTTCCACAATTTCTTCCCAAATCCTTTTTTCTACGGCTTTTTTAGGGCTTGGGACACTTTTCACCCTTTCCTTTATTTCTTCAAAAGAAGAAAAAGGTTTTTCCCTTCTCGCAGTCATAATTTCCTGCGTGTGTTTTTTTCCAAATCCTGGCAGAAGCTCAAGTTGGTGCAATCTCGTATTAATTGCTTGAGCGTTATTAAAGAAATCAACGTATTCCTTTTCACGCTCCCCAACCGTTTGTTCTATGAACTCCTGCAGTTGGATCTTTGCAGTCTCAGTCATCTTGCCTATTGGCAATCTTCCGACTATATAGTATATCTTATCTCTCTTTTCCGAGCCTATATAAACTTTTTCCTTTAAATTAATTGATGCTCCCCTAACCGGAGCAAGTTCCAACAGTGCAAAAAACTTTTCCCCCACTGCCTGAACTACTGCCCTCATCTTGCCTTCTAATGGATATCCATAAGGGAGGAAATCTAATACTATTGCAGTTTCATCTTTATTTGTCATTTTATCCTCCGTTAAGTTTAATATTTTTTAAGAATATCAAGAACCTCATTAGTCTCCTTATTATCTAAAGACACCTCTATAAAGATTTTGTTAAGATCTTCAGCATCTCTTGGCAGAAAGTCTATAATTTTAACAATAAATTCATCCTTCAACTTCATATTATTCAATGCCTTTAATTCTTCTTCCAGCTTTTTTGCTTTTTCTTCATTAAGCTTTCCAAATTTCTTTAAATAATCCTTAAGATCTTTATTCTCTTCAGAATCTTTAATTATTTCTTTTACTTCCGCAAGACTTAGTGGTTTCATTTCTAAAATCATTTTACTTCCACATCCTTTATTTTCTTTAAATGTATCGGTTTCACGGAAAATCTCTTTTTCATCTCATAATCGCTAATTTCCACAACATATGCAGAACCCCTCTTTTCAATAACTTTCCCTGTTCTCCCCTGCATTCTTTTAGGAACTCCGGGACTCTGTCTTGCGAGTTCTCTAACTATTGCAACAGAGTCTCCGTTGTTAAATTTCTGAAAATACTTCATAAATGAAAATTTTCCTCTATCTCTTATTCTTTTTCGTTTTATCATAGTATTACCTCATAATAACAGTTTAAAAAGTTTTCCAAGCGATAAATATCAGATAATTCTTCCAGAAAAATCGGTATTCCCCTGTCCCTCTGTAACGCTTCCCTGATATAAATCGCCTACTTTCTTTGCATTATTCATATTGTCTTGAATTGCTTGAAACATTTTCACACCCCATACTCCTATCCCACACTTATCACACACATCTACAACCCTCTCTTCATCTAATCCAACAGAACAATAAACACATTTTTTCACCATCCTACTCTCTTTTAATTCCCCTTTTTAGATTAACCGCTTTATAAAATTATGGATTTCAAACTATTCATATCTCAATGCATCAACGATATTTGTTTTACTGGCTCCCCACGAGGGAATTAATCCTGAAATTCCTCCAATGACAAATGCAAAAATAAGACTCCCAAATATTAGGATTAAAGGAGTCTCAACGGCAAGTAAATTTGTATTTAAATTATTTATTGCAATATATTCAATTCCATTCCCTATTAAAATTCCAAAAATTACCCCGACAATTCCCCCGACTAAACCAAGCAGTCCAGATTCAATTAAAAACAATTTAACTATCTCTGAATTTCTAGCACCAACCGCTTTCATAATCCCAATTTCTTTTGTCCTCTCAATAACTGAAGTATACATCGTATTTGCAATTCCCACTCCCCCGACAAAAAGAGAAATACTTGCGATTCCAATAAGAAATACAGTAATTATATCAAGAACATTTCCAAAACTTTCAAGTAATTCATCCGGAGTCGAAATAACAAAATCCTTAGTTTTTTTAGTAACGCCTCTTGTTTTTATTAGTTTGTTTTCAATTCTTTCAGCTACTTCAAAAATATTTTCTCCCTCATCAACCTTTACAACAATCTGATCAACTCTTTCAGAAATTTTGAAGACTCTTCTTAAATCTTCAAGAGGAATTAAAATACTACTATCATCTGCGGGGTTTCCAATTGGTTTTGCAATCGCCTTAATTTCAAATTTTTCATTATTTATTTTTAATTTATTTCCCCTTTCTAAAGAACTTGAAAAAACTTTTCCCTCGCCAAATAAACTTCCAACCATTAATTTTCCAGAATCTCCTTTCTCTAAATTTATTCCTTCTTCTGCACTCCAAGCTCCGCCCTCTGTAAAGACATCCATATTTTCAGTAGGAACGCCAATCACCGCCAGATATTTTATTTCATCTCCAAACTTAACTTCTGCGTTGGAAATCACAAAATAAGAATAATCCTCAACACCCTTTACTTTTTTAATTGTTTCAATATCCTTCTCTGCAAGAATTGTCCCGCCTACGCTTCCGGGAGGTCCTAAAAATCCCGTTGCAGGAAAAATAAATAGTTTATCGCTTCCCAATGTTCTAAATTGCTCTTCAACAGCTCCCTGTAATCCGAGGGATAAACCAATTAACACAAAAATTGTTGAAATAGAAGCAATTATCCCTATTAAAGTTAAAAAACTTCTTAATTTTCTTTTCTTCAAATTTCTCAAGGCAAGAAAGAAATAATCTTTTATCATTTAATCTCTCAATGCCTCAACTACATTTAGTTTAGACGCTCTCAATGCGGGCAAAACCCCTGAAATAATCCCCACCATAAATGAAAATCCGATTGCTGCAATAATTAAAGGATACGAAATAATTACCTCAAATAAATTTCCTCCCAATGCCTGATTTGCTAATATAGACACTCCAAAGGCTCCTCCAATACCTATCAATGCCCCGACAATTCCCCCGACTAAACCAAGCAGTCCAGATTCAATTAAAAACAATTTAACTATCTCTGAATTTCTCGCACCAACCGCTTTCATAATCCCAATTTCTTTTGTCCTCTCAATAACTGAAGTATACATCGTATTTGCAATTCCCACTCCCCCGACAAAAAGAGAAATACTTGCGATTCCAATAACAACTAAGTTAATTATATTTAATATTATATTCACAGAATCTAATGTTTGTAATGGCGTTTCAACAGTAAAACTTTCTTCTCCAATCTTTTCTTTCCTATCTCTTCTTAACTTATCTTCAATTGTTTCTCCTATTTCTTTTATTCTATCTTTTTCTAAAATCTTTACAATAAACAAATCATATTCCCCCTTTATTTTCAATAAATCTTCTAAATCCCCATTAGCCATAAAAATTACTCCATTTAACTGAAAAGTTGATGATGGTTTCAAAATTCCAATAATCTCAAATTCAATTCCATTAATTTTTACATTTTTTCCGATTACAAATTCTTTATCAAAATCATCAGTATCTAAAAAGTTATTTCCAAGGATAATTTTTTTGTTATCTTCCCGATTAAGAAGAGTTCCTATTTCAGTTTCAAGTCCCAGATTATCATAAACAAAATTTCTCTCTTCTTTTCCTTCAGGAATGTCGGTAATAAAACTAAATCCGGATATTTTATTATATTCTAAACTTGCAACCCTGATTAGTCTAGGTACAACTATATCCACTCCGCTTATTTCTTGAATTATTTTTAAATCATTTTCATTTAACTTTTTAATAACTGTGCTTCCCGGAGGTCCAAAACCTGCACCCTTATTCTGGACTGTAAGAGTATCTACGGAAAGGCCTCCAAATTGCCCCTCAATTGCCGTCCTTAAGCCCTGCCCAAGAGTAATCAAAGAAACAACTGCGGCAATTCCGATAAAAATTCCAAGCATAGTAAGCCAACTTCTAATTCCTCTGTGCCTCAAGTTTTTTAAAGCAAGAACAAAATAATCTCCCAGCATTCAAACTCCTAAATTCCTTTTTTCCTTTTCTTTCTTTTTTTAATTTTCCTGTAAATATACCATAATATTATCACTAAAATTACCATTCCAATGTATATCTTGGTTTTACTTTCACTGATAAGTCCAATCTCGAGTGCATTTTCTCTCGAATAAACTTTTATTGGAAGACTTATAATTTGGTTTTGGTCTATATTATCAAAATCTTTATATCTAATTTGAGAATTTAATATTGCTTTTGTGCTCTTAAATAAAACATCAAAAGTTGCAAAATCGGAATCATCAGAATCAATTGTGCCAATATATTCTTTAGAAGAAGATAAAAGAGTATATCCAGAATCGGGAAGCATATCAACCGAAACAAATCTTATTTCTCCAAGCCCTTTATTAATTATTTCAAGAGTAATCTTTCCTCTTTCCCCCACAATTGCATTTTCAGTTCTAATTGAAAAATCCAATTCAGTTAATGCACTTACCCTTAATCCAAAACTGCCTTCTCTTTCAATCGTTCCATTCACAGCATTAGAAATTCCATATCTCAATTTATATGGAATATTATAATCTCCAGGAATAATATCTCTCGATGCTTTCAGTTTAAAAACAAAAGTTTCTTTATCATCCTCTCTTATTTCACTTTCAGTTTTTTCACTATTTCCAATTGAAATAAAATTCAAATCGTTCAGAAGAAGTTTTATAGAAACGTCTTCTATATCATAGTTATTATCATTTTTAATTTCAAGAGTTATTGTTTTTTCTTCTCCGGGAAAGAGGGTGATATATTCAGCACTAATTCTTGTTGAATCTCCCGAAATTATTTGAGAGGATGCAAAATTTAATCCCCCATTAATTAAAATCAAGATTAAAGAAATAATTGCCCAAATTTTTCTATTTTTCATAACTTTCCTCATAAAACTTTATTTATAAATTTTTGCTATAGTAACTTTTCAATAGTCACTACTCTCCAAATTTCTTATTGCCTTTGCACTTTCCATTTGCCTTTTATTTTCTTTTCGTAAGAAAAAATCTTTCCATCAACCATTCTGTAAATCCTTTCTGCATAATTTTTTGCCAGGTCAGCATCATGTGTAACAATAATAATTGTCTTCCCCTCCCGATTTAATTTAGTAAGAAAATCCATCATTTTTCCACCGGTTTTCGTATCTAAATTTCCCGTAGGTTCATCTGCAAGAATTACTTCAGGATCATTTGCAAGAGCTCTCGCAATTGCAACTCTTTGTTGTTGCCCCCCGGATAACTGATTGGGATAATGGTCTCCCCTATCCCCCAATTCCACCAACTTTAATAATTCTTCTGCTCTGTCCCCTCTCTCCTCCTTATCTGTATTTTGAAATAACATTGGAAGCATAATATTCTCCTTTGCAGTTAGATTAGGGATTAAATTAAATTGCTGAAAAATAAATCCAATTTTCTTTCCCCTTAATTGTGCAAGATCGGATTCATCAAAGAGTTCTATATTTTCTCCCCCAAGATAAATCTCCCCTTCGCTGGCTAAATCCAGACTACCTACTAAGTTCATGCTCGTAGATTTTCCTGACCCTGAAGGTCCCATGATTGCAACAAAACTCCCTACTTCAATATCAATATTAATGCCGTCAACAGCTTTTACGACATGGTCTCCCATCCGATAATGCTTATAAATATCCTTTAATTTTATTATTTCTGCCATATAATCCCTCTAAAATCCTGCTTTAATAAACTTTTCATTTTAATAAATAATTCAGCAAAATTTACCTTTAGATTTATAGTCTAAGACATTTATAATTGAACTGTATTTGTCTTAGACTATTAGCGGAAGAACAAAAAACTGTTCAAAATATTTTGTCTTCTGCTATACAACGACCTTATGAAATAGTTTCGGGATAACACAATTTTTTCTAAATAGCAACGTTTAAAAACCTTTTTCTCAATTTTCTATCATGATAATTCCAGTAAGATGCTTTGGATGCGGAAAACCCATAGGACACCTATGGGAAGAATACAATAAGAGAGTAAAATCCGGAGAAGATGCAGGAAAAGTAATGACCGAGCTTGGACTTGAAAGATATTGTTGCAGATCATGTATGCTAGGTCACGCAGATATGCTTCCTGAAATAAGCAAATTCAAAAAGTCTTGATTTTAAAAAATAAAAACTAAAAATTTCTTCAATATAGTCTAAGACAAATACTGTTCAATTATAAATGTTTTAGACTATAGTTCAATTTAATAAAATTGAATCTCTTTCTTCTAATCTAACACACCACCCCAATTTATTTCTAAAAATAACAAAAATAAGTAATTAAGATTTATTAAAATTGTAAAAACAAAATAACAAACTCTTATAAGGAATCTTTATTCTTCTCTCGCTCTAGCTTCATTAACTTTCAACTTTCTTCCTTCTATTTCTTTCTCATTCATTTCAGAAACAGCTTTTTTTGCATCTTCTTCATTTTCAAAAGTCACAAATCCAAATCCTTTGCTTCTTCCAGAAAATCTATCAGAGATAACAGTTGCCTCAGTTATTGCACCAAACTCGGAGAACATTTCCTTAAGCGTATCGTTATTTACCTTAAAAGGTAAATTTCCAACGTAAATTTTCGAACCCATTTAACAAACCTCCTTATAACTTATCATTTACAAATTAGTCTTAGCATTCAACTTCTTAAGACTCCCATCCATACAAAACTCTAATTTTAGGGGCTTTTAAACCTATCTATGACCCATTTATTCTCATAATCACAGACCCTGCAAATTAGAATTTTACATCCCCTCTTAATCCTGACTCTCCCTCCCTTCAAATCAGAAAAGCATTTCTTACAAAATCTCCTTTTATGTTCTTTCAGTCTAATATGATACTTCATAGCAAGTTTTTTAATCTTCTTAACTTCTTTTACATCTAACTTGTCTTGTCTAAAAAATTTATCAATTTTTTCATCCGCTTCTTTTCTTGTTAATTTATATTTCATAAAGTTCTAAGGAAATCACAATATAAAAAATAAACGAAGACAGCATCCTTGCTTCGCCTCTTGTCGGAGACTAAAACAGCAGACGTAATTAGCTTAACTTCTGTGTTCGGAAAGGGAACAGGTGTGACCTAATTACTATGGCCGTCTTCACAAATCACTAAATTTAAGGGTATATAAAACCTATGTTTATCTCCTTCAAGAGTCAGGAAACAACCCTCTTAACTTAAATTCTTACAAGAGCGAGAATAAATATCATCACAACCTTTAAAATAGAATAGTCTTTTAATTTAATATGCAGGAGTAGCGAAGTGGTCAAACGCGCGGGACTCAAGATCCCGTCCTTTAGTAGGTTCAGAGGTTCGAATCCTCTCTCCTGCATGAGGCTCGGGTAACTCAGCCTGGATAGAGTGCCACCCTCCTAAGGTGGAAGTCGCAGGTTCAAATCCTGCCCTGAGCGTTTTTGTTTAAGCAGGATTTTTCAAATACTCTGATTTATAAGAATCGGAGTTCCCGCGGAACTTGTTCTGCGAGGACCTGCCCTGAGCGTTTTCAATAAGTTTTAAAACTCTTCTTTTTGATAAATATATAAGCGCTATTAGTTTAGTGGTAGAATGTCAGGTTTCCAACCTGAAGACAGGGGTTCGATTCCCCTATGGCGCATTTAACCTAATTTTTTAAACTCTAAATTCTTTTTATTTTCATCAAAATGATTTTTAAATCTTTTAAAGCAAGAGAAAAATTTATTTTAGCAATTTCAGTAGTTTTTGCAGGGGCATTATTCTATTATGGTTTTGAATTTGCAAAATTAAGAAATTCACAGGAAGCAAATTTACGTTTTGCAAGAGAAGCACAAGCAAATAAAAAAACATTAGATAAAATTGTCCAAGAAGATAACTATCTTTTGGAAAAAGCAATAAATATTGCAATGCGAAAAGATAGACCTGATAAAAACCCTTATGAATTGAGCAATACAGAACAATATATGTTTTTAAAATCTCTTGGGCTTAAGGTTCCTGCATGGGCTGCATTTGTAACCGGAACAGCAGAATATCTAATAGACTCAAGATTGGGGATGAGCAGAATAACCGTCAAATATCATGAAGAAACTCTCGGCACATTAACTCGCACAGATTTGGAACAATACATCGGAAGAAACTCAAAGTAGATTAAATTTAAAAGCACAACTTCTTTTAAATAAAAATGGAAGAAGAACAAAAAAAGAATTGGTATGAGCTACATTATAAACATCTCTTAATTTTACCAATAATTTTGATTTTAGCATCTATAATTTATTTAGTGCAGTTTAGTGCGGAACACGGAGATTTAATTTTAAAAGATGTTTCTCTTACTGGTGGAACAACCATAACAGTATTTGATGAATTTGCAAATATTAATAATTTAAGAGACGCACTTTCAATAGATTTTCCGGATTTAATTATAAGGGGAATCTCAAATATTCAAACTGGAAAACAGCAAGGGTTTTTTGTAGAAACATCTGCAGAAGTTGATCAGATAAGAACTGCATTGGAAGAATATTTGAGTTATTCTCTAAATGCAGAAAATTCTTCAATAGAATTTTCAGGAGCTTCTTTGTCTGAAGGATTTTATCAACAACTAAAAATTGCAATTTTAATTGCATTTGTATTTATGGCAATTGTTGTTTTTTTAGTTTTCAGAACCCCCATTCCAAGCCTTGCAGTGATTATTTCCGCATTTGCAGATATAATAATGACCCTTGCAGTAATTAATCTTGCAGGTTTTAGATTATCTAATGCAGGCATAATCGCCCTTTTGATGTTAATTGGTTACTCCGTAGATACGGATATCCTTTTAACGACAAGACTTTTGAAAACTAAACAGGGTTCATTAAATAAAAAAATGACGGACACATTAAAGACGGGATTAACGATGACCCTTACCTCAATTGTAGCGACTGCAACTGCCTTAATTATTATTTATAATCTTTCAGATGTATTGAGACAAATGTTTACAATTTTAATAATCGGACTTGGATTTGATTTATTTAATACATGGATAACTAACGCTTCAATTCTTAGATGGTACGTGGAGGCTAAACATATCTGATGAAAATTAAATTTAAAATTTGGATTTTATGGTTTTTTGTAGTTATTTCTACTATCTCAATTATTGTTGCAGATGCTTCAATAAAACTTATGATATTTCTGCTATTTATGGGTGCGATGGTAGTCTTAAGTCTTGTCAAGTCAAGAAAAGGAAGCATATTCATTGCATTAATATTTATCCTTATTTCTTTATCTTTAATATTCAGTTCAATAGAAACTGGAGTTATTATTAAATCTGTAGACAGCGGTTCCGAAGCTTTTGTGCAAGGATTAAGACAAGGACAAACAATCATTCAAATAAATGGAATTGAAATTAAAACTTTAGATGATTACACTCAAGTTATTTCCCCTCTTTTTCCTGCACCCGAGGGTATAAAATTAGATATAAATACAAAAAACGAAGAAAATTTTATTTTATTTATCTATGAGCCTCCTAAAATCTCAATAGAAGAAATTTCCAAAACAAATATTAAAACCGGATTAGACATCAGCGGAGGTGCAAGGGCATTAGTTAAACCAACGCAAGAAGTAACAAATGAAGAATTAGAAGATTTACTTTCTGTAAGCAGAGAAAGATTTAATGTCTTTGGTTTATCAGATGTTAAAATAAAAGGAGTCTCTGATTTTGCAGGAAATAAATTTATGTTGGTAGAGGTTGCAGGAGCAACGCCAGATGATTTGGAAACTTTGATTTCAGAACAAGGCAAGTTTGAAGCAATGGTAGGGAATCAAACTGTTTTTGTAGGTGGAAACAAAGATATTACCCATGTTTATAGAAATGATGCAACTCAATCGGCGGTATACCCCCCGCAAGGAAGTGTTCAACAAGGGTATTCAAGCAGATTTCAATTTACTATAACTTTAAGTCCTGAAGCAGCACAAAGACATGCAGATATAACGCGAAACATTCCTCTTGACCCTGATTCTGCAGGGCAATACCTTTCAGAAAACTTAACTTTAATTTTAGATGGATTAATTGTAGACCAACTAAGAATCTCTTCAGGATTAAAAGGACAAGTAACTTCTCAAATATCAATTCAAGGCTCCGGATTCGGCTCAACCCCTGAAGAAGCTTTAACAGATGCAAGAGAGTCGATGCATAAATTACAAACTATCTTGATTTCAGGAAGTTTGCCCTATGAATTAGAAATAGTAAAACTAGATACAATTTCTCCATTATTAGGAGAAGAATTCATCAACTCAATTGTGCTTGCAGGAGCAATATCAATTCTTTTAGTGGGGGTAATAATTTTTGTGAGGTATCGAAAATTTAAAATCTCTTTTGCACTGCTTCTTACTTCGTTTTCGGAAGTTCTCATCATTTTAGGCATTGCATCCCTTATCAAATGGAATCTTGATTTGCCGTCCATTGCAGGAATTTTAGCAACAATAGGAACTGGTGTAGACCAGCAAATAGTTATAGTTGATGAGGCAAGAACCGGGAAAGAAACAAGCATGAAACAAAGGATGAAAAGAGCAATTTTTGTCGTTATGACAGCGTACCTAACTTCTTTTGTTGCCTTGCTTCCGTTATTCAAAGCAGGAGCTGGATTATTTAAGGGATTTGCAATTACAACCATGATTGGAATTACTGCCGGCGTCTTCATAACCCGTCCTGCATTTGCAGAAATCATTAAAAAAATAGAGGAACAATAATGAATCTCTTCATAAATCTTCTCAAAAGTTTAACTGGAGATTTATAGGATGTTGCCCCGTTACCATGTAATTTACGGTTTTATTTTCACAGCAATAATTTGGTTTTTTGCACCATCTACAAAATTAATTTATTTAATTTTAATCTTTCTATCTTCTATCCTCATGGACTTTGACCACTATATTAATTCTCTTTTTAAAACGGGAAAAGCAAGTTTAAAAAATTCATTTGAATATCATAAAAAACTTGAAAAAGAAATACAAAAAAAACACCTGACAGGTATTAGGAAAAAAACAGATTTTCATTTCTTGCATACATTAGAATTTCATGCCTTAATTGGATTGTTATCTTTCTTTTGGTTTCCATTATTTTATGTACTCATCGGAATGTTTCTTCATTCAATCCTTGATATTATAGATATGGTAAAAAAAGATCGCCTTTACTTGAGGGAATTTTTCTTTTTTAATTGGATTAGGAAAATCCTTAAAAGAAACTAACAAAGCCCTTCGCCATCAAGAGAAAAGCAGGAGTCCACAATAGAAAAGATGGAATAGAAAAGAAAATTGCAATAATTAAAACCCCTCCAGATATAAGGTCAATAACGCTCAATACATCTCCCGTAAAAATAAACATTCCCTTCAGTAAGAGGAGGCCGGCAGAAAATAGCATTAATGGAATGAAAGGTTCCAATCCAAAAGTCATCATAAGAAGAAGTATGGAAGCAACAAAATCTATTATTCCAAGTATTTTAACCAACATATTATTCAAACCTCAAATGAAATGCTCTTCCAATATATTTGAACCCCAACAGAATTACCTCAAATAAGTTTCCCATTTTAGATTTACCACTTTCTCTAAATTTATACACGAAAGGAATTTCTTTCACTCTAAATCTTTCTTGCTTTGCCCGATAAAATAATTCCATTCCATACTCTGCAAATTTTGAATCATACTTAAATTTTATTTTAGAAAATTTTTCTTTATCAAAAAGTCTAAATTGTCCTCCAAGGTCTTTAACCCTTAAGCCAAGAATAATTGAGCAAGACTTATTCAATATTGCTGTTCCAATTTTTCTTACAAATGGTTCTTCATTTCCCCCGCCCTTCACAAATCTGGAACCAGAGACGATGTCATATTTTCCCGCATATTTTGTAAATTCGGGAATTAATTTTGGAGGGTGCGAAAAATCAGCATCCATTATTAAAACATATTTCCCATTTGCAATTTTAATTCCATCCATGACTGCAGAAAAAAGACCCCGTTTTCCAAAGCGATGCAATGCAACAAAATTTCCCCTCCTTGCGAGTTCATCCATTATCTTAGGAGTTTTATCTTTGGAATCGTCATCAACAACAACTATTTCATAACTATTTTTGAATTTTGTTTTTTTAAGATTCTTAATAATCTCTTCGACAATATTCTCCAGATTTTCCTCCTCATTATATGTTGGAATTACTATTGAAATTTTCCTTTCTATTCCAAATTTGCTTTCAATTTTGTCAAACTTAATTTTTCTTCTATATCCAACACAAAAGTAATTCTCCATGGTTAATTAAGCCATAATACCCCTTAAAAAGGTTTTTAAATTATTTAGCAGTCAAGAACACATGGAAAAAAGACAAAAAAATATCAAATTGATTATACTCACTGTTTCATTAGTTCTAATTTTAATAAGTTTATTAACTCATTTCTATGGTGGAACTGATGTATATGATTATACTGATATTGCAAAATACTTATCTGGAGATTATCCTGCAAAAATTAGAAGTTCTCATTCATACCTCTATGGATTTATACACACACCAATTGTTGATATAACTAACAGCTTTCTCATATTTAAAATAACAAGTTTAATCTCTTTATTTCTAATTATTTATTCAGTTTATAGGATCTCAGGAAGGGATATAAAAGCTCTGTGGCTTATTCTTTTGTCTCCAATAGTATGGTATCTCTCCCCATGGGCAAGCCCAATCCAGTTAGCAAGTTTATTTTTTTTATGGTCTTATCACTTTATTAAAAAATATGACAAAACTGATAATCTAAGATTTCTTTTATACTCTGGAATCTTGTCTGGTTTAGCGTGGGCTTTTTGGGATGCAGTACTCTTTTTCATTCCCTTATTTTTAATAAGTTTTATGTATAATAAAAAATTAATCCATTCACTATACTTTCTATTATTTATTTTTCTAGGTGTTTTACCAAGGTTGATTTTAGACCAATTCTTAATTGGGTTTGCTTTCTTTGGAATAATAAGGCACGTTTCTGCATCCCTCACACTTTCCTTTCTGGGTGGCGTTTATAATCAGGAATCTCTTGCAGGAATTTTTAAATTAATCATCGTGCTTTTATTTCTCCCACTGTATTCTTACTTATTATTTACAAAAAAATTCTTTAAAGAAAACAAAAAAACCTCCATATTCATAGGACTTTCATTTTTACTGATTATTTTTAACTCACAAATAAGATTTGCAATGATTATAGTGCCAATAATAATATTATCAATTTCAAAAATATTAACAAAAAAGCAGTTTACAATCCAAATAGTAATTTTTCTCATATTAACTTTATTTGTAATAAATCCATACGCTATTCAGATAAGATATTCCACAAATCTTTCAGAAGCAGGGCTTTACGTCCAAGAGGTTTCAAAATTCCAAGTTTCCTCAGAATTTTCAGATAAATTAATCAGGGAAGATTTAAAAGACATAACTTATGAATATCCTCACGAAGTTTTTGTTGTGGGAAATGAACCCGACAGTTATAGAATTCCCGCAAACCTTTACTTCGGAAATCAAATCAAAGAATTTGTGAGTATAGAGGATTACAATCTATTTTTAAACAATGAAACTACAATTTTTGATAGAACTGCCTGCACAAGCTATAAGATAAACGAACGAAGGGATTTTTGTATAAATATATTAATAAGAAAAGCAAAAGGCGATGTGACTGATTATAGTTCAATTTCTTATGCACTAACTGGAGAAATGGATATAAATTTAGAAAACTTTGATTTAGTTAAAAGATATAGGGTTCTTTCATTATTTAAGAAATCAAATTAAATTTTAAAGTTAGAATCATATTCAGAATCAGCTCTCCAATCCATAATTTTATAACTTAATACTGCAGGATCTTTTTCTTTTGGAATTGGTTGCCCATGTCCTATGCGATGGTACTTCATTCCCTCTGGGATTTTTTCTACATTCAAGTTGCCCCACGCATCAATAATCAGCGACGGATTGCTAATTTTATCCTTTATATGCTCAAAATCAATATTCATTAACTTTGGATGGTTTGTTAAAAACATAATCACATTAGCGTTTTCAATTGCTTCTGTAATTGATTTTTTTACTGGTTCTCCAAGAAAAGTTTCTGCACGCGGATCAAAAGCCCTCAATGAATTTATCTTTACATTATTTAATTTTAACCCTGCAATTATTTTTTCAGCCGTTGAATACCTTGTATCATCTGTTTCAGGCATACCTTTAAAGGCAGGCCCCATAACCGCAATATTCAAAGGAGTTCCATAATTTTGCAAGCTAAAATCTTTTATTAAACTAATGAGATTTGCAGTAGATTTTTTGTTTTGTTCTATTGATCCGTCCGTTAAGGGAGTCTTCGCATTATAGAGTGCAGCAGAATACCTATATATTTCAGGGTCTTTGGTTAAACAAGGACCATCTGCACCTAATCCATGCTTATATATTTTTGTTCTTAAATAACCTTTATTTACAGTAGATATAACTTCCTCTGCATTCAGTCCTGCTTTCTCGCAGACTTCTGCAACCTCATTTGCAAATGCAATACTTGTAGCTCTATACAAATTATCAAGCAGTTTACACATTTCTGCAATTCTCGGAGTAGAAACTGTAGTTATCTGTCCTCCAAGTTTCTTCATAACCTTTACAGCCCTATCACTACTTTCTTTATTAATCCCCGCAACAATTTTTGGAAGGACGTGGATTTCATGCATCACCTGTCCTTCGGAAGTTCTTTCAGGACAGAAGGCAAGGTAAAAATCTTCTCCTCCTTTGAGTCCAGATAACATTTCCAGCATAGGTAGGGCGTAGAACTCAGTAGTTCCTAGAAAAAGAGTTGATTTAAGAAATATAAGTTGTCCCTTTCTTAAATTTTCTCCAATACTTTTCAAACAGGAATTTAATTGACTATAATCAGGGTCTAAATTATCTTTTAGGGGAGTCCCCACTGCCACAAAAATTATATCTGAATTTCCAATTGCATATTTATCATCTGTAATAAATTCAATATTATCTTTTTGGCTCGCAAGAGTTTCTCTCAATCCAGGCTCATATAAATAAACAACTCCTCTTTTCAAATCTTCTATTTTTTTAGAATCATTATCAACAGCAATAACCTTATACCCTGCATTTGCCAGTGCAGCTGAGAGGGGCAACCCAATATATCCCAGCCCCAAAACCGAAACCCTTTGTTTTAAATCTACCATCCTTGTTTACTTTCACTCCAAGTTTAATTAAAGTAACTATTTATATAGTTTCTCGTCGTACGAGTTGCCACTGAAAAAGACAAAATAAATGATCAGAACAATTTATAAATCTCAATTTTATACATTTTCATGAAAAAAATACTTCTCACCGGAGGCGCAGGATTCATAGGTTATCATCTAGCAAAACACCTCGCAAATCAAGAGGATGTCAAAATAATTCTGGCAGACAATCTCTGGCGAGGACAAATGGATGAAGACCTTAAAGAACTTCTAAAAAATGAAAAAGTAGAATTTCTTGAAGCCGACGTGACTGACCCAAAATTTTACGAATCATTATCCAAAGATTTTGATCAAGTTTATCATCTTGCGGCGGTCAACGGAACAAAGTTATTCTATGAAATTCCCCAAGAAGTTTTAAGAATAAACACCCTAAGCTTAATATATCTACTCGAATGGGCAAGAAATCTGGATAAAAAACCAAAAATCTGTTTTACTTCTTCGAATGAAGCTTACGCGGGGGCACTTTCAGCATTTAATTCTCTTCCAATTCCAACTCCGGAGGCAGTTCCCCTCATAATTGAAGATACATATAATCCAAGGTGGTCTTATGGGGCTACAAAAGCGATAGGCGAAATGTTTGTAATTTATTATTCAAAAGCATATAATATTCCTGCAGTTATTGTGAGGCCCCATAATTTTTATGGTCCTCGTGCTGGATTTGGTCATGTAATTCCCCAAATGTCTGAAAGAATTACTAAAAAAGAAAATCCGTTCATAGTTTATGGTTCGGATGAAACAAGAACTTTCTGTTATATTACTGACGCTGTAGAAGCAATGCAAATACTTATGGATTCTCCAGTAACTGATAAAATTCCGGCAGAAACATTCCATATTGGTGCAACAGATGAAATTAACATGCTTGATTTAGCGAAAAAGCTTTTTGAAGTTACAGGATATAATCCTGAAAAATTAGATATCAAGCCAGGTCTTGCAGGAAGTGTTAAGCGCAGATTAGCAGATATAACAAAAATAAAGTCCTCAGTAAAATGGGAACCAAGAACTTCTTTAGATGAAGGCCTCAAGAAAACGTATGAGTGGTATAAAAACAAATTTTAATCTGTTTATACATAATAAATAAAAAGTGTCTTTTTCATTCTAATTCATGAATTCAGACAAATTAGAAATTGATAAGTCTCTCTCAATTTTAGCCAGCTCTGCAGTGATAGTTTTAATTGGAATGATTCTTTCTAAGATATTTTCATATATCTACAGGATTATGATAGCAAGAGTTTATGGTCCAGAGGTTTATGGACTTTTCTTACTTGCTTCAAGCATAATCGGGTTGCTAATATTTTTTGTGCTCTTAGGTTTTGATAGTGGTATAGTGAGGTTTATTCCAATCTATCTGGCAGAGAAAAAAATTAAAAATATAAGATTTTTAGTTAATTTAGGATTTTATTCTTCAATCATTCTTGGAGTAATATTTGGGGCAATATTATTCTTATCTTCAACGATTATCTCAATAAGTATATTTCATAATTCTGCATTAATCTTTTTTCTAAAAATCTTCAGTATTTTGGTTCCTATAATGGCATTAACAAATTATTCTCTTGCAATAATAAATGGGTATGAAAAAATAAAACTCTTTTCATTTATAGAAAATATATGGCGGAGTGGGATGAATGTCCTCTTTTTAGTTTTCTTAATTCTTCTTGGAATTGGGGCAAATTCAGTTCCACTATCTTTCTTGCTTGCAGGAATAAGTACGCTCATAATTTCAGTTATTGCAGTTTATAAATACACTCTTCATTCATCAAAAGAAAACTTGGACAAATTAGAAATAAATGAAAAAAGAAAAGCAAGAAAAGAATTTATACACTTTTCAATTCCTCTTTTATTCTTTAATATAATTAGTGTTTTAATGGGGTGGATAGATTCTTTATTCATTGGGTATTTCAAGACCGCAACAGAAGTTGGGGTTTATAACTCTGCGGTTCCAATCGCATTACTTCTCTACATAGCCCCCCAATTATTCACTAAACTTTTTCTTCCAATGGTTAGTAGAGAATATGGTCGCAGAAAAATAGAAGTCATTAAACAATTAACTCAGCAAGTAGGAAAGTGGATTCTTCTGATAAATTTACCAATCTTTCTTGTTTTATTTTTATTTCCTGAGAATTTTATAAATTTACTTTTTGGTGCGGAATTTACTTCAGCAGGAACAGCATTAAGAATTTTAATAATTAATGCACTCTTCTTATCTGTCTGCAGAGTTTCAAACAGACTTCTAACTATGGCTGGGAAAACAAAAACAATTCTCATAGATATAATTATAGCTGTAATAGTAAACATAATTTTAAACACCATATTAATTCCAATGCCATTTGTCTTTGGAATAGAAAATTCTTCAGGCATTAATGGGGCGGCAATAGCAACAACTATAGCAAGTATACTCATAGGAGCCTTATTCCTTATTCAGGCAAATAAAACTCTTTCAATTCTCCCATTAAGAAGAAAAATGTTAAACATAATCCTTGCAGGAATTATTGCGGCAATTTTTACAATTATAATCTCAAAGTTTATTAAATTAGGAGTTTTAGGATTAATAATGACAGCTATATTTCTTGGATTATCTTACTTAGTTTTAATATTTTTATTTAAAGGATTGGATAAAAATGACTTTTTTATTCTAAGAAAATTTATGAGAAAATTTAAGATTTCCAAGAAATAGAAATCTATATAAAAAGCATTCCTGACCCACCATTATGAAAAAAATAGTATTTTTTAGCACGGGATTTGCATTTAATAGGTTAGTAAGAATGCGTTATTATGAAAAAATCTTTCCCCCCGATATCAAAATTTTTTTAATTACAACAGATAAATATAAAAATACCAATGAAAAAAATTACCAGTCAAAATGGGATTTGGTTAGGACAAAAGTGATAGTTCTTAAATATAATCCTTTATTGATTCCATTTGAAGTGCGAAAATTCTGCAGGAAAAATAAAGTTGATATCTTGTCAAATCTGGGGCATCCCTTTGGAGCAATCCCCTTAATAATTGCGAGCAGATTTACGAAAAAGAAAATTTATTTATATTTTCTCGGAGATGTTCTCGAAATTTATAAAAACGCAAGGCCATTTAAAAAGAAGATAAAACTATTTTTAACAATAATCCCCTATATCTTCCTAACTTCCCTTTCACATAAAATCGCCTTTGTTGGTAAAAGAAGTTATGAAAATGCTCCTACAATTCTTTTAAAAAATACGGAAAATAATTATTATCTTCATGCACCCATAAATACTGGCCTTTTCAAACCAAAAAATAAAAAAGAAGCAAGAAGAAAATTAAAAATCAAAGAAGAAGAAAAAATAATTCTCCTTACTGGAAAAGTTACATATATGAAGGGCGGAGATATTATTTCAAAAATAATAAAATCAAATCTAAATATTAAATTTATTGTTATAGGGAAATGGATTGAAAAAGAAGTCCCAAAGTTTAAGTCCCCAAATCTCATAGTTTTAGATAAAATCTATAATGAAAATCTTCCAAAATATTATTCAGCTGCAGATTTAAGTTTTGCTTTCCATAGACAGGGAGATCAAATGGGGATAGTCGGAGGAGAATCTCTTGCTTGTGGTACACCAATTATCCATACAAAAAGAACCGCTTTCAAGGATTCTGAAGCAATCATAAAAGTTTCAGATTCTGTAAGTGAAATAAATAAAAAAATAAAAGAATTTTTCTCCAAGTCAAAAAAACAAAGAGACGAAATATCAAAGACCGCAAGAAAATATGCTCAAGAAAACTTATCTGATGAGATTTGGAAAGAAAAATATTTAAAATTTTTTTTAGGTTAGTTCAAAATGTTTTGGAGGTTTCTGCTTAAATTTCTTAAGAAATTCATTTAGATGCCATAAAATCCCAATATTTCTTATTAATTTTCTTGCAATTGCTACATAGAACGGATAGTCTAAATAATACTTAAAAACCTCTCCACCCCATTTCTCTTTAAAACTATTAACTCCCTTCAAATGCCCCTTAGGTTTTATCTGATACCCCCCTAAATCCACAAAATCAACTCCCTGTTTTAACCCATGTAATATCGTCCCCCAATAAATTAAATCATTAACCCTATAGTCCACATATTTTTTATCGCTCGCAAAAACCCTTGGTCTAATTCCAATTTTATCAGAGTCCTCACCATAATATCTTCGTGTAATTTTTATAACTGAAAAATATCCTATTTTTTCCTTTTCTTTCTTTATTACAAATAAATCCCATTTTTCTTCATCAGCCCATTTTTTCCAGACTTCATATGAAAAAGGGGTTGACTTTCCATCTCTGATAGTTTGGGCATACATATTATAACATTTTTCATAGTCCTCTTTAGAATTTGTTTTTTCAATATAAAGTCCATTTCTCTTTGCCTTCCCAATATTCTTTCTCCTACTATATTCCACAGATTTCCAAATATCTTCTTCCGTTTTATTTTTTATATCAATAATCACAGTTGCATTTACATCCTTCATGTTTAATTATAAAGTCCAATATTTAAAAGCCTAACTAAAATTTCTGCAGATTTTTAGCAGCAATTTTTATTCTTTTTGCAAGACTTATCGCCCATCAAATTCCCCATAGTTTATTTAGAATCTTTCAGCATAAAAAATCAATATCCATCAATTTTTCCACTGTTCCTCCACCAAAACTCAACATTCAAGAACGCACCCCCTTCTCTGCATCAATTAGAGTCTCTGTAGTTTGTCCCAATTGGATTTATTATGGTATGCCTGATAAAGATATTTTAAAATTGAAATATTTCCTCCGAACAGGGAACTCCAAAGAAGCTTGTAAATATATGGATCTCCGAGGAGTTTTTTTTCATGCATCCTTGAATAAATTTTCATCGCAAAATTAGGCTGAAATGCTTTAGCAAATGCTTCAGTTCCCAAAACATTTATTGTAGAAATAATCCCTTTGTTTACATTATCTGTTCTGAATAATGGAATGTCCACAAAAATAGTATTTTCATCATTAATAAAATTAATAATTCCTCCATCAAAAACCTCTTTAAATTTCTCCGCATTATTGACAAAATAATCTTTCTTAACCATTACTGCATCTATATTTACTAATTTATCAAAATATTCTTTTCTTAAATTAGTAAAGGCGTGAAAAGGTCTAAATCTCATAATATGTCCCATTCCGGAAGAGCCAATATAATAACTAGACAGGGAAATATCTTTATTTGTTTTTTGAAGGGAATAAATTTGGAAGTATTCTTTTTTGTCAAATTCTTTTGTTTCACTTGTTTGGAAAGTGATATAATTATAATTTTTCACCAAGTCCTTCAATTCCTCAGAAGAGAGTTTTAAGTTATCACCTCTCAATTTAATAACTTTCTCATCCAATTTCCATCCCATCCTTGGTTTAAATGTTTCTTCTTCCTCAAAAATATCTTTAAAAATTACAATCAATCTCTCAATAATATCTAAATCCTTGGCAACTCTCTCATAAGCTTTTTCGGCAATACTCTCTCTTTCTTTTTCATTTTCAAGATAATATTTAATTTTATCAATTAGGTCTTTGGTATCCTTAAACATCACGATTTCTTTATCCTCCTCAAAGAATAATTTATAACCCTCAAAATAATCTATTAATGTAAATGTCTTTAGCGCAGCATTTTCCAAAACTCTCGCCTTGAAATGGGGTTTTCCTTCTTGATTTTTTATGAATCCCAGATTAACTTTTGTTTGAGATATAATTTTATTAAAATCTTCTCTATTCACTTCTCCATGATACACATCCCGAAATTCTGGATATTCAAGCCAACCCCTCCCCCAAAGTTCTATTTTAATTCCTTCGTTCATAAGAACTCTCATTACTTCTAATCTGGAGGGACTCGGAGTGCCAATAAAAGAAACGTCATACTTTTTCTCCAAATTTAAAGGGGTATAATTTTTAGTGTCTACAACATAAAAGGAATAGGCCTTATTTCCCTCCTTTATATATTCATCAGTAAAGTCTGGTTGAACAACAATATTGTAATCTATAAAGGGGGCGTAGAATCGTGAAGAAATTTCAAAGTCTCTATCATCATCGGCATAAAATCCAATTATCTTGGAGTTCGGAGATGCTTTTCTAAATTCTTTTATTAAATCAATACTTTCAAAATCTCCACACCCCCATACAGTAAACAGAATAAAATCCGGATTTTTTTCCTTAATTGCCTCTATTAATTGTCTTTTCATCTCAGTAGGACCATATTTAATAAGTCTTTTTTTTGGATCCCACAAGATAACATCCCCAAATAGCTCTTTTATGGGCAGATAAAAATTCTGATGCATATATCTTTCAGGATACTCACAATTCCACGATGTAAACATCAAAGTTTTTTGTTTAAGCAAAGTCTTAGTTTCTTTAAGTGTTAACTTTTTTCCCATACTATCTTCCACATAACAATACATTTAAACATTTTTATTCTCTAAATACCATTTAATAGTTTCTTTCAACCCCTCATCAAAATCAGTTTCAGCTTTGAATCCAGTTTTTTCAGACATTTTAGTAATATCCATACATCTCCTTAATTGTCCTTCTGGTTTTGTTGTATCCCAGAATATTTCTCCCGAATATCCAATTAATCCTGATATTTTTTCTACAAGTTCTCTTATTGTAATCTCTTTTCCAGAACCAATATTGAGTGGTTCTGGTTGATTATATTTTTCAAGGGCAACAACAATCCCCTCAGAGGCATCCTTCACATATAAAAACTCTCTTGACGCTTTGCCACCCCCCCACATTTCAATTCTACTTTTTCCATTTATTTTCGCATCTTCAAATTTCATTATAGTGGCTGGAATTACGTGGGACCTTTCCCTTTCAAAATGGTCTTCTGGCCCATAAAGATTTGCAAGAATTACATAAATTGCATTAAATCCAAATTCCTTTCTGTAAGCATTCCCTTGAACAAGCATCATCTTACTTGCAAACCCTATTGGCGCAAGACTTTCTTCAGGGTATCCAATCCATATTTTCTCTTCCTTCAAAGGAATTTCCGCGGTATTCGGATAAGCTAATGCAGTCCCTATTGCAACAAATTTCTCAACTCCTCTTTTTCTTGCAACATCCATCAAAAGAGTGTTCATCATAATTTGCTCATAATATAAACTTCCCGGGTGTTCTTTATTGTATCCAATTCCGCCTGCAGTAGTCGCAAGATGAATTACTACATCAGCATTGAAATTATCAAATAATTTATTCACGTGTTCTTTCTCTCTTAAGTCATATTCAACACTCCTGGGTGCAAATATCTCACTTTCAGGATACCTACTCTTCAATTCTCTAACTAAATGTTTTCCAAGAAAACCGGCTCCCCCTGTGACAAGAATTCTTTTTTTATTAAACATAATATTCTCGTAAAAATGAGACTTATATACTTTTCGTCAATAAAATAAATATTTATATACTCTCCATATTTCCAAAAAATAAGATGTTTAGAGAAAAATGTATTGTCTGTGACTCTGAGGATATTGTTGAAATAATCAATCTGGGAAGTCACCCCTTTGCAGATACTTTTATCCCGCCTCAACAGACACATGAACCAGACAAGATTTATCCCCTCATTTGTGATCTCTGTAATAAATGCACACATGTGCAGGCAAGATGCGAGACAAACCCAGAGGATAGATATTCAAATATAAATTATTCATATACTTCATCAAACTCCAGCTTCACGAGAAATCATTGGGAGGAATTTGAAGACGAAATTTCTAAATCTCTCAATTTGCCAAAAAACTCATTTATAGTAGAGGCTGGCTCAAATGATGGATATTTAATTGAGCAGTTTGCAAAAAAAGGAAATAAGGTTATAGGGGTGGATCCATCCCCTCAGATGGCAATTCTTGCAAAACAAAGAGGAATAACAACAATAACTTCATTATTTAATGAATCAACTGCAGAAAAAATACTAAAAGAACATGGCAAGGCAGACATAGTAATTGCAAATAATGTTTTTAATCATTCAAATCACCCTCTGGAGTTTGCAAAAGCCGCAGAAAAAATTTTAAATTCTAATGGATACTTTATTTTTGAACAACCTTATTGGTTTGAACTTGTGAAAGCGAGAGATTTTACCCAAATTTATCACGAACATGTAAATTATTATTCCATAAAGTCCTTATCAAATCTATTAGAAAAAGCAGGTCTCGCGATTAAATCTGTGCAGATAGTAAATTTTCATGGAAAATCTGTGAGAGTTATCGCTCAAAAGAAAGAGAAGATTTTAGAAGTTCCAGAACAAGTGAGAAAGATGATTAAAGAGGAAGAATCTTTCGGCTTATTTAATTCAGAAAAATATAAAGAATTTATGAGAGAAAACAAAACAAAAAGAAGCAAGTTCATGCAAAAGATATACCAAATACAGGAATCTGGAACTCCGATTATTGCGATTGCAGCAGCAGCAAAGGGAAATACTTTCTTGAATTACTACAAACTAGATAAAACCTTAATTGATTATGTAACTGACGCATCTCCTCACAAAAAAGGAAAATATACTCCTGCAACAAGAATTCCAATTACAGGCGATGAAATTTTTTCAAAATACGGGAAGGTCTATGCAATAATATTAACTGGAAATCTTCCTTCTAAAATAAAAGAGATTCTTTTAGGAATTAATCCTCAAATAGAATTCTTAGTTCCCGAAGATTTTTAGATTTAAAATATTAATTTTCTCTATCCTTAACATAAGCTCTTAGCACTGGCTCTAAAAATTCATCAGCTTCTCTATATGTTAAAGGCTTAAGACCAAATTCAGGTTCAAGTGCAACTGGCAAGTTTCTTCGATGAGCTTCATCCAATAATAGCTTATAGCTTTCACGGCTGGTTGTATCTGGTCCAGTTCCATCTCCCCAAAGCTTACCTTCTTCAGTTCCTTCAAGTCTTACTCCAATTCCATCTACAGGGGAAATATGAATTGCATGCGATAAAGGAAGATAATCGGCAACTTCACCTGTCTTTTCACCATATTCTTCCCAAGAAGAAATATTCATTGTAGAAAAGAGGTGAGAGGGGTCATATCCGTTATCCTTGAATCTTCTGGGAACATTCTGATTCACAGCCAAGTGATTAGCATCAAGAACTAAATTACCGGAAGATATATGTTTTAAGCTAACTATATCATTTAGAACTTGATAATCTATTTGTCTAAGAGGAGTATATCCATGAGTTCCTTTCTCCCAATATCTAAGGTCATCTTGCATACATGCAAGATGCGAGCTTTCAACAGCAAGTTGCAATCCAAGTCCGGAAGCTACTCCTTCTAACCTATCAAATTCTTGTTTTGAATCTTGCAGAAGTCTTTCTCTTAATTTTACAAAGTCCGCAACCGAATAAATAGAAGGATGGCTAAAGTCTCCTTCAGCAAGTGAACCTATAACAAATATCCCCACATGTGGTGCAACAACCAATGCTTTAGGGGCAGTAGAATCTAAATCTCTCATCTTAGCACCCTGTATAACTACCCTCTCTAAGTCAGAAGGTTTTTCAGCATCATATGTGGGATTTCCAGGAACATAAGAAAGAGCATTTGTATGATATATTCCAGTTTCTACTAATCTTATCGGCAATTTATGTATCTCCTGATTTCTTAATTGTTTTTCAAAGCTTTCAGGCTTACGAGAGTGAGCTGGCATAAAGGGTAAGAAAGCTCCAACTTCAAGAGGAACGCCAACACCATCGCCGATAGATTCCAACCGACTCTTTGCCTCTAAAAAGGTTTGTATTTCTGCATCAAAGTGCATCATTACAGGCAATGTAATCTGAAGTTTCTGTTTCATAAAACCTCCACAAGATTTAACTATTTAAAGGTTATTCTTAAATGTTTTTTAATCGAGTAGTAATAGATTCCAGTTAACTTTAAATATTATTAAATTAATAAAAAAATATGACAACACGCAGAAATATATGGAATGTCAGCCCACCTTTAGAAATGCACGAAGACGACAGAGGAAAAATAGCAGATATTTTTTATAATGAAAACATAAATCATGTTGCCGTAATAACTTCAAAAAAAGGAATATCAAGAGGAAATCATTATCATAAACAAACAACACAACACACTTTGGTCACAAAAGGTTCTTTGATATATTTATCCCAACCAGCAGACAAAAGCGAGCCAGTAAAAGCTATCTTGCTTAAGGAGGGAGATTTGGCAACAAGCCCCCCAAATGAAGTGCATGCGATGCTCTTTCCTGAAGATAATGAGTTTATTGTTTTCAGCTCTGGATTAAGAGGCGGACAAGATTATGAAAAAGATACTTTTAGAGTTTCTCCTCTCGAATTGCCTGAAGAATTTAAATCTCTTTTAAAATAAAGCCACCAGGAGGAATCGAACCTCCGCCTTCTTGATACAATCAAGACGCTCTAACACTAAGCTATGGTAGCATTTATTTTGCACCAAGATGCCCGCTGTATTTATATTCAGAGGCCTTTGTAAACCTTGGTTTTTCAACAAGGAAATGATTAAAATTCTGATAAATATAGTCCATTTTAAAGTTTCTCTTCAAAGTATAAAATAATTTTTTATTTTTTCTCAATCTTAACTTAAAAAAATTAATTGTCTTTCTTAACGGCTTAAACTTTGTCCCTCTTGGAATCTTTCCCTCTTTATCAATATGTTCCGGATTATAAATTCTATCAATTCCTTCTGGGACAAAATGGCTCACACCAATAAAGTCAAATAATCTATTTAATTCCTCTTGCCTGTTCTTATTATCTAAATTAAAAATATGCACTTGTTTCTTTCCAAATTCTTTTATGAATGGCCTAATGTATTCTTCCTGATTTATCCTATATGTCGGGTTTAAAGAGAGAGAATTATCCTCAACCAAATCAATATGTTTTGCAACAGTATATGAAGATTTCATTCTGTCGTCTTCATTCCTTTGATAAATTATTATTTTTGTGCTTGGAAATAATTTTTTAAGAAGTTTAGCAGAATCCTTGTGAAATATTATTAGGGTGCTCAATTCCCCTACCCTTTTAGTAAAATCACAATTTTTAAATTTATTCATATAATTTTTTAGCCCCATTACCTTATACTCTTCCGGAAAATAATTTATTTCAGTAAGCAGGCTAAATTTTGGAATACTAATCTCCGGATGTTCATTTAAACAATTAACAAGCCAGTATGAACCTGACCTTCCAAACCCAACCCCAAGAAAATCTAATCTCATTTTATTTCTCCACCAATTTATTTCTCATTAAGATTTGTCTTCCAATCCTATGATTTATTATCTTTACTTTTTCAATTTTGAATCCCTCACTTCCCAAAATTCTTTTCAAATCTTTTAAAGAATATTGATATATTTTATACCCCGTTGTCCTAAAAATCCTCTGATAAAAAAATCCAATAAACCTTCTTAAAAAAGATTTTTCTTCAGCATCAAATATCAAGTACCCATTATTTTTGAGAACCCTTTTTGACTCTCTAATTGCTCTCTTCAAGTCAGATTCATCTAAATGATTCCAGACCCTCATTGTCACAACCTTGTTAAATCTACCTTCTTTAAAAGGCATTGAAAACATATCTCCTGCAACGCAGGTAGCAAGTGGATTTTTCTTCTTGGTTATTTCAAGCATTCCTTCAGAAGTATCTATCGCAGTAACCTTTCCAAGATGTTTTGTTAAAAACCCCGAACTGCACCCCAATTCAAGAACCCTATCCTCATTTTGTTTGTCAATCAACTCAAGGAAATATTTTAATTCAACCGCACGTTTTATTTTCCGATATTTATTTCCCTCTCTTTGAGCATCATAAGTTCCTGTAACTCTCCTTTGTCGATAGTAATCCGTAAATTTTTCTGCGTTTTTACTCTTCATTTTAATCTAAAATAAGGGCGTCTTTTAAACTTTTCTCAAATGAATAACCACCTATATTTCAACCACTCAGTTTTCAGATATACTCACAATTATTAAATATTTTAGCTATAGTCTAAGACATTTATAATTGAAAGGTATTTGTCTTAGACTATTAGCGGAAGAACAAAAAACTGTTCAAAATATGGACAATTCTGTTGATTAGCACAATTGTTTTCAGAATTGTACAGATAGAGAATTCTGGACAAA
>JAUYJY010000009.1 GCA_030699205.1 Candidatus Pacearchaeota archaeon
ATAATTTGAAGAAGATTTGGAAGAGATTGAGGGAAAGGGAGAGAGTTTTGGAGAAAAATGGAAATTTATCTGGGAAAAATTTTGATTTTGTGATTTTTAAGGAGATTTATTTTGAGATTGAGTTTATTATGGGACAGCCTCTCCTGTTATGTCTCCCGACGACTGAAAGGAGGAGAGCGCAGCGGGGCAAAATCCGAAGGATTTTGAGTTCAGAATTCGGGCGTATTTGATATTAACTTCAAAGTAGTAAAGAAACCGAAAGATTTATAAAGATAAGATTAAATCTATTTTAAAGGAGAATTAAAATGGAAGATTTACCACTTGAAGTAAAATTAAAAATAGCTCTTGAAAGTTCTACAAGTGGCAAACCTGGAACAATTATCGAGATAACAAAGAGTTATTGGACAGATAATCGAAGAACTGGTTTAGATGTAATGTTTGCGTCAGGTGCAGATGAAGTTGTACTGCCATGTGACGAAAACCCAATTTATAGAAAATATTTTGATAGAAGTTATCTTGATAATTCGTTGCCTGTAAGAGAGCTCCGGTATAAACGAGAGTAAATCTTTCTGTTTCTATATTTTAGCCCGAATTCTGAATTAGACATAACGAGGGGAACTTTTTGATCCAAGTGAAACTCCCTAAGGCAAGACCTTAAAACATCATGAGACAAAGATATTATTATCTCTTGCAACTATAGTCTAAGACATTTATAATTGAAAGGTATTTGTCTTAGACTATTAGCGGAAGAACAAAAAACTGTTCAAAATATTTTGTCTTCTGCTATATTTTATTTTTTATATTATCTTCCTGCCCTGCTTTATCCCCAAGACAAGACCTTGAAGTATTACGGAGAATAATTTTAACAAACCGCTCAAAATTATTTATCCAAATCTAAAAAACAAAAAGACCTAAAAAATTTCCAACGAATAATATTTAAAATGCCCTTTAGTTATCTTATGAAATGACTTACATAAAAAAGATGGTGATGCAGGGATTTAAGTCCTTTGCCAAAAAAACCGAAGTACAATTTGACAAGGGAATTAATATTTTTGTCGGTGCAAATGGTTCTGGCAAGTCAAATATTTCAGATGCACTATGTTTTGTCTTGGGAAGATTATCAATAAAATCTATGCGTGCCGCAAAAGCAAAAAATCTGTTATTTATGGGCTCAAAATCAGTGAAGCCATCAAAAGAAGCCTATGTAGAAATTGTGTTTGACAATCAGGACAAGACATTTAATCTTCCGAATCAAGAAATAGTGATAAAAAGGATAATAAGGCATAATGGGCAAAGCATTTATAAAATAAATAATGAAACAAAAACCCGCGGAGACGTCATTGAAATGCTCGCACAGGCAGGCATAGACCCCCATGGATTTAATTTAATTTTACAAGGGCAAATTCAGGCAGTTGTTAAAATGCATTCTGAAGACAGGAGAAAAATTTTAGAGGAGGTTTCAGGGATTTCAATATATGAATCAAGAAAAGAAAAGTCATTAAAAGAATTAGAAAAGACAGAAGCAAGATTAAAAGAAATCTCAACAATTCTTAGAGAAAGAACACTTTTCTTAAAAAATCTTGAAAGAGAAAGAGCACAAGCATTAAAATATAAAGAGCTTGAAAAAACAATTCAAAGATGTAAATATTCAATTTTTATGAAAAGAATTACAGACAAAGAAAAAGAAATAGAGTCAGTGAAAAAATCAATATCTGAAAAAAATAAGCATAGGGAAAAAATAAAATCAAAAATTCAGGAAATCCAGAATAAAATTGAGTCCCAAAATGAGCAGATTAATCAGATTAATACACACATAAAACATTCCACCGGAATTGAACGAGATTCATTGCAGGAAAAAATCTCTGATTTAAGAGCAGAATTAGAAGGACTAAAAGTAAGAAAAGAAAGTAATGAAAGGCGTAAAGACGAATTAGAAAGAAGAATAGAGCAGATGAGTTCTTCAATTCCAGAATACAAAAAAGAAATTAGCGAATTAAAAGAAGAATCTCCCAAACTTGCAAAGAAACAGGATTCATTAAGCATCAAGAAAAAGGAACTTGCATTGCTGGAGGAACAGAAAAATAAAACATATTCAATAAAAACAGAAGTTAATTCTTTAAGAGAAAGAGCAAAAGCACACGAGATAAGAATTTCAAAATTAAATACAGAATCAGATTTATTAATAAAACAAATAGAAGAAATATCCAAAGATTTTAAACATCCAAATCAGGATTTCTGCATAAAATTCATTTCAAAATCAAAAAAGGAAATATCTGATATTTCAGGAAATATTAAGGGACTAGCCGAATCTTATTTAAGTTACAATAAAACTATTTCTTCCGCAGAAACTCAAATTTCATCAGCAGAAGAAATAAAAAAGAGAATAGAAAAAATAGATATTTGCCCCCTATGCAGAAACAAGATGACTGGAGAGCATATTTCACATGTTCTCACAGATTCAGAAGATAAAATAAAAGAAGCAAAAAAATCAATAAAGGAATTACAGGAAAAATTAGAGGAAACCAAAAAACAAACAAAGTTATTAGAAGACAATTTATTTAAAATAAAAGAAAATCAGTCTTCTGCAGAAAGAGAACTTTCCAATCACACCTTAATAAACGAGAAAAAGCAATATCTAAAGAAGCTTATTGATGAAATAAAAAGTTTAGAAGATGAATTAAGTGCTTTAAAAGACAGAAAAGACAAATTAGAAATAAAATCCATAGATTTGTCATCAATAACTGAAAAGTATAATTCAAAACTTCACGAAATTGAAGAAATCTCATCGAGGACGGAACAGGATTTAGACACGACACTCTTATTTAAAGAAAGAGAATTGGAAAAAATAATGCAGGCAATAAATCAGAACAAAAAAGATTTAGAGGATATAGAATCAGATATTCAAGATATTAGAGATTCAATTGAAGGCAAGACGGATACGTTAGAGATAAAAGAATCTGAAGAAGCAGATTTAAATAAAAAATTCAAGAAAATGTTTGATGATCGTGATGCCTTGCAAAAAACAATTCAGCAGGAAAATTTTAACTTAACGCATACACAGGCAGAATCAAGCCAGATAGAAGACCAAATAAATTATCTAAAGATTGGAGACGCAAGGCTGGAAGCAGAAAGAGACGCATTAAAAATGGAGTTATTAGATTTACCAAAATCAGAAGTAATAAATGCTCCAATAAAATTTCTTGAAGAGAAACTTGAGAAAGCTAAAAACACCCTGCAAGTTTTAGGTTCAATAAATCTTAGGGCATTAGAAGTTTACGATGGGGTAAAAGAAGAGTATGATAAAGTTTATGAAAAAACCCAAATTTTAGAGAAAGAAAAAGAGGAAATTCTAAAAATTATTCAGGAAATAGACAATAAGAAAAGGCGTACATTTATGAAAACCTTCAAAGGTATAAATGAACTATTCTCAAGAAATTTTGCCCAGCTATCAACGAAGGGCGAGGCGTTCTTAGAAATTCAAAACCCCGATGATTTGTTCTCCGGGGGGATAGATATAGTAATTAAAATGGCGAAGGGAAAATATTTTGATGTAACTTCCCTGTCAGGGGGAGAACAGACATTAATTGCATTATCTTTATTATTTGCAATCCAAGAATTTAAGCCATATCACTTCTATATTTTTGATGAAATAGATGCAGCGTTAGACAAAAGAAACTCCGAGCGTCTATCTTCATTGTTGAAGAAATACATGAAAAACGGGCAATATATTGTAGTAACACACAACGATGCAATAATCACCGATTCAGACTTTCTATATGGAGTTTCTATGCACGAAGGTGTTTCTAAAATCCTTAGCTTAAAAATAAATTAATCTTCTTTAGCTTTTCCACTAATCCTTAACATATCTATATTACTAAATATCTTAATCTTTTCCTGCTCTTTAAAATGAGGGTCATGCGTCCATATTCCATCAGCCTTACTCACTACACTAACAGCAATGTATGGAACATCTTTTTCATCTTTTATTTCATCTTTTAATTTTTCAAGAAATTCTTTATATTCTTCCTCAGAGATAATCTCAATATTCTCAAAAATTAAGGACAGTAAGACATCAAATTCCTCCTCACTAACGCCAGATTTAGTAATAATTTCTTCTTGATATTTGCGCACTTCGTTCATTATAAAATCCGGAGCGACAAATTCAAAATCCTTACCAAATAAAATTTCTCTTGTCGTACTCTCTTTTATTAAAGCCGCAATTACTCTATTACTATCAACAACAATTTTCATTTAACAAGCCCATGTCTCCTGGCAATTTCTTTATTAATTTTTCTGCCAATTTCCAAAGCATCTTCTTCAGTAAGCTTGCTCTTTTTCAATATCTTATCCATAATTTCCATCTTCTTAGCTTGAACCCAAAGCGCTTGCCTTGCTATTTCACTCCATTTTATTTCTCTATGCTTCCTAATTATCTCATGCAATTCTTCAGGAATTGCTAAAGTCATGTTTGTCATTTTCCCTATTAAGTAGAATAAGTAATATTACTTATTTAAATCTTTCGTTCAGAAGCTCTGAGTTTGAAATTAGATTAATCAAAATTCATTCCAAGTTCTCTCATCAAAAAATCTATCAATAGCAGTTAAAAAATTAACTTCCTTTATCTAATACCTCTGCCGTATTATAATCGAAACTTATCAACATGTCCAATATCTCTGAAGGCAATTTAAATATTGGATTAACCTCATTAGGTACTTTAGAAGGTGGTTGCACCCTTACATCCACAGAATTTCGGTATACACAATCAGTAAAAAATGGTAGTTGATACCAAGGATTTTGAGGCGTACTTTCAGGCATCATAGGTGGGCTTTTTGCTACTTTAGATAATATGGTTGATTTGACTCCACTAATAGTTAAAAAGGTCCCATTAATCCCTTGAAAAGCATATAAACCATTAGGAGTTCTAAATAACGATTCCCTGCCCATAAATCTTTCAAAATCCTCAGACTTATCAAGAACGTCGCGAGTATGTAATCCCTCAACATAACTCATACAATCTGCCAAACTTCCACTAGGCTCAGAAAATCCCAAAGTACCCTCAAGAGGATTACAAGAAGCTGTCATCATCATTAATAAATGACTTCTAGTTTTTCTGGAACCCATCGAACTCTTTAAACTAATTTCTTTTTAAGCATTCCTCCACTCAAAAATATATATCCAAATAAAGAAAGGAAACCCTCTAATGTTCCCCCATCACTCTTTTAAATTTTAAAAAATAAAAAATAAAAAATAATAAATTAATTTTAGTAGTAGCTTTCGCCAAAATCTTCTGATTTCTCAGGTTTTCTTGTAAGCAATACTATCAACACTACCAAAAGCACTACAAAGATTATTGCCAAAATTATTGTAAGAACAATAGCTGCGTTTCCGCCAACTGTACTTGTTCCTTCAACATTTGCAACAAAGCTTTGTTGTCCAATAAGTTCGCCATCAGCAGAATGGACATTTACTTTAAAGTTGTAGTTTCCGTCTTTCATAGCTCTTGCTGTCAATTCGACAGTTTTGCTAGATCCGGCAGGAACCGCAACTGTAGTCTCATCCAGACTTACAGACAAACCATTGTCAGCTTCAGGAATCAAAGTATATACTTTGATTGCGTCGCCAGAATTTACAATTGTGAAATCATATCTTGTTTCATCGCCGGATGCAAAGTTCTTTGTAGCCATTGATGTGAAGACGTTACTGCTTGAACCTGCTCCTAGAATTTCCAATCTTCTAAGGACAGTTGTCGAAGCATCGTCTCCAAAGGCAGAGATTTCAACATTGTAGAGGCCTGCTGGTGCATTTGATGGGATACTTATGTAAACCATCGCCTGCTCTGTGTCTTCCTTGTCCGGGTCAATTTGGTCTTCGGGAGTTAAATCTCCTACAAAGACTCTTTTGTTAATTCCTAATTCAGGAATTCTTACCTCGACAAAGGTGTTTTCAGATTCTTGCCTTCCATTGTTTCTAACAACAACATCATATGCAAGTGTCTCTCCAGCTTGAACTTTTGATTTTCCGTCAACGGACAAAATTTCTAGTGTATAACTAGCCCTCTGTATTTGAAGAACAACACTCATAGAATCTATTTCTCCAGCATTGTTTTCAAGAGTTACCTCAAGGGTAAATGTCTCGTCAGGATCAACATCTGTAGGAAGCTCAAGGATTAATGCTTTACTATACCATCTTTCAGGTAAAACATCAAATCTCTCGCTTAGAACAGAAAGTCCAGGCTCTCCAAGAATTCTGGCAGTAACTCTTACATCGTTTGCTTCGCTGATTCCTCTGAAGATTATTCTCATGTTGAGATTTTCTCCAGCAAAAACTCCTGCGGTAGACCCATCTGTAAAGCCAAGGCTTCCGATTTCTACATAGCTTATGCTTGCAAGAGTTGAGCTTGAACCAATATTAGTTTCTGCACTAACTGGGTCAACAACCAAAGCGATCAAAGCCAATGCAAGTACTGCTCCAAATAAACCTAAAAGGTTTCTTGTTTTCATTCTTGTTTGTTTTAAATTTAGTTACTAATTGAACCCATAAGTGTTTTATAAACTTAATGGTGACAACAAATTGAGTAACCTTTAATGGTGACAATAAACTTTATAAAGTATCCTCAGGTATACTCTTTATGGTTTCCGACGAGAAAATAACTACAATAAAATTATACAAAGAAACAAAAATTCGCCTTGATAAACTTAAGATGCATAAAAGAGAAAGTTATGATGAAATTATACAAAAAATGCTCCATATTTTAAACATCTGTAAGGTAAGCCCGCTGGAAGCAAAAGAGAGATTGAAAGACTTAGATAGAGCAAGGCAGATAACCTCAAGAAAACAAAATAAAGTTTGATTGCAAACTCTGAAATTTAATTCCAGAATATACAGCAGAAGACAAAATATTTTGAACAGTTTTTTGTTCTTCCGCTAATAGTCTAAGACAAATACCTTTCAATTATAAATGTCTAAGACTATATTAAATTCAAAATAGAATTTCTTCTCTAATTTCTTCAAGATTGACAACAATATAGCTATAAAGTTTATCAATTACTACAGTCTGTAAATTTTCTTTCAACAAGCCATGACAAACTTTAGTGTCTTTTTCCGGATATGCAATAACTCCTTCGTCATAAAAGCAAGTCATTGAATTTCCCTCATACTCCCTCAACCCTAAATCTCCTTCCTTAGCACCCAGTAAGGTAACTTTCACAGCACACTTATTTCCTTCAACACCCCTTATCCAGTATTCCCACGAAGCTTCAGATTCTTCATTAATATATTTTGCAGGAGAACATTTTTTCATTTCTGTTTGAAAGCACTCAAAATTCCCGCATTCTTCTGGTATAAATGTATAGTATAATGCAAGAATGCCAAATATTACTGCAGCCACCGCAAAAACTTCTTTGTAATATTTGAATTCAAACCTCTTTTTTTTCATAATTAAATAAAACTCTTTTAATATTTAAAGCTAATCACTTCATTCATAAACTAATCAAATTCACATTTGTTTCAACAGCCGAGAAATTTTTTGCACCTAAATGCTTTACGCCATTCTGTTCGCAGGATTCAATAATCTGTTTTGTAGCAGAACCATCAATAACAATTGCAAAAACATCTTTTCTGGATTTTGATAATGCCCCCAAAATCTCACCATTTGAAACTTTTCTAATAATATCAAAACTATTATCTATTAAAAGGCTTTTTTTACTCCCTGCAACATCCCCATACTTTTCATTCATTGCCTTCTTTATATCTCCTCCAAAACCAGCACCCCCTCCGTAATTTCCATAACTGGTCCCATTTCTATTCAAAAATTCTTGTGCCTGAACTTTCTTCCTCAAACTCTGAATTATTTCTTTTCCAGTCAGTTCCTCAACTTCTTTTCCATCAGGTGCAGACGCAATATAACTTACTTTAGCATTATCACATACATTCTTAGCAATTAGTTTTCCTCCCCTGTCTCCATCAACAAATAAGGTAATCTCTTTTTCTTTTCCAAGTTCTGCAATTGCTTTAGGAAGTTTTGAGCCGTCCATTCCTATCACATTATCCACTCTGTTCTTTAAAAGATTTACAACATCGGCACGACCTTCAACAACAATAATTTCTTTTCCGGAAATATTTCCGCAGGGGAGTTTTTCATCCCCATATTCCTGTATTCTGGATGCTCTGCTTTCTTCCTTAAGAGTTCTGGCCATCACGCCCCGGTCTTCAGAGCTATCTAAACCTTCAAGAAGCTTTTTAGCTCTTTCAATTATAAAATCCCTCTTGCTTCCCCTTACATCCTCAATTTTATTAATTATAATTTTTGCTTCTGTAGGTCCTATTTTATCAATTGTTTCTAAGGTGGCTGCAATTATAGTTGTTTCAGATTTATCTAAAGCACTCGGAACTTTAATTTCCCCAACAGTCTTGCCGTCAATAGTATTCAAATCAACCTCAATTCTTCCAATTTTCCCCTCTTTCTGCAATTCACGCATTTCCAAATCAGAGCCCAAAAGTCCTTCGGTTTGTCCAAAAATAGCCCCAATAACATCAGGCTTTTCAACAGGACCCTCAGATTCAAAAGTCGCATAAATCATATATTTTACAGATACGGGACTTACTTTTGCCATATTTCAACTCCTCCATTAATTTTTTGGAGTTGAGGCACTTGAAAATTTATTTTAGTCTTCATAGTTTTATTATTTCTCCATTTATAAGATAGAAAGAAATCTGACATTTCAGGGCATAATCAAAACCCAAGTGAACGTGAAAGTAATCAATGAGCGTATCTTTCAATACCTTACTCATTAAACAAATCTTTATCCTATTTAAATCTTACTATTTAAGAAGAGTAATGTGTTAACTCAAATAAAAAATTTTCTAATTTTTAGATTAAAAACATAAATGTCTATGGGTGCACGTCGGTTAAATAATTCCCCGACCAATAAATCTCGTCGCGAACGTGCATAATTTGAAGAAAATTTGGAATAGGTTGAGGGAAAGGGAGGAAGTTTTAGAAGGAAACGCGGTGATTGTTAGAAAAAATTTGGATTTGAGGATTTTTATGGGGGTTTATTTTGAGATTTTTTTGATTGTGGAACTGCCTCCGCTATTAGGCGTCCCGAACGAAGTGAAAGCCCACAAAACGTGGCAAAATACGTCAGCATTTTGAGTTAAAATCACTTTTCAGGGTGAGAAAATTAATCTGGTGCACGCTTTAGAAAATTTTATATAGACATTGATTATCTATTATTTATGACAGAAACAATAAACATGGAAAAAATGTATCGGGAGATTTTGGCTCTAAGAAGAGAAGTTCAATTGATAAAGAACCATATGGTAGAAATAGATGTTATTATGACTCCAGAAGAAGAAACCCGATTAGAAGAAACTCTTGAACTTCACAAAAAAAGAAAAACCAAAAGATTTGAGGACTTAAAGACAGAATTAGGTGATTAAAAATGTTTGACATTTTCTTAGGTCCCCAACCCGAAAAATTTCTTAAAAAAGCTGAAAATAGAACATTAGCATCAACAACGAGATCCATATTACCTCGCCTTGTTGTGCAACCTCTTACTTACTTCCTTGCTTACTTCTTTTCCTAATCTCAAAGCGTCAGCTCCAGTCAGTTTGCTTTTTTCTTTGAATTTTCTCAGAAAGTCCATATCTTCTATTTTCTGCATGAATGCTTGTCGAGCTACTTCAGACCAATTCATTTCTGGAAAAGAGTCCATTTTCTTTTTCATTTCATCCGGAACAGCTAATGTTAATGTTGTCATTTTGGATGTCTCCCGTGTTATGTGTAGATATATAGAATATGTGTTAATATTTAAATGTTTCTGTTGTTTTGATAATAATTTAAGGGGAGTTAAATATACGTTTGTTCAGAAGTTACATATGTATAAAAAGATAAAATTTACAGAAAAGGTATTCCATGCATTATTCTTATTTACAAATGATTTTAACAGAGAATATTATATTAGGGAAGTTGAAAAATTATTGAAGATAAGTCCAAGAACAGCACAGCTTATTCTTGAGGATTTAGAAGACAAGGGAATTATAGAATCAAAAACTAAAGGAAAAATTCAGACATTTAAGTTAAATCCAAGCGAGTTCACTAAAAGATATCTTGCTTTCATAGAACAATATAAGACAATTTCATTTTTAGAGAAGAAGTTTTTAATCAAAGAGATTATAGAAAAATAACCCCATATAAAATGGGTGGGGATAATCTTTGGAAGTTATGTTAAAGGATTAGAAAAAGAAGGTTCTGATTTAGACATTTTTATTGTCGGAAGTTACAACAATGACGAGATAAAAAGAGTTTCAAAAAGAATTAATCAAAGGGGATAAATAAATAGACACTAAACAGATAATAGATAAGAAAGCGAATATTAATAAAAGAAGATAAAAAATAAGGCAAGTTCTCTTTTTATATCTTTCTGCAGTCTATCGTCGGCAATTTTATTGTAAAAACATTTATATATTACTATATTCCAATAGGTTTAATCGACAATGGTGATGCAAAAAGAGGTTTTGGAAGACGTTTCTTCTTTCGAAGAAAAAGAGTTTGAAGCCGCAGACTACGACGACTTATGCGGCGATTTAGAAAGCTTTAATGATTAATTTTTTAAGCCCTGAAAAGGGCTTTCTTTTTTTATCTCAAACAAATCCTAAAATTGGCAGATTTTAATATAACTATCAGACTTTATCTCTTAAGGAATAATATTCTCTAACATTTCCCAATTTATTATATAACTCTAAAAGTGTTTTTTTAATTTCATTTCTTTCTCCAATGTTTAAGTCCAAAGTTAAAATTTTCTCACAAGTTAGTTTAGCGTGATTTCTCCTGTCCAACTTTAAATATAGCTTCGCTTGGGTAATATAAAAATTCTTTAATTGCCCTTTCATCTCAAACTTTTCCTGTGTATTTCCCAAGGCAAGTGCCTGAGAGAAAATTCTATCAGCTTCGACAAAATCACCTCCCTTAATATTTAATTCAACTGCCTTAATGTAATCTTTAATTTTATCTTTAAAAGTTGTATTAATTTCCCCCGCACTTTTTACAAGCCTCGCAGATTCAAGAAACATTTTTCTTGCTTCATAAACCCCTGCAAGCCTTAACAAAACAAACTTCTTAGTATCATAATCCAGTTTAGATCTCAATGCCCTCTGCAAGTAAGACATCTTAACATAATCTCCCATGCCTGCAATTTTCTTTTCAATCTCCCCTCTTGTCTTTTCGGGAATTGGCTTATCAACTCTATGCATGTTTTACCCTGTTGTCTTCTATTTATAATTATTGTTGTATTGCAAGATTAAATGGTTCTTCTTAAAAAATCTGAGTTTATTTGAGGCGTTGGTCTTGGTGCAACAACACAAGTAAAATCTCCAGCGAATCCTCCCCCTCCAAGATCAAAATCCATCTTAATTAAAGGGATTCTCTCCTGCCTAAAACTCGTCATTGTAAATATCCCCCCTATTTCTTCTAGTTTTAATTCTCTTCTAAATCTCTGATTTAATTCAATTAATTTTAATCTTCCTTCAGAAGTTCTACTTCTAATTGTCTCTACATCAACATCAAGTAATCCTTCTCTGGCTAAATATTCTGCTAAACATATTCCCGCTTGAGAAATAGTTACATGGCTCCCTCTTGGTGTTAAGTAATCAGAAGAGAAAATAGTAACTGAGGGTTCAACAGGATTTATTTAAAAAATTCCAGTTCTTCCATCATAGTCCTGTGTTCTAATTGTCACAAATCCGGGCAAGTAAATTCCTTTCAAATACTCTATTGTTGTTTGCATAATTTTAATGAATAAATCCATTTTTTAAAACTATCTACTGAAAGATTTAAGGAAGCATATCAGTTACATTAATAATTTTTCTCTTTTTAACCTGCTTCCTTAAAAATATGATATGGGGCGTTCGTTTCATAAATTTTCGACATAATAAGTCGTTCTATAACCTTTAAAGCCACACCCCAAATTCTATAGAATATTACTATAACAGTAATCAACTGAACTATATAAACCTATGTATTTAGTCGATCTGTGGAATTTTGAGCAAAAAAATCAAATTTTCTTTGGAGTTATTTCTATACAAACACCAGCCGAAACCGTCTTTCCCGCGTCTCTAATTGCAAATCTTGCCATGTGAGGATTTGTAGCTTGTGTTTCCAAAACTAAGTTTCCTATTGGCTTAATTCTTACTTTAGCAAGATCTCCGGTTTTTAGAAAATCAGGACTTGGAGTCTTTGTTCCGTCAGGGCTTGTTTTCTCAATTAATTCTACAAACTGACATGGAACTTGTGCGGTATGGATATGGAATACAGGAGTATAACCCTTCGCAATGACTGTTGGATGATCTATAACTGCAATTTGTGCAATAAATTCTTCAGCCATTGTAGCTGGCTGTGAAGCATCGCAGACTACATCTCCTCTTGCAACATCTTTCTTTCCAACTCCCCTTATATTAATACCAACATTATCGCCAGCTTCAGCTTCTTTCAGCTGTTCATGGTGCATTTCAATAGTCCTAACTTCTCCAGCAATGCCCGTTCCACTTCTTCCGGGAATAACAATAACCTTCTGACCAATCTTCATAACTCCAGTTTCAATCTTTCCCACAGGAACAGTCCCAATTCCAGTAATATCATAAACATCCTGCAAAGGCATTCTTAATGGTAATTGAGTTGGTTTTTCAGGTTGACTAAATAAATCAAATTGCTCCCTTATTGTAGGACCTTTATACCAAGGCATATTTGTAGATTTATTAACAACATTATCTCCCTTAAGTCCTGATGCTGGAATGAAAGCCATTTCTTCCGTCTTAAATCCTGCCTGTTTTAATATTTTAGAAACATCTTCTTTAACTTGTTTATAAGCATCTTCTTTATACTCCACAGTATCCATCTTATTAACAACAACTGCAACCTGACTAACACCCATTGTTCTCAATAACCATGAGTGTTCTTTTGTTTGAGGTTGAACACCCTCTGCGGCCGCAACACATAAAAACGCAGCGTCTGCTTGACTTGCACCGGTAATCATATTTTTAATAAAATCCTTGTGCCCTGGCGCGTCAATTATTGTAACCTCAAATTTATTGGTTGGAAATTTCTGATAACTAAGGTCAATGGTAACTCCCCTTTCTCTCTCTTCTTTAAATTTGTCCATGACATACGCAAATTCAAAACCAGCCTTTCCATGTTCCGCAGCAATGGCTTTTAATTTATCCAACTCCTGTTGAGGTAACGCACCACTATCAAACATCAATCTTCCGATTGTAGTGCTCTTTCCGTGGTCAACGTGACCGACGAATGCAACATTAATTATTGGTTTTTCTTTTGCCATTTTAATTAGACAAGTGTGTTTATTTTTTTGGGTATTTAAACCTTTCGTTAAAAAGATTTTATCGACGCCAAGAATATCTTCCTTACACATATCAGCAATGAGGATATTTATAATTTTTATCTTCCAGCATCATCTTTTATATCCCAATTCTTATTTTCCAACCTTTATCATTAACAATACTTGCTAAAACTATGTTCTTCTCCGCTTAATTTTTGTCGAGGTTTATTCAAACTTCTCTCAATCTTAACTGACTTATTTAAATCAGAATCCCTCTTCAAAGATTCAAGTTCTTCTCTAATAAACTTTTCAACTCTCTTGCTCATAGAAATCCCGTTCTCTCTACAAAGTTTTGAAAACTCCTTATATATCTCTTCATCTAAATTAAATGTTTTTAAAGTAATTTTACACCCCAATTCTATACAAAATAGAGTTATTTAACCTTATTAAAGATTTCTAATAATTTTTAAGTGATAATCAAATCAAAAGACCCAAAAACAAGCAAAAAACAATTAAATAACTTTATTTAATCTTATTAAAGACTTATTGATTTTTTAGGGCATGGGAGGACGTGCAGATCGAGATAAATATCGTTGCAAGTGTGCATAATTTGAAGAAGATTTGGAATAGGTTGAAGGAAAGGGAGAGAGTTTTGGAGAAAAATGGAAATTTATCTGGGAAAAATTTTGATTTTGTGATTTTTAGGGGGGTTTATTTTGAGATTGAGTTTATTATGAGACGGCCTCCGCTGTTATGTGTTTTTTCTGCAAGAAAAAATGCCGAAGCGAAGCGTAGGCACAGTATGACGCAGAGCGCCCAACTATTTGTAAACTTCTTCAGGAACAATTTGTCTTTCTTCATCAAAGAATCTGGTATCAAAATAATGAATTTCAACTGGTGATATCTTCACAAATTTCCATTTTTTCATCAGTTTCAACATAGTCTTGTGGAGTTGTTGTTTGAGTAGATTTGCCTCTGGGAATTTTCTCTTATGATATATTTCATAAGCTCTTTCGACCTCATTTTTAGGCAGAACCTTTGCTTTACCAACCATTTGGATTCCAAAAACATCATCATCAACACCAAATTTGGTGCTATAGACAGCTACAGAGACTTGTCCATCTTTCTCAATATTTTGCATATGCTTTGAACCCAACATAGAAATAAAATACAAATTAAATTTTTCATCATATGCAAACAATACAGGACAAGTCCATGTTCTGCCGTTTTCTATTGTTGAAAGAGCGCAAAACAAAGTTGAATCCATGCACTCCACAAGATGCTTTTTCCAGTTGAAATTCTTCATAATCATTAATAATGACAAATTGCTTTTATATCTTTGGGGCGCCCGAGTAATATTGCACATAACATATGCGATTATCTGAAGTTTCACGAAGTGAAATTTGGGGATTTTTCGCAGGAAAATCCTAGATAATCGCTCAGCCCGTCCCATAATTAGTAAAATATAAATACTCATTTGTCCTCGATAAGATAACTAAACATCGTCGGTAAAAACACTGACAAAAGAGGTAAAAATGGCTTACAAAGATTCTTTCAAAAACCAAAACTGGCTTCTGCCCTTATCAATTAAACAAATGATTCCAGAGAATCACATCTGCTTTTTCGTTGAAGAGTTTGCGGATAACTTGGATTTCTCTGAATTTGACCTGAAATTTGAGGGAGCAGGAGCTCCCGCATATCATCCGAGAATCTTGGCAAAGATTCTTTTGCAAGGGATGTTGAGCAAAGAAAGAAGCTCAAGAAAAATTGCTTCTGCATGCAGAGAAAACTTTGTTTTTATGTATCTTGCAGAAAAATTAAATCCAGACTTTAGGACAATCTGCCGTTTTCGTCGGGAAAATGCAAATTTCCTGAAGCAAGTTTTCAAGGAAACTATAAAACTTGCCTCTGAATACAACTTGCTTGACCTGTCTTTCATAGCAATTGATGGAACAACAATGAAAGCAAATGCAAATAAAAAAAGAACTTTGAAAAAAGAACAAATTTCAAAGTTGGATGAGATTGTGGATAAACTTGTGGAGGAAGATTTGAAACAAGATGAACTTGATGAAAAGTTAGATGAAGAAAATCTAACACATATGGATAAAAGAGATTTCAAGAAGATTGTTTCTGGATATAAAAGAACTAAAAACAAGGAGAAGATAAAAGAGAAACTTGAGAAAGTTAAAGAAGAAATTGCAAAAGATGAGAAATTGAAGAAAGTTTCTCTGACGGATCCTGAAAGCAGGATGATGCAGAATAAACAGAGAGTCAGAGAACTTTCTTACAACACGCAATTATCTGTGGATAAAAACCAGATAATTGTTGCAGCGGATGTCTGTCAAGACGGACATGACGCACATCAGTTAATTCCGCAGATTGAAAATGTAAAAGAAAATGTGGAATTAACTGGAGAGGAAAAGTTTTCTGCAGATTGTGGATACAGCGATGCTGAAAACATAAAGTATTGTGAAGAAAATGGAATTGGGCTGTTTGTGCCTTCGAGAGCACAGGCACAAAAGTTTGATGGAAAAGAAGAAAGCCTAAACCATGACAAATATGAATACGACGAAGAAAAAGATGAACTTGTTGTTGGAGAAGCGAGGTTTAAGAGAAGAGGAGGTTATGCAAGAAAAGACGGAAGAAAAATTGCGACTTTTTACAACAATGAATTGAAAAAGAAAAAAGATGTGCCTGAATTTTTCAGGGAGAGGTTAAGGATGAGGGATAAGATGGATTCTGTTGAAGGTCGGACGATTTATGCCTTTAGGAAAATAACCGTTGAGCCAGTTATCGGACAAATAAAAGAAAATCTTGGATTTAGGCAGTTTTGTCTTCGAGGGTTAGATGGTGTGCGGATTGAAGTGAATATCGTTGCGAGTGTGCATAATTTGAAGAAGATTTGGAATAGGTTGAGGGAAAGGAAGGAAGTTTTAGAAATAAATGAAGGGTTTGATGGGAAAATTTTGGATTTTGTGATTTTTATAAGATTTTATTTTGAGATTGATTTGATTGTGGGACGGCCTC
>JAUYJY010000010.1 GCA_030699205.1 Candidatus Pacearchaeota archaeon
AGACTATTAGCAGAAGAACAAAAAACTGTTCAAAATATGGACAATTCTGTTGATTAGCACAATTGTTTTCAGAATTGTACAGATAGAGAATTCTGGACAAATAGTGTTCCAATTATCAGAATTATCTATATTTTGTCTTCTGCTATATCTTATGTTTTCCCATCAAAGAAATTATATTCTTCAAATGCTCATCCCATTAACTTCTCAACAACCATAATTTCTGCAAGTGTATCCAACTCACAATACTTCAACTTTCTTATCCTGCCCATTCTTCCACGCTCTTTGCCTTTAAATCCTTGGAAAAGTATAAATTTTCAACTTCTTGGCTTATATCTCTTACAGCGTTCTTGTCTTCAACTTTTATCATAGTTTCATAATGTGTTTTAAAACCGCTATAAGTAAAATTAATAGAGCCTAAAAAAGCTATTTCTTCATCTATTATAAATATCTTTGAATGTATAAGTTCAGTGCTTCCGAAGTTTTTTCCAGAGGCAGAATCAAAAACCTTTATTCTGAAAATAGGTTCATATTTGAATGAATAATCTGAAATAATTTTTGAAGAAACAAGAGCGATAATGCCTGCAAATAGGAATATACCTGCAAAAATAAATAACATAGAAAAAACAAAGGCGAGAACTGCAAACAGCATAGAAATAATAAACAACCAAATAAAAGACTTAAACAGGGATTTTTTTAATTTCTTTACTTTCACATCCTGAATTTTTTCTTTTTTAATTAAATCAGAAGGTCTAAAATCAGAATAAGAATTATTTTCTATTTTATCACAAGTAACAAGAGTTACTTTTATGCCTTTTTTATGCAAACTAATAAGATCTTTTATATAATCAGGAGAAAGGTAAGGAGAAACGACTTTTACAGATGTTCTTGCATTTTTTATCTTTTGATGAATCTCTTTCCCAGCTTCCCTTCCAATATAGATGTGGTCTTTATTACTCGAGGTTATCATTTTCCAAGTAGGAAAAACTGGTTTATATAATTCTAGGTGATTAGTTTACGATAGTAAAGTCTATCCCCCATTCAACTTAAAAATAATCACAGGTTATTGCGGCAGAGAGTGAAATAGAAAAGTTTAATTCCATTTACTGGCCATAAATTCTCATCACTGTAAACATAATCCTTATTTTTCATCTCTTCTAATGCTTGTAACAAATGTTTTGTACTTCTTCCCAAACATCTCCGCCACAAAAATCTTCCTAACCTCAAAATCTTTAATTACGCCACTAATAGCTGTAACAAAAACATCTTCGTATTCAGGTGCAATTTCAATCATCCCTGGCTTAACCAGTCTCCCATCATATTTCCTAAGCAAACCATACTTCCCACCCTTGCCCCGAAGCAAGTAATGAAATCTTACTTTATCTTTTTTCTCAAATTTTTCAAGATTATATAATATTTGCAAAACAGGCTTTAGTCCAAATCTAAAAGCAAAGTTCTTTCCAGTAAGCAAACTCTTCCCATAAAAAAGTATTCCTTCACGTGCAAAATTACTTGCGTTAAGTAATGAGTAAAAATCAAATTGAGAGATATGAATCTCCTTATCTTTATTTATCAAATTAGCAAGTTGTTTTTTTACCTCATAAGCTTGATCAAGCTGTTCTTTGAAGGAAATATTATGGAAAATCACAGCAATATCAACATCCCTGTATTCTTTTCCTTCAATTACTGAAGAGCCAAATTGCACAATGTCTACAACGTCCTTGCTATAATTTAATTTCAGCTTTTGTTGCCATAGTCTCTGCATGGTGCTTAATTGCCTCCGCATTATCTTTAGAAATGATTTTACCATAACTCTCAATATAAAAAGGAAAATCCTTATCTATAATTTCATAAATATCCAAGAAATCTTTTTTTATTATTCTAAATCTATCATTATGCGAATTGGGCGCCTTTCCAGTTTCTTTCAATAAATACAAGTCACAAAAAGAAAGCAGAGCCTTAAAAAACAAAACTAGTGCAGAATTATATCTTTCCTTATTAAGCTCATCTTTTCCAGAAAGATAATATTCTCTTCCAGATTTTTCCAAAATAGATCGAGGAGTTAAAATAATTTCGACGAGCTTTTCTTCAATATTTACAGCTTTCTTATCTTCTACCTTCTTATTCCCTTCAACTTTTTTATCATTATTCATACCAAGTAAGAAAACAATCATATTTATAAACCTTTTTCTTACCAAATAAGAAAAAATACCCAGAGTTCAGCATACTTCTTACCAAGTAAGAAATTAGATACCTTAAATCCTTAACAGAAAATATGTTAGTTATATTTAACACAGATTAGAATTTATGTTAAAGTAAAATAACTTAGAATTGAATTTTAGGTTAATTAGACTTAACAAGTTAGTCACTTCTTCCCAAACGTCTCCGCCACAAGCAAGGGAAAAACGGCTAATCACCAAATAAAAATATCGTGGCTGAAGCAAGCGTCAGAGCCAGTGAAATAGGCAGAATCGAAGGAGTAGAAGTATAGTCTAAGACATTTATAATTGAACAGTATTTGTCTTAGACTATTAGCGGAAGAACAAAAAACTGTTCAAAATATTTTGTCTTCTGCTATAGGTGCTCTTACAAGGGGGAATAAATTTGTTTTTTTATTAAAATATCAATCTTTGGTCAATCGAAAACCAACTGACCTAGCAGTTTATTCCAAGAATATTCTTGAAACATAATCACTTCTCCCGCCCAAACATCTCCGCAACCAATATCGGAAACACAATCGTCGTATCCGCAAATAACCCATATATAGTCTAAGACATTTATAATTGAACAGTATTTGTCTTAGACTATTAGCGGAAGAACAAAAAACTGTTCAAAATATTTTGTCTTCTGCTATAGTATCATAAATCTATTACTTTACCCTCTACAATAATAAAATTGAAAGTAGAGGGTAATTAAAGAAATATGCTCCAATAACTCTGAATCATCTGGTCAGCCAAAAACAAGATAAGCCTTTCATAATCATCCCTATTAAATTTATTCAAATCGCTTTTATCTGCCTGCCGTAAAACTCTAATATAATCATCTCTAAATTTAGTCCTGACAACAAATGGCGGATATCCGTGCTTTAGCATAATATAATTCATAATCATTCTCCCAGTTCTCCCATTTCCATCCATAAATGGATGAATTTTTTCAAATTTATGATGAAAAATAGAAGCCAAAATCAAAGGATGAAGCTCTTGTTTATGTTTATCATACCATTTAACTAATAAATTCATATCAGTTTTAACATAAGGTGCAGGCGTAGCCTTAAAGTTTGCTTTAATTACGCGAACGTCAACAGCTCTATAACCAGCCCTCATATCAATATTCTCCATTAATTTTCTATGTATTTCAACAATAAATTCATGAGTTATTTCTTCTTTAGCATCGAAAATAAAACGAAAAGCCTTTTCAGTATTTTGCAAGTCATAAATTTCTCTAAGACTTTTATTTTTAGGAGTTAGCCCTTCTTCCAGCAAATTTCTTGCTTCAGCCAATTTAATAGTATTACCCTCGATAGCAGTTGTATTATAAGCAAATTCAACAATAAAATTCTTTAATATCTCTTCTTTTGTTAATTGTTGCTGTTTTTTGAATTCAGAATTATAATGCAATTTACAAGCCTCTATTTCCAGCGTTTTTTCTCCCAAAAAAACATCTTTTTTAATTTTTAATTCTTTTATTCTTTTAATATAACGATTCGATTCCAAAAAATTATGGATTGTTTTGTACGCTTTTCTTATTTGATTAGCATAATTAGGAAGATTATCAAGTGCCTTTTTTACCCCTTCTAAAGAATCGCCCAAATAAGCTATATCTTTAACTGCAACTTTATCTTCTTTTCTTTCAGACGCCCGCAAATAATAATAAGTTTTCTCCCCGACTTTCTTCTTGTATATATACACCATATTTCCATAAGAACCTTGAAGTATTTAAACTTTACCCTCTACATTATGTATTTTAATTGCAAAGGGTAAGATAAAAATAAGTTTCCAGTTATAAGTCTAAGACATTTATAATTGAAAGGTATTTGTCTTAGGCTATTAGCGGAAGAACAAAAAACTGTTCAAAATATTTTGTCTTCTGCTATATCTCAATAAAAAAACAGTTTACTTCCTCGCCTGCCCCCCACACCATATTAAAATAATCACCCCTATTTCCCAAACATCTCCGCCACAAGCAAAGGAAAAACAATAAACTACTTAAAAGATTTAAATTCTTTTTCTAAATCATCAATAGAGTAACTTGATTTAAACCCTTTTTCAACAAGGCACTTCTCCATGTCCCACAAAGTTAAGCCTGCTCTTGACGCGGCCTCCGAAAAAGTTATATTCCCTTTAGTATAATCTTCACATGCCATTTGTTTCAGAAGCTCTTGATAGCCCTTTATAACTAACTCCCTTATAATTGTGCTTCTATCCATCATCTTTCTTTTACCTAATTGCTCTATTTTTTTAAGTATCTCATCAGGCAATCTTATTCCTATAGGTTCGCTCATTTTTCTCCCTCTATTAAAACCTTATCTATAACTGCAGAGCTAAACCATCCAATTTTCCTTAATTCTTCCAAACTATCTTTAAATTTATTTTTATTTATAAGTCTTTTTTTATAAAGTAATAATATAATAGCAGGAGTTCCAAGAAGCTTTAGATTAAGCAATAAGTTCTTTCTTCGTACATTATCATCATCTGTAGCAAGAAAATTAGCTTTTTCCTGCCAATATAATGCCACTGACTCTGCTTCTCCGCCCTGAATATTGAATTGTGTGGTCTTGCTTAAATATTTCTGATTCCCTATTTTTTTAACTTTTATTTTGTGTTGCATAATCATTTCTTCAATAATATTTACATCCACATAACCCAACTCTTTCCCCGCCATAATTTCAGCATAAACCTTATTTGGAATAAGCACATTATTAAAATACTTGCAACTGCTTTCTAACAAAGTTATTTTTGCCAAATGAATCATGACCATAGCATCTTTCACTATTAACATGTGATATAATGTGCACATTGTAATATTTAAATCTTTCCATCGCTTCTTTCATTTCTTCCCGAACGTCTCCGCAACTAAAATGGGAAAAACAATAGTCGCATCAGCAAAAACCTCAGACAAAATAATCTTTGCTGTCTTCCTTCTCAATTATATCTTCCGCCTTGATAACCTTCCTTCCAGAAAAATCAGCCTGCCGAGAAGCCCGCATAACTAATTTTTCTAATTCTGTTTGTAAAATTTTTTCAATTTTACTAATAGCAGAAAGACCTATTTTTTTACCTTTATTTAAGGCAATCTTTTTTATTAATTTTTTATTAATCATATTGGCACCAAAATATTTTTCTTAGTATATTTTATTTTCCACTTCTCTAAAAAATCTTCAAAAAGCACACTATTTTCAATAGGAACCAGAAAAGCGCCTTTTCCTATGCTTTGACCCTTAACTTTTTTTACCATTCCTTCTTCTTTTCCTCTTCCAATTAATGAATAAGTAAATAGCGTTTTTTGACTATTATTCAAATTGCCAAGGACATAACTAAATAAAGAATATCCTTTAAACCCCAATTTTTTGCTAAATTTCATTCCAGAAACCAAGCTGTAACCCTCAATTAAAATGCCCTGCCTAGCAAAAAATCCCGCATCAAAAAAATCTTTAACATTCAAAGTTTGAATATCTAATCTTAGTGCTTTAGGCAATTTTTTCTTAAAGTCCTGTGCTATTTCTAATCTTTCTTTTATATTTCTATCAAAAAATATAAGAACAATATCTATGTCCCTAGGCTCATCTTTTCCCTTAACAGCAGAGCCATATAAAATAATATCAAATAATTTCTCGTCTTGAAAGAATTTCTTAGAAATTGATTCTAAGCTTTTTAAACAATGTTTCCACGTCATGTTTAAGCACCTCGCTTGTAGGTTTATCTAATCTTAATCTATAACTGCGCTGATAAAGCAAAAAATCACCATCTATTTTTATATAAAGGTCAGGATAATCTCTTTCTAAAATTCTAAACCTTTCAGAGTGATTTGATGGAAAATGTCCTTTGTCTCTCAAAATTTGTAAGTCACATAAAGAAGCTATCGCCTTGAAAAAAAGAGTCACAGAAGTGTTATATTCGCCTCGTTTTTCAGCAACCAAGCCATTTCTATAATATTCCAAACCATTGCTTTCTAGAAGTTTCTCTTGTTCATTCATTATATAATATAACAAATAGAGATTATTTAAAGCTTTCTGTTATATAATATAACAAAGCTTATTTCTTCCCAAACGTCTCCGCAACTAAAATAGGAAAAACAATAGTCGCATCAGCAAAAACCTTCACGCTCAAAGCATCGGGCAAAATCTTCCCCCAAGAAACCGCCTCAGAAGGCAAAGCCCCCGAATCACTCCCATCAAATTCCTCTGCAGTGTTAATATAAACTGCATAATCTGCACCATTTCTTAACATATTTGCGTTTAAAATAGAATGTTTAACAACACCGCTCCCCAAAATTATAACTCCCGATTTTTTTAATCCAATAGTTGTATTGTTAAATTCTTCAATATCCTTAGAAATATCCAAAATAAAATCTTTATTTCTTAATTTGAAAAAATAAATATTATCTCCCAAAGCCCCGTCGGTAATTGCGGGACAATAAATCTTTATTTTATTCTTAAAACACCAATACAAAATACTTCTTTCATCATTTATTTTTTCTCCCAACTTCCAAATCAAATCCCACCCATTAATAATTTTATTCTCCTCATACAACTCTTTCAAAATTGGTTGCACAAACTTCTCAAACTCAACATAACGATTATTAGAAACAAATATATTTCCTATCCTATTAATTCCTTTCTCTCTCAAATCCCTCCCCGATGCATTAAAATCCCCTAAAACAAAATTTCCCAAGCACTTAATGATATCTTCTTCAATTCCTCCGCAGGTTGTAACCAAAACATCAACCTTCTTATGTTCTGTTAAATACCTGATTATCTCTCTATTCCCTGAACTTACTTGATTTGAAGTATATCCTAAAAAAATAAACGCCTTATTTTCAATCATTTCATTAATAATTTCAATAGCTCTTGAAAGATTTGAAGCCTGAAATCCAGCACCCCTAAAATTCTTAATAATTTCTTCCCAATTAACTCCTTTATTAAAATCATACCCCTCTATCTTCACTCCAGAAACTTCAGAGCTTTCCCTAAACAAATTATCTCTTGCTTTCTTCTCAAAATCTCCATCCATAAAATTAGAATAAAAATTATGTTTTTAAATCTGTCTAAGCATCCCTTCAAGTCTTGAAAGACTTCTTTCAAATTCTGCAATATCAGTTTTAGGCAGTCCCTCATCTCTATAAAAATCAATCAAATTAGCAAAAAAATCCCTTCTCATTCTCATATATTCATTCTTAATTTCTAAAGGAACAATTCTCAATTCCTCAACTAACGCCGCCTCGCATCTTCCGACGGAATCCTCTCCAATCTCCAAAAATTCAATAAATTCATGTAAAACTGCATACATCCTAAATTCTTCAGGAACGCTATCCGCAATGCCAAACAAATGCACGCTTCTTTCATCTCCAGTCATCCTATAGTCTAAGACATTTATAATTAAAATGTATTTGTCTTAGACTATTAGCGGAAGAACAAAAAACTGTTCAAAATATTTTGTCTTCTGCTATATAAACAAAATGTGGTAATCTTTCGTTTAAACTTTGAGGCAAAACAAAATAAGAAAACGCTCTACCCCTAATATTAACATCAACTTCAGTATATTTACTCTCTAAAAATTTATCCCTCTGACTGGCTATCTGCTCTGGAGTATATTTTTGCATAAACAAAAAGAAATGATTTTCCTTATAAATCTACCTAAATCTTCTCCAACAAAACAGCATTAATATTACGCTCCTTGCACAATTCAACAAACCTTTTAGCATCCTCAATAGTTCCTGCAACACCCGCACCATAATGCATTGGCACCGCAACATCGGGACTCATTATTGAAGCCGCATCCACAGCTTCTTCAGAATCCATCACATACTTGCCAGAAACAGGCAACAATACAACAAATTTATTCCCGTGTTTTCCATAACCGCTAAGTTTTTGCATTTCAGGAATATAGTCCGTATCTCCTGCATGATATATAACCACCCCATCAAGTTTAACAATATAACCAATCCACCCTTCACTTTTTGGGTGAAAATCTTTGTTTATATTGTAGGCTGAAACTGCCTCAATTTTAACATTTCCAAAATCCAGCACTTCGCCAGCCTCTATAATCTGCAAATTTATTTTCTCAAATTTCAAAAGCTTGCTCTGACAATCTGCAGGGCAAACAACAATGCTCCCAAGTTTTATAACCTTCTCCAAATCCTTAATGCTGCAATGATCATAATGTCCGTGAGTAATTAAAATAATATCTGCATCAATTCTCTTCTGCAGATTATATGGGTCTATAACAATCTTCTTATCCTTATAATTAATAAGAAACCCATCATGCCCTAAAAATTCAAGACCAACCTCCTGAGATAAATCCATTAAATTAAGAAAAACAGATGATTTTTAAGCTTTCGTAAAGAGTAAGCTCTAAGGCAAACATAAACCCAACAGCATAGTTTTATGAAATATCAAAGAGACTTAGTAGAAAAATTAAACAATAAATTATCGAAAGAATAATTTATAACATATGTGCTTATCTGAAGTTCTTTTCCATTTTTCGAATATAATATCAAGAAAAGAATTTGGGAAAAATCCTGCAAGGATTTTCCAAATAAGTAGCTGTTATCAGCCCCTATGCATCAGCCGAGAGCCTGCAAGGCGTGGTGCGACTAAAAGGAGCAAGTAGCGATGGCAGAAATTTTGGGGGAGGAAGGACAAGCAAGTTACTTTTTACAAAGAGCCAACGCATATGTGTTTTCTTCATCAGAATATATTTTCACACTAGAAAAGAACTTCTCAAGTATTTTTTTAAACTCGGGTTTGGTGTATTTATATGATATTGCTGTAATAATAACATCTCCTTTTTTGAAATTTAATGTTCTGCCGAGATGTTTTATTGTTTTGTCATTTTTCAAAATATACAATTCTTCAATTCTAGAATTGACAAAACGAACATCATAGGCAATATCATTTTTTGTTAAACCTAATTGTTGTGGTATCTGAACAAGCCACTTATTAATTATGATGTCTTTGTATTCTTCTGTCCAATCCGCATTCCCGTTTGTTAAGCCGTTGCCAATCAGAAGAATATCATCTTTGTTCATGCTTGTTTTGATTCCATGCAATATGTCCTCTCTGTCAAAATTTCCTAAGGTATTGCCCAGCAACATCAGGAAGTGAGTTTCAAAGCCCGTTTCTCTAAAAAGAGGAGTAATATTATTAAGATTTTCAAAGTCGGAGATATTCCAACGAAATTCCAAAACTTCTCCGACTTTCATTTCACGAATAGTTTTGGCGGCTTTTGAAACCATGTAAGAACTTATATCAATAGGGCAATACCGAATTTTCATATGCTTTGCTAATTCATGAATAAACAGAGAGGCTTTTTGCCCATCGCCACAACCTAAGTCAATTATATTGCATGAATTTTTTGGTAAAGCATGAACAAAGTCTTTCATATGCTGTTTTATCAAAGACACCTCTTTTTCAATGATGGTTTTCTTGTATCCTTCAGTTTTACTTAAATCAAGAAAACCTTGGGCTTGTTTTGGAGTTAGATACCACAACTTAGAATCTGCAACATCCCAAACCCGAGTTTTTCCTTCAAGTTGATATCCTCTTTTGAGAAGTTCTTTGAAAATTAAATCATTTACCTTCATGTTAAATAGTTTAGTAAAAAGTAATTTATTAATTTATCGCTTGTCCTTCTGGGGGAGTCAGGTATAAGCCATCACTATTGCTGATAACAACCAATCTGTGTAACTCTGCAATAATTTTTATTCTTTGTTTATTTGCGGTACTTCTTTTACCCAATTGCCCTTACCACTCCACATTCTCAATTTCTTTCTCCTCATACACAATTGTTTTCAAAACATAAAACTTCATTGTCTCTTCAACTTGATCATCAAAATATCTCAACTGTGCATCTCCTTCACCTTCCTTCGCCTTTGGGTCAAACATTTCAATTATCATCTCCTTAGTCGTTTTATAATTCTCAAAAACGTAATGCATATCAACTTCATACATCTTCCCATCTACCTTAATCGCATCCCCTTTCTTTATTTCAGAAATTTTCTTTGAAGCTTTTAATTTTACCATATAACTTCCTTAATTAAACATTCAGAATTATAATTTGTTTTTAAAACTTCCCCATACTCATTTTAAAACTTCCCTAAATCAAATTATCTAAATTCTTATAATTAATCCCCATTCTTCACCAAATATTCTCCAATATTTACCAAAGAATAATTTAAGGAATACCATTACAATAAAACCTTGTTTGCAAATAATAATCAATGTTTATTGGATTCACAAAAATTATTCTCTGCAAAAATTCCCTAAAAATCTCAAATCTTGCCGACCAAATCAACGCCCGGTTTCAATGTGCTTTGTCCTTCTTCCCACTCAACAGGACAAACCTCTCCGCTATGCGCCGAAACATATATCGCCGCCTTCAATTTTCTCAAAACTTCTTTTACGCTTCTTCCAATTGAATTGTCATGCATATCAATTGCCTTAACAATTCCATCAGGATCAATTATTATCGTTGCTCTTAGAGACCTCCCAGCATCATCTCCTTGATAAATATAAGTTCCATAATCCCTGCACAAACTTCCAGTCGTATCTGAAAGCATTGGAAACTTAATCTTCTTTATACTATCGCTTGCATCCCACCAAGCTTTATGAACTTGCTCCGTATCCGTGCTCACACTCAAAACTTCCGCACCAAGATTCTGAAAATCTCCATAATAATCTGCAAATCTTGCTAATTCGGTAGGACATATAAATGTAAAATCAGCGGGATAAAAAGCAAGAACAACCCATTTACCTTTATAATCGCTCAATTTTACCCTCTTAAAATCTCCCCCTGAAAAAGCCATCAAATCAAACTCGGGAGCCATCCCCCCAATACAAACCCTGCTCAAATTCCACCTTGAATCTTCCATAAGATTATTCATAGTATTCCTGAAAATCACAAACTTAAAAACTTTTCTATAGTCTAATACATTTATAATTGAACAGTATTCGTCTTAGACTATTAGTGGAAGAACAAAAAACTATTCAAAATATGGACAATTCTGTTGATTAGCACAATTGTTTTCAGAATTGTACAGATAGAGAATTCTGGACAAATAGTGTTCCAATTATCAGAATTATTTATATTTTGTCTTCTGCTATATTCCCTAAAA
>JAUYJY010000012.1 GCA_030699205.1 Candidatus Pacearchaeota archaeon
TTAGCGGAAGAACAAAAAACTGTTCAAAATATGGACAATTCTGTTGATTAGCACAATTGTTTTCAGAATTGTACAGATAGAGAATTCTGGACAAATAGTGTTCCAATTATCAGAATTATCTATATTTTGTTTTCTGCTATAAAAACAAATCCCCTAATTAATAAAATGGGCGCGGAGGGAATCGAACCCCCGTCCTCTGCTCTGGAGGCAGATATTCTACCATTATACTACGCACCCTTAAAACCAAAGCAAAATAATAGTTTTAAGCTTTACTAATTTCTTAGTAATCTTTATAAAGAATTTCTTCTTTATTTAAATATGTCAGAAAAAAAGAATAGCAATAAAACTGCTAAAAAAACAACCACGAAACCAAAAGAAAAATTAGAAGATAAGATAATACAAAACCTTGTTGCTTTACAAAAAGTGCATATTAATTTAGCTGAAAAATTTAACAGCCTATCTGAACAAATATCAAATCTCCTTGCTTTATTTGAAGCATCTGCAAAAAGCTTTGCGAAACAGCCTCAAATCCAGGCAACAGAAAAAGACAAAGAATTTTTAGAAAAAATAGACAAACTTTTAGAGCAAAACAAAACAATTGCTAAAGGACTTTCATTAATTGAAGAGAAAACACGCGAAAGATTATATGGTCAAGGGCCATTAAATAGAATGCAACCCACTCCAAGAAGAAACCCATTGGAAAGATAATGGAAACTAAATCAAAAATAGGAGAGCAATTTCTAAGAAGTTTTATAATCGAAGTAATAAATAACTCCCAACTAAATCTTTCAAAAAATTATCAGACACAATACCCATCAATGCAGGAAATTGAAATTCCTGAAAAAAAATTAACCCCCCTTCCAATGACAAGAGTTTATCACCGCGAATTTGAGAGAAATAATTCCTCAAAAAGAAATTTCAACCAGATACAATTGCAAAGAAAAATAAATTATCCTCAAAGACAAAGCCACTTAATAATTCCAAAACTTAACTTCATAATAAAAGACCCAGCAGTAACTGAAATAGAATGCAGGGGTGCGGATAAACCAATTTTGGTAAAAAAAGCAGGGACAATCCAAAGAACACAAACCTCTCTCACAATAGAAGAAATCAATCAAATCCTAAACGATTTTTCAGAAAAAACTAAAATTCCAATAATAGAAGGAACATTTAAGGCGGCGTCGGGAAATTTAATAATGACTGCAATAATTTCAGAAATTCTAGGTCCAAGATTTATAATTCAAAAGAAAAACCCTTTTAGACAATTAATGCCTTAATCTTTTCTTCCCGCCTTTTTGACATAATTCAAATACCTCTTCCTTATCTTTTTCTTATCAGATTCATCAAGTCCATTATATAAACTAACAATTATATCTCTCCGGGATTTCAATCCTTCTTCAATTAATTTCTTAATTCTATCAAAATCTCTATCCTTAATTTTATTCAATCCAATTTTAGAATCATCATAATTCAAATTAGGCAGCATTTGTGATGTTAAAAATCCCCTTTTAACAACAACTTTTACATTTCCAAGTTTCCTCTCAAGAAACAAATAATAATCCAAACAATCCTGCCTGCATAAATCCTTCTGCTCCCAATTTAATCCTCCATAAATTTTAGAGATTTTATAATAATTTTCTATTGCCTTCCTAAAATCTTTTCTATTAATTGCTCTTTTCCCCTGAAACAAAGAACTCTTAATTTTTAAAATCCCAAAAGTTTCAGTATAAAATAATGCACCCAGAAAAAGCAAAAATAAAACCCAATAAAGATAAGGAAATCTTTTTTCATCGACTTGCCTTTCTTTACTTTCGCAATCCCCCTCAGTATCAATTCCCTCCTCGCCCTCATCCTGAACCAGATTATAACAATCAGGGGAAAGAGAAATTTCATCCCCCTTTCTTTGATCAAAAACAATACTTAAACTTGATTTAGAAAATTCAGGTAATTTAGTTACTTCAATATCTGCAAGATTTTCTCCGGAATAAATATCTTTTACTTCATAACTCTCTTTACCAGCACTATTACCACTTCCCTCAAGTGCGGAAGCAGAAGTAATTTTAACATCTTTTTTTTCAATTCCGCAAGGATAATTTAGATAATAAAATTGGTCTTTAGATTCAACTTCTTCCCCTACAGCTCCTAAATTCCTAGTATAAACAATTTTATTATTAAACGCATTTCCAATATCATATTTGCAGTTTTCATTAATTTGAGGATTTTCAATTGCATTGGAAAGAGATATCTCTTCAAATCCATCGGGATAATCTTCCAAAATTCTAGACATTATATTATCCTCATAAACCCCTGCTTCTTCTTCCCTTAAATTTCTAAATTCTTCTCTTTTTTTATTGCTATCGGGAGCGGTATTCTTCCCGCTATTAATCCAAGAATCAATATCATTTCGGATTTCTAAAAGCTCATTATCCAAACTTAAAAGTTTATTATGATTCTTATTTAATTCAGCATTTCCGAGATAAATCCCTAAATAAGAGTTTGAAATCTTAAGAAAGTTTTCAACCTCAGTAATTTCATTTTCTATATTTCCTGCAATAGCAAAAAGAATTTTATAAATGCTAGAGCTTCCAGAACCACCCCCCGAAGAACCTGAAATTCCATTTATAGAACTTCCAGGAATCTCTTCAAGAGTAACGGATTGTGCGGCTGTAACAGAGTTCCTTGCAGAAGTTACCGCGGTAGACGTAGCTTCTATTGCTTCAGCTAATCCAGCTACACTTCCACTCTCACTTCCCGAACCTGTTTCCCCAGGAGAACCACCCCCCGAACCCTGCAAACCAGCACCCTCGTTAGGTTGGATTCCCACCTCATTAAGATAACCTGTAATAAATCCATAACCTCCAAGAATAGCAAAAACTCCCATAAATATTAAAATAAGAAAAATAATAAGATAGGGATATTTCCTCTTTAAAACCATAATAAAAAAACCCTTCACAAATATATAAACATTATCTTATTCCATTGGAGCCCCCATCCCAAAATGAAGAACCCTATGCTAAGAGTATATAGTATCAGGAGAAGTTAGAAATTATTAGCTATAGTCTAAGACATTTATAATTGAACGGTATTTGTCTTAGACTATTAGCGGAAGAACAAAAAACCGTTCAAAATATGGACAATTCTGTTGATTAGCATAATTGTTTTCAGAATTGTACAGATAGAGAATTCTGGACAAATAGTGTTCCAATTATCAGAATTATCTATATTTTGTCTTCTGCTATACTCTCTTTATTGCTCTCATCTTATCAAATTTACAAGGCAAGATTTTTAATCAAGTTTAAATAAATAAAATTCTTATTGGTCTTATGAAAAAAGTGGTAGTAATTAGTCTGGGAGGCAGTTTAATCATTCCTGATGAAATTGACTTCAATTTTCTAAAAAAGTTTAAATCAATAATCCTAAGAAACTTAAACGAGTATAAGTTTGTAATTGTTTGCGGGGGAGGAAGCATCGCAAGAAAAATGATTTCTAATTTAAAAAAACAGGAAAAAAGCATAAAAAAACAATCATATGCGGGAATTGAAGCCACAAAAACAAACGCAGAAACCCTTATGAAGTTATTTGGCAAAAACTCAAACCAAAAACTTCCTAAATCAATAAAGGAGATAAATAAAATCCTAAAAAAACACCCTTTAATTTTTTGCGGGGCATTAAGATACCATAAAAAAGAAACATCGGATACAACCGCTGCAAAACTATCAAAATCATTAAAAACAGATTTAATAAATTTAACAAACATTCCTGGATTATACACCTCAAATCCAAAAACAAATAAATCTGCAAAGTTTATCCCAAAAATCTCCTGGAAAGATTTTGAGGCTAAAGCCTTGAAAATAAAATACACTCCAGGTCAGCACTTTGTTTTAGACCAAAGTACAGCAGCACTAATCAGAAAAAATAAAATAAAAACATATATATTGGGCAAAAATATGAATAACTTAAATAGCTTATTGAATAATAAAAAATTTGTAGGGACAATTATAGAGGGATAAATGATAATTAAAACTGAAAACATACAGCAAGCAATCAAAGAAATAAGAAAATCAAATGACAATAAACAGATAGTCGTTCAGGCACAAGACGATAACTTCAATAGAAAAATTCTTGAATATGGGAAATTTCAGGTCTTACTTTCCCCTGAAAAAGGAGAAAGAAAAAATAAATTAAGACAGATAGATTCAGGATTAAACCACGTTTTAGCAAAGATAGCAAAAAAAAACAACATTGCAATAGGAATAGATTTCAAAGAAATAAAAAAACTTCCTAAAAAAGAAAAAGCACAACGGCTTGCAAAGATAATTCAGAACATAAAAATTTGCAGAAAAACAAAAACAAAACTCGCATTGCAAAACAGAAAAGAAAATTCTCTGTTAATTTTAACGCTTGGTGCTTCAACTCAGCAAATTAAAGAAGCAATAGATTTTTAATTCCCTGAAAACACATATTAAAATGGACAAACTAATAGAAACCCTATCTCCAATCGAAAGGGAAATCATACCATATCTTAACCTTGAAATTAAAGAAATTATAAAACAATCAGGAAGAGATGAAACCTCTGTCCTCCGCGCCCTCAATTTTTTAGAAAGAAAAGAAATCCTAAAAATAAAAACCCAAAGAAAATCAGTAATAGTGCTTGGAGTAAATGGAGTTTATTACCTAAAAAACCACCTTCCAGAAAGAAGACTTTTGGGAATATTGGAAAAAAACAATCACTCTATAATCAATGATTTAAAAAAAATGTCAAAACTTTCAGAAAATGAATTTAAAGCATCAATTGGTGCCCTAAAAAGAAAATCATTGATTGAATTAAAAAATGGCAAAATATACATAAATGCCAAAAAAGAAGAGCTTACAAAAAAGTTTCCGGAAGAAATATTTTTAGAAAAACTGCCATTAGAAAAAGATTCTTTAACCGATGAAGAAAAATATGCTTTTGAAATATTAAAAAACAGAAAAGAAATTATAGAAATCACAGAAAAGAAAAAAATATCTTTTGAACTGACAGAACAAGGCAAAAAAATTGCAGGCAAAACAATAAAATCAGATTTATTAGAAGAAGTAACCCCTGAAATAATAAAAAACTTTCCAAGAGGGAAAAAATTCAGAAAATACGATATTAAAGCGGGAGTTCCAAAGATATACGGGGGGAAAAAACATTTTGTAACTCAATCAATTGAACAGGGAAAAAGAATATGGCAGGATTTGGGATTTAAAGAAATGTCAGGAAACTTAATTGTTTCATCATTCTGGAACTTTGATGCACTATTCACTGCTCAAGACCATCCAGTTAGAGAAATGCACGATACATTTTTTATAAAAGATATAAAAGCAAAACTCCCTAAAAAAGAATTGGTGAACAAAGTAAAGCAAGCCCACGAATCAGGAATTTCAAACTCAAAAGGGTGGAATTATTTGTGGAACCCTGAAGAAGCAAAATCAGTTTTGCTAAGAACTCATACAACATGCATCTCCGCAAAAACTCTCTCAAATCTCAATCAGCAGGATTTACCCGCAAAATTCTTTTCAATCGGAAAAGTTTTCAGAAATGAAACTGTAGATTGGTCTCACGGATTTGAATTCAACCAAACAGAAGGCATCGTAATAGACCCAAAAGCAAACTTTAGGCATTTAATAGGATATCTAAAAGAATTTGCTAAAAAAATGGGATATGAGAAAATAAGAATCCAGCCAGCATATTTTCCATATACGGAGCCAAGCATAGAGGGGGCAATTTGGAATGAAGAAAGAAAAGAGTGGGTTGAAATGCTTGCAGCAGGAATATTTCGGCCAGAAGTTACCATACCTTTATTGGGTACGAATATTCCAGTCCTCGCATGGGGTCCCGGATTTGACAGATTAATGATGGAAGCAAATAAAATCAAAGACCTTAGGGATTTATACAAAAACGATTTAAAACAACTAAGAGAAAAACGGGCAGTGATAAAATGACTAACGTAAAATTCTCAAGAAAAGAACTTGAAAAGCATTTTAATTTAAATGAAAAAACCATTGAAAAGATTTCTCTTTTTGGAACTCCTCTCGAAAAAGCAGACGATAAAGAAATAGAAATAGAAGTTTTCCCTAACCGCCCTGATTTAATTTCTCTTCAGGGATTTGCAAGGGCATTTAAAGCATTCATAGGAAAAGACACAGGATTAAAAATATATCCAATTAACAAACCTGAAAAAAACTATTCAGTAAAAGTTGATAAATCCGTAAAACCAATAAGACCGCACACAGTATGTGCGATTGTAAAAAACATTAATTTTAATGATGAGAAAATAAAAGAAATCATAGACTTACAGGAAAAGTTGCACATAACCATAGGAAGAAACAGAAAAAAAGTTGCAATAGGAATTTACCCCTTAGAAAAAATTAAGCTTCCAATTACATACACTGCAAGAGACCCAAATTTAATAAAATTCATACCACTTGAAGCATCAAGAGAAATGAATGCAAAGCAGATCTTACAAAGAACGCCAGCTGGAATAAAATACGGAAATTTGATAAAAGACTTCAAAAAATTCCCTGTCTTCCTTGATGCAAATTCCTCAATCTTATCAATTCCGCCAATAATAAACAGCAATGAAACTGGAAAAATTACAGAAAAAACAAAAGAAATTTTCATAGAATGTTCAGGTTCAGATTTAAATATTTTAAATAAAACCCTCAATATTATCGTTACAACTCTTGCAGAAATGGGTGGAAAAATATACCAGATGAATATCATAGACAGCCCAAAAATGAAAACACCCGACTTAAATCCTGACAAAATTAAAATCTCTTTGGAAAATGCAAATAAACTTCTTGGTCTCGAATTAAAAGAAAAAGACCTTAACCCATTACTGCAAAAAATGGGATATGAGTATCAAAACCAGATAGTTAAAGTTCCTGCATGGAGAACAGACATTATTCACGAGGTAGATATTTTTGAAGATATTGCAATTGCATACGGATATGATAAGCTAATTCCCGAAATCCCAAATATCTCATCTATTGGCTATGAATCAAAAGAAAACAAAATAAAAAGCAAAATTACTGAAATTCTTACTGGTTTGAATGCAATTGAAATTTTAACTTATCATTTAATAAAACCTGAAGAAGCAAAAAAATTAAGAATACAAAATCCAATTGAGTTGTTAGACTCAAAAACAGAATATAAAATACTGAGGCCAAATCTCCTAATCCCCTCACTGAGAATTCTCTCTGAAAACATTGATGTTGAATATCCTCAAAAAATATTTGAAATCGGCACCATTTTTGAAAAAGAATCACAAGAAGAAACGGGCATAAAAGAAAAAGATAACCTTATCCTTGCAATAACCCCTTCAAATTTCACAACAATAAAACAGCATTTAGACTATTTAATGAATACATTAAGAATAAAATATGAAATTAAAGAAAATACACATAATGGATTAATAGACGGCAGAACAGGAGATATTATAATAAATAAAAAAAGCATAGGATACTTGGGAGAACTGCATCCCGCATCCTTAAAAAAATGGGGATTAAAAATGCCCCTCGGGGTCATTGAAATCTCATTAGAAGAAATTTATAAAATCTTAGACAACCAGTGAAATAACATTAAGTGCAAACCTAAAAATAAAGTCTTAAATTTCATAGGTAATTTTGAAGAATTAGAAAGATTATTATCTTATCAAAGTTTATATTTTCCTTCGGAAAATATTAATACAGGCAAGGCATTTAATTTCCGTATAGTTATGCCTCGACTAGACAGGAATGGTAAATACGATTATTAATGCCATTACTATATGCACAACTTCTCATTATCTTGATGTTTTGTCAAGATAAATTAAAATTTAACCAAAATATCCCCTATAGCTCTTATTTTCCTTCTGAACTCCATTCCAATTTGATTCCATCATATCTATAAGTTTGTTCAAATCTTTTTTTGAATTATTCCAAGCTGTAAAAATCTTATTAATTTGTTCTGCCTCTTTGGTTTGTTTAGAATCAATATCCAACCTAAAAGCAGAAAGCTCAAGCCCGACAAAACTCTTCAAAACTTTATTCATTATACTTTTATTTTCCTCATTAATTTCTCTCAAAAAAACCATAAAGACAGGAGAATTTTGAGAAGGACTTATCATCATTTCCATAAGTCTGACATAATGCACCACCTTTTCCATCATCGCACCCCTAATTTCCTTAAGAATATCTCCCGAAAAATTTTCAATCTTCCCTATCCCAAAATCACTATCAACCTCATCAAAACTAGGAAGATTATATTTCTTCTTCAAAACACCATATTTCTTCTTTATATCTTCTATTTCCATTTGCTAATTCAAGATGATGGAAAAAATGATTTAAAAACCTATTTGTTCATCAAAATTATATCTTGATTTAAAGTGATTAATTTTTAATAACTATGTAGAAAGAATACAAACCAAACTAAAATATTTCTTTACAAACCTTATACGCAAAGCCTCTGCCGGGATTTGAACCCGGGACCTCGACATTACCAATGTCGCACTCTAACCACTGAGCTACAGAGGCATCAATCACCATAGAAAAACTACCTTTAAAAGAATTATCATTTCAATCTGGAAGTATCCCAAAATCTTTTCCGGGAAGCCACTCGGTACCTACTACATATCCAGTAACTGTAACTCCCTTTTCAACAAGCTCTCCGAGCCAAACACTATAGCTCTCAAAAAAAACAGCTCGATTGTCTGAATTACTTAATGCAAGATTTCCATTACTAATAATAAGCAAGGCAGCTATTAAAAAAATCTTTAACAAAATTATAAATGTCTTCATTTTACTATCCTGTTAGGTTTGAAAAATTACCTGACCAATCAACATTAACTACATTCCCTGTAATTTTAGCAGTGTTAGACAAAAAACCCCAGAGCCAAGAGCCATAAAACTTTAAGCCAGAGGTAAATCCTTCAAAACTTTTTATATCTAATTCATTATGCGAAACAACTGAAAAAAACGTGAACAACAAGAAAATTAAAAGTACTGCAATTGAATAAGTCCAAACCCTCTCGTATCTCAAATTACTAAACTTAAAAAAGAAAAATACAGCAAACCCTACAATTATAATAAACACCCAATTCACCACTTTATTTACCTCATAAAAATAAACCCTTCCCTGTATAAAAATCTTTCCATAAATTAATTGAAAAGTTAGGCAGAGAGCTAGGGTTAGGGGATCGTAACTCTCTGCCTATGCTCCTGCCGGGATTCGAACCCGGGTCCCCGCCGTTCTCCATCACCCCTTTTGAGGGCAATGAACATGAACATAGTCTGCCTTGAGAAGGCAGGAGATATAGTCTCACCGACATCACTCCGGACATAGCCATTTCATAATCATAAAATTACGATTCGAGAGGGCGGAATCCTTGACCACTAGACTACAAGAGCTTTGTAGCAATCAAAGAAGAAAATATCTATTTAAAAACCTATTTGATACCCCCCAATCTTCAAATCTGATAGCCCTGCCCGGATTACTTCAATCTCACAAGAGTTGAAGTTGCCACGGAGCTTTGCTCTGTGAGCACGTTCGAATCCTATAGCCCTGCCCGGATTCGAACCGGGGTCTGCGGGCCCAGAACCCGCAATGCTTGACCGCTACACTACAGGGCTATGATAAATGCAATTTGAGTATTTCAAGCTAACAATCTAAAAAACCATAGTTTAAAAGAATTTGCCTAAAAACATATAAAATTATAAATATCCAATTAAATTTCAATTAACAATAAAGAGTTGAGATGATTGAAAAAAAAGATGTGCAGGTTAGACTTTTAAAAGAGAAGAATAACGGCGACAAAGCAACAAAAGAAGAAATAAATAATTTGTTAAGAATTGTTTCTCCGGGAACACATTTCAGAAACGCCTTAGAAGGAATATTGCAGGCAAAAAAAGGCGCCCTGATAGTCGTAGAAACAAACAACATTCAGCAAATCATAGACGGAGGATTTAAAATAAATGCAAAATTCTCTCCACAAAAATTAATAGAACTCTCAAAAATGGATGGAGCAATTATATTATCAAAAGATATGAAAAGAATAAGTCACGCAAATGTTACATTATACCCTGACAAAAAAATTCAGACAAATGAAACAGGCACAAGACACAAGGCAGCCGAAAGGACGGCAAAAATGATGAACAACTTAGTAGTTGCCGCATCAGAAAGAAAAGGAGAAATTACAATCTATTTTAAAAATTATAAACACATCCTGAAGAATACCAATGAATTGTTAAGAAAAGTAAATGAGCAAATACAAATAATAGAAAAACAAAGAGAATTATTTGATAATAACATAACCCAATTAAATAAATTAGAAATAAGAAATTATTTAAATCTCAAACAAGCAACACAAACAATACAAAGAGGCAGGCTTATCGAAAAAATAGCCCAAGACATGAAACCTCTTCTTGTTGAAATAGGAAATGAAGGAACTCTGATTAAAACCCGCCTCAAAGAATTGCTCTCAAATATAGAAAAGGAAACAAATTTAATAATAAAAGATTATACAAAAATTGATTTAAAAAAATCCAGAATTTTAATAGATAGCCTTACTTATGATGAGCTGACAGATTCGGAAAACGTAATCAGTGCATTAGCTTATGAGAAAGATACAAAAATAGAAAGAATAAGGGGCTGGAGAATCCTGTCAAAGACATCATTAGAAGATCAGGATATAGCAATTTTAACAAAGGAGTTAGACAGCTTAGGAAAAACCCTGTATTCCAACGCAAATATTTATAAGAAAATTATAGGAGAAGAAAAAGCCAAAACTTTCAAAGAAGAAATAGAAAAAATAAAATTAAACTTCTAATTGCTTATCTTAAATATTCCATAAAACACAAAGAACTATAGATTCATATTCTTTAGCACACCAAAGAAAGCAATTGTCGAAGTTTTTTAGTATTCAGCGTTTATGATTATTCAATACGTTCGCCGTGTCCCGAAAACTAAACTCCTAACATTATTAACTTAAAGGTTAGTAATCTCCTTAAAAAATAAAAACTTAATTTTCAATATATTGTTTAACGTACTTATACCTTAAATCATTTATGCTTTTTAAAATTCCTTTTCTGGCAACACACCAAAAAGTCCATCCGTTATTATTCATTTTCTTTAAGATTTTTGCACTAACGCTATGAATTGAACCTGCCTCTTTCTCATACAATATTGTTCCATCAGCTAAAACTTTCTCTTGATGGTTTCCAAACTTATCAAATAAATATTCCCCAATTTTGATAAAATCCTTATCAAATTCTTTAAGCGTTGTTTTGTATTCGTATAAATCTATATCCATAATTATTTGTGCAAGTTGAACTATAGTCTAAGACATTTATAATTGAAATGTATTTGTCTTAGACTATTAGCGGAAGAACAAAAAACTGTTCAAAATATTTTGTCTTCTGCTATATTTAAAATAAGTCATAGTCAAATTAAACTTTGAGAGTCTTGCCTATGAGAGGTATATTACTATATATAATAATATAAAATTATGAAGCAATAGGTTTAAATATATTACTATATATGATAATATATGAACAAAAATGATAATAGCCAATCTTTTTGCTTTAGATGTTATCATCTTTGGAAAAAGAGGATAAAGTCAAGACCTTCAAAATATTGTCCAAGATGTAAAAGCCCCTACTGGAATAAACCAAGAAAAAAAGTGTCTAAAGAGTTTGTATTAAAAATGAAAGAAATGATAGTTAAAATTCATAATACAATAATTAAACTCAGTGGTGGAGAGATGGGCATAAGGGACGATGGCGGAGTATACAATTCAACATATAAGTTACTCAACCATCAATACAAAAATCAAAGAAATCCAAAGAGCATAGGGGCTTTTGCCATAAATGAGTTTGCCAAAAGACATTATTTTATAGATGGAAATAAAAGAACTGCGTATGCACTGGCAAAAATTTTTATGTTGATTAATGGTTGCCATTTACGAGTTCAATATAAGGAAGCCACACCTTTTATTTTAGAGATAGCTAAATACGAAAGCAAAACAACCTTTGAAGATATAAAAAAATGGTTTAATGGAAATTGTAGTTTAATAGACCAAAAAGATGTGGAAAACTATTTAAATAAAACTGCATTATATCTAATGTTAGGAGATGAATAAAAATGGTAAATAAATATAAACTTACTAAAAAAGTTGTCATTGAAATTTCTAAAAATGATAGAAAATTACTTGAGTTAGTAAAGGTTGCTAAAGAAATAGTATTAAAAGAAGATGAAATTTTGTTTAAGGAATTAGCAAAACACTAATTGTACTTTTTCCTCTTTGAGCAGATGAGATTTTGCGGTTATCAAACTTGCAACTTCTCCAGCGACTTTCTTGTATTAAAAATATCGCCGTCTTTAATTTAAATCAATTTTATCTTTCCCCTTTTTCCACAACGCAATCAATGATTATTACAGGCGGGTGTCTTAAACCTATTCTCTTATTTTAACTAAAGTAAACCGCATAGGTCCTAGCCTACTATAGTCTAAGACATTTATAATTGAAATGTATTTGTCTTAGACTATTAGCGGAAGAACAAAAAACTGTTCAAAATATTTTGTCTTCTGCTATACCTCTATTACCATTTCGTAAAGTGTTTTCACAAAACCTTGGTAGAGGACATGGCGTCCTACACCCCTATGACTCCATATAGCTGAATGTAGAATTTCAACAGATGCTATAATAAATCTATTGGGTGTATTAAATGAAGTATCCTTTCTGGGATGATACTTAATTATTAGAAGATTATTTTTATTTACCAACCTCTAAATTTAGAATACACTAAACTCCTAACATTTAAAAACCCAAATTTCCAAGACATACCAATGAAAAGATCATCAAGACGCTGGAAAAAGAAAAGACAAATGCGCTGGAAATGGCAAAGAAAAAGATTAAAGAAAGAGAAAAGAAAGAGAAGACTGCATAGAGAAAGAAGCAAATAATTTTAATCAGGATTTATACTCATTTCATAGAGTTACTTGTTCTCAATACTTGCAAATACATCCTCTAATTTTTGTTCCCAATCTCCTGGTTCATATATTATAATACTAACAGGTTTTTTTTCATCGGGCCCGTATGACCTATAGGTCGTTGAAGGCTGATACGCTTCCATTGGAAGTGATTCTCCATAGAATTTATTGGTTCGTAAAACTTCTTTTCCATTAGAAAAGATCTTTACTCTTTCCGAAAGACCAAGAAGAGTTGCCTGAGGCCCGCCCTCAACAATAAGATTAATATCCCCAAATTCACAATTGTAATAAGAACTCTGAAGTATAACTGCAGTTCCAGGCAAATAGCCTTTCCAATGTTTCGCTTCCCCAAATTCATGCGCAACGTTAACTGCCCTGCTGTGAAAATCTTTGTGGATTAATGTAACCCTTGCTATACTCTTAAGATTGGACTCTGTAACCTTCCTAATACTATTAGTCTGGCTCAAAGATAATTCCTCTAACTTATCTTCAAGAAAACCATAAAGACTATAAAACCTACCTTCGGGAAAACTAGAAGAACTATCCCTAAGTAGTGTGTGGGCTTCAGGCTCGATATCTCTTCCATCAGCATAACTCTCTCTACCATCAACACGGCTTACATTTTGTCCAACAAAAAATCCTCCTGCAAAACTCAAAAGACCGGCTAAACCAGCCACAACATAAACAGAAGCTCTTTTCATAGCCATATAAATTTAGTAAATCACCAGTTTAAAAAGATTAGTATAGTGAAATTTTAATCAGGATTTATACCCCAATATAAAAAACAAACTAGAGAGCCTATTAACATACTTAAAAATCTCCCCTCTCAACTTTCCAGCCCCCAATAACTTTACTAACTCTCTTTCAAGATCCCTGCATCTAACTCTGCATTCGTTAAACCATATTGCTTTCTCATTTTCAAATCTCACAAACTTATTTGGTGGCTCACCTAAAGAATCAATAAATTCTTCCAAATTTTGCAAATCAGAATCAGTAACCGGCCAAATTAAACAATCCCTGTCACAATTAGCCACTTCTCCTGCAACCTGCCACAACTTCTTCTGCACTTCATTTAAAATCTTCCGATGTTCTTCATTAACACATAAAAAAATACACATATCCAAAGCACTCTGCAAAGAATCAATCTTTCCATTAACTTGGATTATCAAATCATCCTTCTTTAACTCATTGCCTGCAAAATCCTTTGTGAGCCCAGAATCCCCATTTCCAGTATATAATTTTCCCATAAAAAAATTACGAAAGAGAACTAATTAAACATTCTCCCAGAATCAATCATAGAAATTATCCCACAATTCCTTCATCTTAAGTTTTTGTATTTCACAAATAAATTTATCACACCCACTACCATTTATAACAAATCATATAAACTAATTAAACCTCTCCATTTAAATTTTATTATAGTCTAAGACATTTATAATTGAAAGGTATTTGTCTTAGACTATTAGCGGAAGAACAAAAAACTGTTCAAAATATGGACAATTCTGTTGATTAGCACAATTATTTTCAGAATTGTACAGATAGAGAATTCTGGACAAATAGTGTTCCAATTATCAGAATTATCTATA
>JAUYJY010000013.1 GCA_030699205.1 Candidatus Pacearchaeota archaeon
TATAGATAATTCTGATAATTGGAACACTATTTGTCCAGAATTCTCTATCTGTACAATTCTGAAAACAATTGTGCTAATCGGCAGAATTGTCCATATTTTGAACAGTTTTTTGTTCTTCCGCTAATAGTCTAAGACAAATACCGTTCAATTATAAATGTCTTAGACTACAGAAAGGAAATTGTAAGAAGAGGTTAGTATTCTTTATGAATTAGATTGTAAAACGATTCTGCTTTTTTTCCTATTGTTTTTTTTAGTTCTTCTTCTGATGCGTTGAAGATGCTTTTTAATGATTTAAATTGATTGAGCAAGGATTTTGCTGTTGAGGGTCCGATTTGAGGGAAGCCCTCTAAAATATATTGTAATTGTTCTTTTTCTGTGAGGAATATTTTTGTTGCTCTTATTCCATGAGTTTGTGGTGATTTGATTTGCTTTTTTGCTAAAACTTCGAGGTATTTTGCGGTGTCTTTTTCATTTAAGGTGAATATTATGGGGGTTTTGAAATCTCTTATTATTGAGAGAATGAATCCGCGAAATGCATTTTCATGTAAACTTCCAATGTATAGGTTTTCGTTTTCAAGACCTTCAAGAATTAGAATTGGATTTGGATATTGTTTTAATTCTAAGAGCTGGGAAATGATGCGCTTGTTTATTATTGATGATTTGAAATCCGAGAGGGTTTTTCTTTCAATTGCAAAGTCATTTATAATATAATCTCCAACGGGAAGCTGTTTGAATTCCATTTCAAAACCAAGAGATTTTAAAATAGAAGGAATTAGGGAATTTTTCTCCCTATTATCTATTATTATTTTTTGTTTTGCGGTTTTTTGAGGGAGTTTTTTCTTGGAAAAGATGTTTAATAGTTTTGGCATTTTTTATTTAAAATCTTCGAGGGTTATTGAAGATTTTTGGAGGTCATTGTTTTTTAATTCTTCTTTTAACTCTTCTTTCAAATCGGCCTTTACATTTGAAATGATTTTATGCATTTTCTTTTCTCTTGCAGATGAGGCATAGTGGTGTATTTCATCTCTTGTGTTTTTAGTTACCATTATCTTTAATTTTCCGGGCATTAGTCTTGCTGTTCTGCCAGCACGCTGGATTTTTCTAATTGCGGAAGGTATTGGTTCATAAAAATAGACCGCATTGACTTCTGGAATGTCAAGACCTTCTTCTCCGATGGAAGTTGCACATAAAATATTTATCTTTCCCTCTCTAAAGTCTTCAATTATTTGTTTTTGTTCTTTTTGCGACATTCCTGATGTTTTGTTTGAGGTGCTTATTTTTTTTGTCTGTCCTACAAATACAGAGGCGTTTATTTTTTTTAGTTGATTTAGGTTTTTTGCAATTGTAGACGCTGTTTCTCTAAATTGAGAGAAAATTATTATTTTGGCTTTTTCCTCTTCTGCGAATTCTTCTGCAATTAGGGTTTTTAGTTCTTCTATTTTGGGATGTTCTATTTGTTTTGAGATTAGATTTTCTAAGAGGTTGAAGGCAAGAGAAAATTCGGGGGAATTAACAAGGGTTTGAACTCCCTTTGACTTTTTTTGCTCTGCTTGTTTTTTTAATCCAATAAGGTATTCTTTTAAGCCAGACAGGGTTTGGGTTTCGAGCAACTCAATGGCGTGAGATATTTTTATTGCCTGTGCAGTTAGGGACATTCCAATCATCGCTTGAAAGTTTTTTCCCCGTGATGTTGGGGTGACCTGAGATGCAAGACGGGATTGGAGTTTAAGAAGAGTTATTTTGTTTGAAGGACCAAACAGAATATTTCGGTTTCTTAACTGGCTTACTTTTTTTTCGTATAGTGTTTGCAGAAGGATGCGGATTTCCTGAAATTCTGCGGGGAAAGGGACTTCTATTTTTTGGAATTCTAATTCCTGAAGATAGGGTTTAACGTCGGGGGAGTCGCGAGTGCGGATTTCTACTTCATCGACAGAAAGGTTTTTGCAGATTTGTTTTACTTTTATTTGTTCGGAGCCGGGGGATGCAGTCAATCCGAGAATTAGCTGGTTTTCTGCCTGTTGTTTGTATTGCTGTGCTATTTTATTGTAATCATAGTTTTTTAAACATCTGTGGGCTTCATCTATTACTAATAAAGACACAGATTTTAAATCATATAGGCCGTTTTGAAGGTCATTTGCAACGCATTGAGGCGTTGAAAAAACAATTTCTGCTGAATTCCATAGTTTTTGTCTTGAGCTTGCAGGGACTGAGCCTGTGAATAATTGAAGATCTGCGAATAATTCCGGGAGATTTTTCTTAAAAGATTCCATGTGTTGTTCTATTAAGGGTTTTGTTGGTGCGAGAATTAAGATTTTTTTTAGGGGGTGTTGTTTTAATCTATGAACTGAAAGCATCAATGCTATGAGTGTTTTTCCAATTCCTGTCGGTAAAACTACTAATGTGTTTTGATTTTTAGCTGTTTCAAAAATGGCTTTCTGATAATCTCTTGGAATCATTTTAATTTCTTTCATAATAATCTTGGATGGGGGATATAGTTAAGGTTTTTGGTTATTGGGGAATTTATTCGAGTTTTATGTCGAAGTTGCTGATGCAGATGGATGCAACTTCGAGCACAAGAGAATTGCTTACTCTTGCAATTAAAATTTCAAGACGAAACGAGAGGGACTTTTTGATATAGCAGAAGACAAAATATTTTGAACAGTTTTTTGTTCTTCCGCTAATAGTCTAAGACAAATACCTTTCAATTATAAATGTCTTAGACTATAGTTTAGACTAATAAAATTGAGTAGGTTGCAAAAATTAGGGTAATTGCTGCAAGAGTTGCGTAAATAACGCGGGAGCCAAAAAATATCTGCGTTCCATCCAGTTTTGAAATTGGGAGGAGGTTGAAAAATGCATAATATGCGGCTAACTTTGATAATGTGCTTAAATCAGCAAACCAATATCCTATGAAAGAGATTAATAGAACTGCAATTATTCCTGCCGCACCGATTAATGAATTGTGGAAGTCAGTCATTTCTGTGAAACTCATATGCCCAAATCTTCTTGCCGCACGTCTTTTTAGTGCACGAGTTTCATAGGTTAGGAATGTAAATATTTTGAAGTAGCCGAGTGTAAAAATGGTGAAAAAAATTGGGAGGATTATTCCCATTGGGATGCTTTTTTTTAAGTGCCATGCGGGGCGGAAGCCGAAACGTTTCCATTGCCAGAGTTCATGCTGTACATTGGAGTCTAACTGCAAGGCAATTATTTTTTTACCAAGAATATTTCCGCAGATGATAATAAATGAGAAAAGGAGGAGAAGACCGAGAGAAGAAATATCAAAGGAGATTAATTCATTAAATCCTGAGATGATTGTCATTGCAAGGATGGCTATTATTATCTGCAATAATTCTTGTTCTTTCATAATTAAAAATGGGGGCAGTTTTATATAAAGATTTGCCTGTGAATTGAGAGCATTAATGCAGTTTAATATATTTGTTTGCCAAACGTAAAGTATAAATAGTGTTTATAGTAATTTCTTATATGTTAAGAATAAAAAAGATGGCGGAAGTGATTGGGAGGCATGTTTATACTTCTGATGGGGATTATTTTGGACAGATTGAAGATGTAAATTTGTTGGATAATAAAGTTGATGGCTGGAAAATTAAGATAGGAAGCGGGTTTATGAATCTTCTTGGGGGAGCGAGAGGAGTTATTATTCCACAGCAGTTTGTAAGGGCTATTGGGGATATTTTTATTGTTAATCGGGCTTCTTTGCCTGCGGGAGAAGAAAATATAGATGTTTCTTCGGAGATGAATTTGGAAAGACAGGGATTTGATGGTTTCTAATAAGTTAAATTAAATGTAGTGTGGGGGGGTTGAATGGTATTGTTGTTGATGGGGATGATTTGAATAATTTTAATTTGAGTTGTTATGTTTTGTTAAGTTGTTTGATAAATTTAATTTAGTGGGAGGTTTTATGGTTTTGTTTAATGAATTGTAATCTTTTTTGTAATTGTGGGAAAATGAGGTTAGTATAAACCCAATTTGTTATTGATGTATTATTAGAAGTATGGATTAAATTGTGATAAAAGTTTATATAGTATTAAAGATAAATAAAATTGATGAAAAGAAGGTATGAATAATATGGCGACAATATTTACGAGCCCCTTTTTTGTAAGTTATTTACTTCCTTTTATTTTGGTTTTTACGGTTGTTTTTGCGATTTTGCAGAAGTCTGGGATTTTAGGGAAAGATAAAAAACAGATTGATGCAATAGTTGGGTTTGTAATCGGATTGATTGTAATTTCTTTTGCAAACGCAGTTGGAATAATTAATAGTTTACTTCCATTTCTGGCAGTTGCAGTTGTTGTAATTCTTGTGTTTTTGATTTTGCTTGCGATGGTTTATGTGGGTGCCGATGGAAAGTTTGAAATTCCTAAAATCTATAAGGTTTCAATTGGTGCTCTTGCGGCTATTACCGTCTTGATTGCCGTCTTGATTGTGACGGGGGCGTGGGATTACCTTGTAAATACATGGTTTGGAGGAGCTTCAGGGGAAGGGGGAATAACTAATTTTATTTTTATAATTCTTGTTTTGGTCGTTATAGGTTTTATTGTTTGGCCTAAAGATAAAAAGGATAAACCATAGATAAAAACATTTTGGGATTAATGAGTGACTGAGATTAAAATGAGGGGTTAAGTTTTGGAATATAGCAGAAGACAAAATATTTTGAACAGTTTTTTGTTCTTCCGCTAATAGTCTGAGACAAATACATTTCAATTATAAATGTCTTAGACTATAAAAGGAAATTAGAAACATATTTAAATAACTCTTGAGTGTTTTGGATATGATAAGTGGTGTGATGTCGGCGTTTAGTTTTATGCAGTTGTTTTCTTTGTATGATTTGTACAATTCATGGGAGAATGTCGGGGTGTTTGATTTTTTCCTTCCAATGTTATTGATTTTTGCAGTTATTTTTGGAATTTTAATTTCAACGAAGGTTTTGGGTGATAACAGGGGGATTAGTTTTATTATTGCGATTGCGATTGCTTTGATGGCTATGAGACTCAGTATAGTTTCGCAGTTCTTTACTTTGGTGTTTCCTGGATTGGGTATTGGAATTGCAGTTTTAATTGTGGTTTTGATTATGGCTGGGCTGTTTATGAGCAATGCAAATTATAGGACTTGGCTTCCCACTTTCTTTTGGGGCGGAATTGTTATAGGGTTGATAATAGTTATTGCTGTTTTGAATGATTTTGCATGGTTTGGAAGTTATTGGTGGCAGGCAAATTGGGTTTCTGTTATTTGGATAGTTATCGTTGGTGTTATTCTTCTGCCTTTGCTTTTGCCTAAAGATACAGATAAAGAATTTGCTGCGAAAGAAGCGAGACATCAATTACCAATGAAGCATATTAGGCAAGATAGTCCTTGATTTTTTAGATTTAGTTGTTTGATGGCGTTGTCTACTTAAAGTCATTTTGTCCTAAATTATTAAAATAACTATAGCAGAAGACAAAATATTTTGAACAGTTTTTTGTTCTTCCGCTAATAGTCTAAGACAAATACCTTTCAATTATAAATGTCTTAGACTATAATATTGGAAAGAATAGTTTAATTTTTGTCAATAATAATTTGATGTGTGGTTTGGAGATTTTTGGTTTTTGGGGGTTTGTGGTTGGGGAGATGGGGCTTGGGAGATTGAGGGTTTGTGGTTGGGGATTTTTGGTTTAGTGGATTTTAGATTTTGGGCTTGAGGGGGGGGTTTTTAGGGAAGAGGTTTAGAGAAGGGAGAGAAAATTTAGGGAGGGTGGATTTAAATTTAGTTCATAAGGGGTGAAGGGATACACTAAGAATAAAGGGATTACATAATTATCAATTGTGGGATTATTTTATTGTTCTTGATTTCTATGTTATCTCATGTCTTGCAAAGAGATTTTATTGAAAACCAAGGTGGATTTTTCTTAATAAAGAAGAATAAAAGAATAAAAGAATAAAAGAGGTGTTATTAAATACACGCCCCATTGGAGCATATTGAGGTCATCCCATTCGCACAGCTTGAACCCCAACTATATGAATAACCTCCAGAACAATAATACTCGACTATCGTGGTGTTACTTGTGCAATAATCACTATAGCTATAATAGCTCTGATTCAGGTACCCGCTTACCTCTCCAAATATTGTTAGAGCATATCCTCCATCTGTATCAAAACAGGTGTTTAGGGTTGAATAATCTACCACTGCATAAACTTGTGCAATTCTTCCGCCATACTTTGAACTGTATGATTTCATACCAGCTTCAAGTGCATCAACTTGTGCAATAGTCCATGCAGAACCTGTTGAGGGATTTGTTGTGTAAACCTCGCTATAATAATCATAGTTTGATGTCAATCCTTTCAGAGAACCAATGTAGTTTATGCCGTTTGATCTGACTAAAGGCTGAAATTGATATCTCGCAGGATTGTATCTCTGGCCATGGAAATATAGTGTTATACTATTGATTATTTCATCAGTTAATCCAGTATCCTGAAATACGAAGGATTCATATTTGTTTTTTGAATTAGTGTATAAATTATCCTGTATATCTGATATATTTTCACTTACACATTCCCATTCTGACGAACCAGAACTACAACCAGAATTAGCCCACTCAGAATAATCTCCTTGTGCATTTGGCCTAATTGTTAATGTATCTGCACTGGCAATGCTTGTTAAAATCAATGTTGAAGCGAATAGAATTCCTAAAAAAATTAATTCTTTTTTCATTTTTTACCCCCTTTCATTTTATGTTCTTTGTAATTTATCACTAATCTATATAAGGATATATGTTCTTTATGCATCTGAATTTTTTAGGATAAACTTAATAGACTTGCAGAATGGGGTAATAGGTTGTTACTTTATAGTTAAGATAACCGAAAGGTTTAAATATGGTTGTTTAGTTTATTTTTTATGGCAGAAACAATTGCTGTTGGGTACTTATCGCCTGTATTGGCTTTCTTAGTTGTTTTTGTAGTTCTTTTTGCGATACTTATGAAGACAAAATTGCTGGGTGATGAGAAATTAATACAAATTTTAGTTTCTTTTGTTGTTGCTAGTATTTTTGTTGTTTCAGATAATTTGAGGAGTTTTGTGCTGGAGATTGTTCCTTGGTTTGCTGTTTTGTTGATGCTGCTGTTTTTTATATTAATATTTGTTAATTTCTTGGGAAAGGGAGAAATTGCAGGGAAGGGAATTGGATGGGTATTTATTGTGTTGATGTTTTTTGTTTTTATAGGAGTTGGGTTTAAGATTTTTGCGGGGGGATTTGCACCTTATCTTCCAGGGTACTTTTATGGATACGAGGGAAATCCCGCTTTACTTGGATTTACTGATTGGCTTTATTCTCCAAGGATAGCAGGGGCAATTATTTTGTTAGTTGTTGGGGGAATTGTTAGTTGGTTTTTAGTGAAGAAAGGTTAAACTTTTTCATATAAAGTATATGAGTTTGTGTAGCTACAACATTTAAGAGTATACTGCCTAAGATATATAGTAGAAGACAAAATATAGATAATTCTGATAATTGGAACACTATTTGTCCAGAATTCTCTATCTGTACAATTCTGAAAACAATTGTGCTAATCAACAGAATTGTCCATATTTTGAATAGTTTTTTGTTCTTCCGCTAATAGTCTAAGACAAATACAGTTCAATTATAAATGTCTTAGACTATACTATGAAGTCATTCAAGCATTATGAGTTAGAGTTACTGAAAGTTGGGAATTAAAAGATTTAAGTTGGGAATTAAAAGAGTTACTTTTATTTTTTAGTGGTGGTTTTTTTAGGTTTTTGATGGGCTTTTAAATCTGGAAGGGCTTTACTGAAAGACTGCTGGGTTGCAATGAGTTCTTTTTTGATGTCTTCTATGTTTGTAACGTAGTCACCCACTTTTCTTAATACTGAAGATTGAAGGATATCTATTGTTTTTTCTATTCTTTTCAGGCGTTCTTCTATTGAGTCTGTTTTTGATTCAATTGTTGTTTTGAAATCTATTACTTTGTCTATTTTTTTTCTTATTTCTCCTAATTTTTCGGATACGACTTGTTCTGAAATTTCAGTGATTGTATCAGGGCTTATTGATGCGGGTGCATATCCATATTCTCCGTAATTCTCTGTGTAATTTGACTGATTTGGATATTGGTTTTCATATTGTTCTGTTTGGTTTGGGAGGTATTCAGATATTTCCTGTGTCTTTGGAGAAGTTTGCATTATTGACTTTTGCATACCAGAAACTTCTTGCTGGCCCGGAAATTGAGAATTTTGTGCATCTGGATTTTGAAATTGTTCGTCGTTGTTTTCTTCCTGATATTGCACTTCAGGGTCTTGCTGAATTTGGTTTTCTTCTACTGGTTGTTCAACTGCGGCCTTTATTTTACTTTGCGATAGTGCTTCTGAAATCTCTTTATAAGAAATTCCCTGTTCTTGAAGGGCTTCGACTATTTGATTTTCCTGCATTCCCTGTTCATACATTTTTTTTACTTCTTCTAATACTGACATTTTATTTATTTTAAATGGGGTTTAAATATATCAAACTGCCTTTGTAAAATCATTAATTCTTCCTTTCTTGCCGTTTCTGAAAGATGTTCTGAAATTCTTTTTAAGAATTCCTGCATTTGAAGATTTTCTTGTTTTATTTTTAATACGGCTTTTTTTAATTCCTGAATTTCTTCTAAAATTGTTTCTCTATCTTCTATTAAATTTTTCCCTACTAAAAGTGTTCTGTCTTTTAGGAGTCTTTGTTTTTCTTCTATATCTCTCAATCGTGTGTTAACTTCTGAGAAATATTGCTGTTCTGCTGACTCATATGCCTCTTCCATGTCTTTTAAAAGGGCATTGAGTTTAAAATACTTGTTGTTTATATAGCAGAAGACAAAATATTTTGAACAGTTTTTTGTTCTTCCGCTAATAGTCTAAGACAAATACCTTTCAATTATAAATGTCTTAGACTATATTCTTTAACATTCGTTAAAATCTAAGGACTTTTGATTAGAGATTTTTGATATTGATTTTTTGGGAGTTATAAAAGGTTTTGAAATTATAGTAGAAGACAAAATATAGATAATTCTGATAATTGGAACACTATTTGTCCAGAATTCTCTACCTGTACAATTCTGAAAACAATTGTGCTAATCAACAGAATTGTCCATATTTTGAACAGTTTTTTGTTCTTCCGCTAATAGCCTAAGACAAATACCTTTCAATTATAAATGTCTTAGACTATAGAACCAAGTCAAGTTATGATGTTAAACGTCGTAGGGCGATAACTTTTGTTTGCGTAATGTTATTTCGGAGTTTTTATCCACAAGACAAGACTTTGGAGGTATAGCAGAAGACAAAATATTTTTAACAGTTTTTTGTTCTTCCGCTAATAGTCTAAGACAAATACCGTTCAATTATAAATGTCTTAGACTATATTAAAGAACAATAAAATAAATTTACATTCTTTCCAGTTTAGAAATTCTCTTTTCAATTGAAGGATGTGTTGCAAATATTCCTGAGATTTTCTTTTTTAATGGGTCTGAAATAAATAATGGGGCTACTGCCTTTGGAAACCTATGTTTATCTTTTTCTGAAACTTCCTGAGATTTAATCTTTTTTAATGCAGAAATTAATCCGGGAGGATATCTTGTGAATTTTATGCCTGAAGCGTCTGCCCCAAATTCCCTTTTTCTTGAAATGGCAAGGGAAACTAAATTTGCCGCGATTGGTGCAAGAATTGCAAAAACAATTCCTAAAATTATAAGAAATATCTGCACCCTGCCATCTCTGTCTCTGCTATTTCCTGAAACTGAAGAAAACCATAGGCTTCTTAGAAAAATTTGAGCGATTATTGAAATCATCCCAATTAAGACTGCAGTTAATGTCATAAATCTTATATCATAGTTCGCGATGTGGGACATTTCATGACCTATAACTCCTTCTAATTCTTGTTTGTTTAACCTTTCTAAAGTACCTGAAGTAACACAAATAACTGCGTGTTCTGGATCTCTTCCCGAAGCAAAAGCATTAATTTGATGAGATTCCATCACATAAAGTCTTGGCATTGGAAGCCCTGAAGCAATGGACATATTTTCTGCCGCATTATAAAACTCCCTGTGTGTTGTTTGAGACGCGGGTTTTGCTTTTACTGAAGCTAAAGCAATTTTATCCGAGTTATAATAACTAATTAAAATATAAGAAAGAGAAAAAATAATTGCAACTATCATTATAACAAAAAAGTATGATGGGTCTAAGATTGCTGAAATGATATACCCTAAAATTATGAAAAACACAAAGATAATTATTATTAAAAAAAAAGATTTTATTTTATTTTTTTGAATCTCATCCTGAAATGAAATCTTCTCTGCCATTATTTCATATAGAGATTTATGTATAAAAGCGTTTGCAAACTCCAATTTTTATGAAATATACAGCAGAAGCATTAAATAATCTTAAGCTTCCGCTACGTCAAGAACGCTGACAATTGCGTTCTTGATATATTTAAAAACCTCTTAAACCAATTAACAAAATGAGCGGTGAAAATCTGTTTTATACTCTAGAAAGAATAAAGGAACTTGAAGCGAAGGGAAAAAATGCAAAAGAGGAAGAGATTATTGAATATATTGAGATGACCGAAAACCCTAAAATCTATTCCCTCGAGGATTTAAAGCAATATCATGAGTATGTTAGAAAAATAATATTGAATACTCAGGAAGTTCAGGATAAATTGCTTTCTGAATTAAATAAAATTTCTTCTCCATCAAGTTTTGAACAAATAAAAGAAATAGTGACTAGAATCTGTGAAAGAGATATTTTTACTGACAATTATGTTAATAGATAGTTTGGTGTGGATTTGAACTAATCACCAAAAGTTTAATCAAATTTTACTTTGGGAATTGCTCTTTCTTCTTTTGGAATTTGTAAAAATGGTTTTTGGGCTTTGTTGTAGAGTCTTGCAAAAATCACTCCCGGGAATGTTGTGCAAGTATTATTATATGAAAGAATAGAATCATTATAAAATTGTCTTGCATAAGCAATTTTGTCTTCTATTACAGACAATTCATTTTGCAGTTGAAGGAAATTTTCGTTAGCACGAAGTTTTGGATAATTTTCAGCTATTGCAAAGATTGATTTTAATGCAGTTTCTAATTGAGAACCCGCCTTCATTTTTGCAGGAAGAGTTTGAGCACCAAGAAGGGCTTTCCTCGCATCGGTTACTTCCTTTATTATATTTTTTTCATGTTTCGCATAGCCCTTTACAGATTCTAATAAATTTGGAACTAAATCCGCTCTTTTTTTCAATTGAACATCAATTTGCGATAGGGAATTATCTATTCTATTGCTTAATACAACAAGCCGATTAAAATAATATATAAAAACTAAAACTATCAAAATCGCAATAGATATTATCCACCAAATCATATTTATCAAAGTTTATGGAGATTTATAAAGGTTTTTATATTCTATTAGATTTATTTTTTTATGAATCAGATTACCAAAACTGCAGTTACTTTTGGAATATTAATTCTTCTGCTTTTTGGATTGTATTTGTTTGCTAATTGGTTTTCTAAAACTACAGGGTATGTTTTAGGGGAGGATGAGAAGATTAATCTTGCACAATGTCTTGCAGGAAAGAAATCTGTTTTTTATATCTCCTCTACTTGTCCTTCCTGCGATTTAGAAAAAGAGTTGTTTGGAGAAACCGCATTGAAATTTTTAGAGATAAAGGAATGCAGGGCGATTGAAGAATGCCCTGAGGGGGGAGTTCCTGCTTGGGAGATAAATGGAGAAATATACTATGGCTTTAAAAAATTAAGCGAATTAATTCAGATTTCCAAATGTAATGTGGAATGAGATTTTATTGTGAGATATAGCAGAAGACAAAATATTTTGAACAGTTTTTTGTTCTTCCGCTAATAGTCTAAGACAAATACGTTCAATTATAAATGTCTTAGACTATAGTTGGCATCCGGATTAAAATACATAAACTTATAAGCCAACTATTAATTTAATTATTGTAAATCCTGTTTAAAATGGAAAAATTTAGAAATTTAGGGATTCCTGAAGAGATTTTGAAGGCAATAAAAGAAGCCAAGTTTGAAAAACCTAGTGAAATTCAGGAAAAGTCTATTCCCTTAATTTCTAAAGGACTTGATATTATTGGAGAGTCTGCAACTGGTTCGGGTAAAACCCTTGCTTTTGGTGTGGGGATAATTAATAAAATTGAAAGGGGAAAGGGAATACAGGCATTAATTTTAACACCTACGAGAGAACTTGCATTGCAAGTTTCAAGTTCATTGGAGTTTTTTTCTAAATATAAACCATTTGAGATTGTTACAATTTATGGGGGTGTTGGGATTGATAATCAGATTAAAAAACTTAAAACTGCAGAGGTTGTCGTCGGGACTCCTGGAAGAATTTTAGACCATTTACAAAGAAGGACAATAGATTTTATGAATTTAAAGATTTTAGTCTTGGATGAAGCAGACAGAATGGTTGATATGGGTTTTGTTAGAGATGTTGAGAAAATAATTGGGCAATGTCCAATAAAAAGACAAACTCTGCTTTTTTCAGCAACTATTTCTTCAGAAACAGATTATATTGCAAAGAAATTTATGAAAAAACCTGTTGAAGTCCGGGCAGAGAGCCGTGTGGATGCAACAAAATTAACTCAAATTTATTATGATGTGGATAATAAAATAAAGTTTTCGGCGTTAGTTACATTATTAAAAAATGATAGGACTGGTTTGGTGATGGTTTTCTGCAACACGAAAGCGAATACAGATTTTGTTGCAAAGAATTTGAAGTTTGCAGGAATTGATGCTCATGCGATTCACGGGGGATTCTCGCAGGAAAAAAGAGAAAGGGCACTTAAAAGTTTTCACTCAAAATACGCCCACGTCTTGGTCTGCACGGACGTCGCAGCAAGAGGGTTGGATATTAAAAAAGTGTCACACGTTTATAATTATGACTTGCCTAAAGAACCAAACCAATATATTCACAGGGTTGGGAGAACTGCACGTGCGGGAGAAGAAGGGAAGGCAATTAGTTTAGTTTCAAGTAGGGACTATGATAATTTTGCCAATATTCTCAATAAACTTGGAATTAATATTATAAAAACCGAATTACCTAAAATAGACCGAATTAGGATTAGATGGATGGCGGAAAAAAAAGAGTTTAGGCGAGGTGGCTCTGGAGGAAGATTTGGAGAGCGTCAGAATGGGGGAAGTTCAGGAGGAAGATTTGGAGAGCGTCAGAATGGGCGAAGTTCTGGAGGAAGTTCTGGAGGGAGTTACAGAAGGATGGGTTCAAATAATAAAAGCTCTGATAGAAGAGGTTCAGGGAATAGAAGAAGATGAATTGTTCCTATAAAAAGTATTGTCTATGAGAGAGTGAAAATAAAACTGGATTATCAGGAGAATTATATTTAAAATATCAAAAGATGTCTATTTCTTGCATGGGGAGATTTACCTCGATATTTATTATACAATCTTGACCTTTCTCCACTAAATTCTATAATCTTAATATCTCGATGGTTCCCCAATTTATAAGATTACTTGAGCTATTCATTTGCCTACGCCAGGGATAATCTTTAAACCTGGATAGAACATTGAGTTATACAATATTTGGTCTTGGGCTTACGATAACGCAAAGTTTATCAAGTTTTAATTATCACTCTTGTTTATGCTCAAAAAATCATATTTTGTTAATGAAAGCGAAATACGGAAATATAACATTCAAAATATTGAAGTAAATATTGAAGTAACTCCACATGTTTTTCCGCCTCCAAAAAACAACCCAATAACCTCAGAATACATGAAAATAAATGGGGGCGAGTCAGTTATTGACATAGGAACTGGTTCAGGCATTTTAGCTATACTGGCCGCAAAACTTGGCGGCATTGTTTCAGCAACGGATAATGATAAATATGCCCTTGAATTAAGCAAGAAAAATGCAAGAGAAAATAATGTTACAATCTCTTTTGCGCTTGGAGACTATTTTGCCTCTTTTCATAATAAATTTGATGTAATTATTGGAAATTTATCACAAACTATATTACCACCAAATTATAATAAAATGCCCCAGTTATATCGGTTTGTTGATGGAGGAAAAGAAGGTAATACACATATTATTGAGCTGCTAAAAAGAGCAAAAAAACATATGCATAAAAGTTCAAGATTATATGTAAATATTTTTACCATATCTGATTATCAAAAAACTATTGAATTAATGAACAATCTATACAATGTGAAAATTCTTGCTAAACAATCTGAACCGGTAAAAGAATTTGTAGAAAATAATATTGATTTTTATAGATCTTTAGAGAAAACTGGAAAAATCAAAATTTATTTTGATGAAAGTGAAAACACTTGGATGGCAGAACAGATTTTTTGCGAATTAACTTTGAATAATTGATCATACTTGACGCCAAAGACCAAACGCTAAAGGGGATGCTGTGCTTTCGCTCCACTGCGTTACGCTCACCATCTTATAACAAGGGATATAAGGTTTAGCCCTCGGCTCGGGCTTCACCCAAATTTTTCTTCCACTTTGTTCCAGAAAAACTTTGTATGTCCCTGACGTTTTGGAGATACTGCGATTAAGATAAGATTTATTAATTGATTTTAGTTTTTATTAATATGGATGAGATATATTTGGATAATATTGCGACAACTCGGGTGAATGAAAAAGTTTCTAAAGTTATTTCTGATTCTTTATTGATTAATTATGGAAATCCCGGTTCCCCACATTGGATTGGAGAGAAGGCATTTAAAGAGATGACGAGAGTTCGGGTGGAAGTAGCAATAGAAATTGGATGCAAGGCACATGAAATTGTTTTTACTTCTGGAGCAACTGAATCTAATAATCTTGCTCTGCAGGGAGTATTTATGGCAAATAAAAATAAGAAAAATAAGATTATTATTTCGGAAATAGAACATCCTTCGATAAGCAAAGTTTGTGATTTTCTTGCAGAGAATGGGGCGGTGATTAAACGCATTGGGGTTGATTCAGAAGGTTTTGTTAATTTAAAAGAATTGGAAAATGAAATTGATTCTAAGACTTTGGTTGTAAGTATAATGCATGTAAATAATATTTTTGGAACAATACAAAAGTTGAGGGAAATTGGAAAAATATGCAAAAAGAAAGGGGTTTTGTTTCATACGGATGCGGTTCAGGGTTTTGGAAAGTTAAATATTAATGTGAGGGATTTAGGAATTGATATGTTTACAGCTTCGGGACATAAAATTTGTGCAGGAAAGGGAATTGGATTTTTGTATATTGGAGAGGATGTTAAAATTTCTCCTTTAATTGTTGGAGGGGGGCAGGAAATGGGTTTTAGAAGTGGAACGGAAAATGTTCCTGGAATTGTTGGATTTGGAAAAGCTCTTGAATTAGTAAAGAAAAAAGATTGGAGGAAAGTTGAGAAAACAAGAGATTTATTTATTTCTGAACTGGAAAAAATTGGGGGAAGAATTAATGGGGTAAAAGGTAAAAATAGAATTTTTAATAATATTCATGTGAGTTTTGTTGAAAATGAAAATTTAAAAAAAGAATGGAGTTCGGAAGATTTAATTTACAGATTATCTCAAAAAGGCATTTATGTTTCTGCAGGGAGTGCATGTAATTTAAAAAAAGCAAATGAAGATTTGATTTTGAAAGCAATTGGATTAAAAGATAAAGAAATTATGAAGAGTATTAGAATTGGCTTATGGGATGAATTATCAGACAAGAAAGTCGAGGAAATTGTTAAAAAAATTGATAAACTCATTAAGGGATTTGATTAGGAGTGTATATTTTATAGGTGTTTGATACATTTACGGACTAAATTTTAAGGGTTATTACAAAGGACTTAAATTTTTCCTCTTGTTACAATATTAGATAAGATGAGGAAAATAATATGGGCAACTAAATTACAGGCACTATTATCTTAGTAATTTTAAATAATTTATTATTTATAGATATTATTTTGTTATTAACATCTGCTTTTTGCAATCTTGGTGCGGTGAAAATATTTTGTCTTTGCACTAATCACCAAGTATACAATTCGGATAACTTCAGAAAGCTAAGTAGCAAATTTGCAAATATTTATTAAATCAGTTTTACAATGATGGTGCAGGTAAAAGTTTTTATATAACCATATTTATCAGAAAATCATGGAAGAGGTGAAAGTTGAAAAGAAAGGTGGCGTGGAGCCGAAGGTGTATTCTCATTCAAGACTTTGGCTTTATGAAAATTGCCCTGAATTTTATAAAGTGAAATATATAGATAAACTTCCTATTGAAATGCCTGTGCATATGGCTCTATTTTTAGGAAAGGCGGTGCATGATAGTTTGGAGTGGTTATATCATCAGGTAAAAAATAGAGATGTCAGCATTGATGAATTAATTGAGAATTTTACTGATGAGTGGATAAGCAGTTTTTCTGAAGATATAAGAGTTGTGAATGGGGATGAGAAAGAGCTGTATAATCGGGGAATTAAATTTTTAGTTGATTATTATACAAAACATTATCCGTTTAAGGAAAATGTTGTTGCTATTGAAAGAAAAATTTTGTTTCCTCTTGATGAAAAAGGAGAATATATGATTCAGGGATATATTGATAGGCTTGATTTAAATAATGGAATTTATGAAGTCCATGATTATAAGACTAATGCTTATTTGAAAAGGCAAGAGGAGATTGATAAAGATAGACAGCTTGCATTATATCATCTGGGATTGAAAAATGAATTTGGAAATGATATTCAGGTTAAATTAATATGGCATTTTTTATCGTTTAATATGAGTATTACTTCTCAAAGAACAGAATATGAACTTGAGAAGTTAAGGAGAGACACATTAAGTTTAATTAAAGAAATTGAAAGCACGACGGAATGGCCTGCGTGCGGAAAAAAGTTTTGTGATTGGTGTAATTTTAAGGAAGAAAATAATATAAACTATGAACAAATTTCACAGGACGTTTATAAATTGAAGAATTTATCTTTTTCTTAAACTTGATTTTTTTGCCTTCTTTATTTTGGATTTTTGAATAATCTTTTGAGACTTTTTATTTCCTAAATTTATTTCAGAGAATAAATAAATGTATAATATTTCTAAAATACCTAAGGTATTTACAACTAAAAGAACTATAAACCAAATAGGGGAGTTCTTTCTTGCCGATTTCCATAATGCAAGTGCCTTCCAGAATAAAGTCCATAGAATAACAATGAATATCAGCCATAGTGGAATGCCAGCATAACCGAGAGCTTCTGCAAATAATTCCGATGCCATATAGGATTATAGAATTTTTGATTTAAATAGTTTTGTGATGTGGATTTAATAAAAATAATTGAGATATTGTTTAATTTGAGGGTTTGGGGGATTGGAAGAGTTAGAAATAGGCAAAGGGGATAAAAAATAGTTGCTTTGCACTAATCTCCAAAGTTTATTTTCATAAACGAACTTTAATTTAAAAAGGGAATTAAAACAATTAGTTTAGGATATAGCAGAAGACAAAATATCTTGAACAGTTTTTTGTTCTTCCGCTAATAGTCTAAGACAAATACCTTTCAATTATAAATGTCTTAGACTATATAAAAGCTTAAATAGGGAGATGATTTTTAGGTCTTACAAATACAATTTGTTGTGTTTTTTTGCTGTTAGCTACAATATATTGTATTAACTTGGAAGTTAAAATAACATGATGTGTCCTTTTTGCACCCACGCCGAAACGAAAGTTACGGATAAGAGGGATGTGGGAAGGATATCAAGAAGGAGAAGGGAGTGTTTGAAATGCGGGAAAAGATTTTCTACGCATGAACGGATTGAACTAAGTGAGATGAAGGTTATTAAAAAGAGCGGAGAAAAAGAACTTTTTGACCGCTCAAAAATAATCTTTGGAATAAAAAAAGCCTGTGAAAAAAGACCCGTAGATGATGAGACAATTGAAAAAATGGTGAATATGATTGAACAAAAAATCAGGAAGAAGGGAATGATTGTTAAGAGCAACCAGATTGGAGAAATGATCTCTAAAGAACTTAAGAAAATTGATAATGTTTCATATATTAGATTTGCGTCTGTTTACAGAGATTTTGCGGATATTTCAGATTTTAGAAAGGAATTGAGGGAGTTGAAAAAATAAATTTCAATGTTTCCTTAAAACTATCTAAGAAGATAAATAGGGTATAAACAAAAGAGGATAAATGAAAGAAGAAGTGTTTGGGAATGAAGAAAAATTTGTGCTGGAACAGAAAAGTCCTGCAGAACAGATTGTACCATTGCAAATTGAAAGATATTTTACTAAAGAAGATTTGAACCATTTTGAATATGGGTTGAATGGGAAACCATTAAATTGGGTTGCTGAAGATGTGAGTTTTACTGATGATAGGGGGAAAGTTATTTTTACTCAAAGAGGAGTTAAAAAACCTGAATTTTGGAGCAGTCTTGCATTGAAGGTTGTTGCGAGCAAATATTTCTGGGGAGACCAGGCAAAGGGCGAGAGAGAAAATTCAATTGAAAAGTTGATTGGAAGAATTGGAAGATTTATTAAAAGACAATCTTTATCACAAAAATATTTTGATGAAAAAAAAGCAGAGATATTAAAGAATGAAATTGAAGCAATTTGTTTAAATCAGCTTGCGGTATTTAATTCTCCTGTCTGGTTTAATGTGGGCATTCAGGAATATAATAAAAATGCGGGAGGGGTTTCTGCTTATGTCTGGGATTCTAATACTGATGAGATAATAAAGGCGGAGAAAACAATGGACAGACCTCAGTGTTCTGCATGTTTTATTCAATCTGCGGAAGATGATATGGATGCAATTCTTGCACTTCAAGTTTCAGAAGGAAATTTATTTAAGGCAGGAAGCGGGACAGGAACAAATAGAAGTCCGTTAAGAAGTTCTAAAGAAAAACTAACGGGCGGAGGAAGAGCTTCAGGGCCTGTTTCATTTATGAAAGCTTATGATGCATATGCAGGGGTTATAAAATCCGGAGGGAAGACAAGAAGGGCGGCGAAGATGGAAATATTGAATATAGAACATCCAGATATTATAGATTTTATAAATGCGAAACAAAATGAGGAAAAAAAGGCTTGGGCTTTAATTGAAGAAGGATATGATGGAGGAATGAATGGAGAAGCTTATGAAACTGTTGCTTTCCAGAATTGCAATATGTCTGTCAGGGTCACAGATGAATTTATGAATGCAGTTAAGAATGATGGAGAGTGGAAAACAAAGCTGGTGAAAACCGGAGAAGTTTGCGAAACTTTTGAAGCAAAAGAAATATTAAATAAAATTGCAGGGGGAACTTATATATGCGGAGATCCAGGGATGCAGTTTGATACTATAATAAATAAATATCATACCTGCAAGAATTCTGGGAGAATAAATGCGAGTAATCCTTGTGTTACTGGAGACACTAAAGTCTTGACTAAAGATGGGCGCTGGAGAAGAATTGATTCCTTAATTGGAAAAGAGATAGATATCTTGACAAATACTGGAATTATCAATAAATCTCAGATAAATGGTTCTTTTATGACAGGGACAAAACCAGTTTATAGGCTTACAACGAAAAATGGTTATGAAATAAAACTTACTTCGGACCATAAAGTTTTCACAATCAATCGAGGTTTTGTGCCTGCTTTTGAACTCTCTCGGGATGACAGAGTTTTAATTCCTGGTCTAGAAGTTGCTGAAATAAATGAGCCAGAGGATAAAACGTTTTTCCAGATGTTGGGAGTTTACCTTGGAGATGGATGTGGAGGGAATGTAAATAACAATAGAGGAATCCAAATAACCATGGATAAGCAAAAAGAATCTGGAATTTTATCTAGCTTTGCTGAATATGTCTCGTCAAATTATGAGAGAATGACTCATAAAACTTCACCAGCGAGTGTTCAAATTACAAAAACCTCTGGAAAATATGTTATAACTAACAATAACTTAATTAGCAAATTTAGGGAATTTGTGGACCTATCCCTATTAAGTTATGAAAAATGTTTCTCTGAAGAAATGTTCAATTTATCATTGGGTGAACAAAAATATGTTCTGCAAGGGCTATTTACAGCTGATGGAACTGTTGCAAATTATGGAAGTAAGTCACAGTATGTTGCTTTAGATTCTACTAGTTTGAAATTGTTGAAAGATGTGCAAATTATCTTATTGGGTTTTGGGATTAAAAGCAAGTTATACAAGAATAGAAGGGCTGGAAAGGGTATTGCAATGCTCCCAGATGGAAATGGCAACTTAAAAGAATATAAAGTTAAAGAAGTCCATTCATTGAGGATTTCTAGGTCGGGTAGACTCAAGTTTGAGAAGCTTATAGGATTTATGCATGAATCTCCTAAAAATAACAAATTAAAACTTTTGAACAGTAATATTGGAGTTTATGAAGATAGGCCATTTGATTTAATTGAATCTTTAGAATATGTGGGAGAAGAAAAGGTTTATGATTTGACAGAGCCCCTGACACACACCTTTGTGGCTAATGGAATCACAGTTCATAATTGTAGCGAATACATGTTCCTGGACGATTCTGCGTGTAATCTTGCAAGCATAAACTTAATGAAATTTAGAACCAGAGAAGGAAAGTTTGATGCGGAGAGTTTTAAGCAGGTTGTTAAAAGATTTATTATTGCAATGGATTTGTTTGTTGATGGTTCAAGTTATCCTGGGGAAGAGATAGCAAGAAATTCAAGAGATTTTAGGCCATTGGGATTAGGATATGCAAATCTTGGTGCTTTATTGATGTCTCTTGGTCTTCCATATGATTCGGAAGAAGGAAGGGCTGTTGCGGCGGTAATTACTGCAATAATGTGCGGGGAAGCATATAAAACATCCGCACAGCTTGCGGGAGTTGTCGGGCCATTTCCCAGATATGCAGAAAATAGTGAATCGATGTTAAATGTGATAAAAATGCATAGAGACCATGTGAAAGACATTAATGTTAATAAAATTCCATCGGATTTAAGATATTTAATTAATGATGCGTGGGATTCGTGGAGTGATGCTGTTGAAATCGGAGAAATAAATGGTTTTAGAAACTCACAGGCGACGGTTCTTGCTCCCACGGGAACTATTGCATTTATGATGGACTGCGATACAACTGGAATTGAGCCGGATATTGCTTTGGTAAAGTATAAAGTTCTTTCTGGAGGGGGAATGCTTAAGATAGTTAATAGGGGGGTTGCCCTTGCGTTGCAAAAGCTTGGATACGATGATGTGGAGATTAAGGAAATTATAGATTATATTGACAAGGAAGAAACTATTGAGGGTGCACCTGGATTGAAAGATGAACATCTTGCGGTGTTTGATTGCGCCTTCAAGGCCACTAAGGGGAAGAGAAGTATATACCATAAGGGGCATATATTAATGATGGCGGTAACACAGCCATTTATTTCAGGAGCGATAAGCAAGACAATTAATATGCCTGAACATTCAACTATTGAAGATATTGCTGATGCTTACATTGCTTCATGGGAAAATAATCTGAAAGCTGTTGCAATATATAGAGAAAATTCAAAGAGAAGCCAGCCATTAAATACTCAAAAGACGGAGGGAGAGAGAGTTTCAAGAGAAGCAGTAAATAAAGGAGAGAGGGTAAGACTGCCTCAAACACATAAATCTATCACACATAAGTTTGAGATTGCAGAACATGAGGGTTATTTGACTATTGGATTATATGATGATGGAAAGCCGGGAGAAATATTTATCACAATGCATAAGATTGGCTCTACCATCAGAGGATTGATGGACTCTTGGGCAACATCTGTTTCATTAAATTTGCAGTATGGTATTCCTGTGGATGTATTATTCAGCAAGTTTAGGCATCAGAAATTTGAGCCAGCCGGTTTTGTGAAAAACCAAAATGGCGGAAAACTTGATGAAAAGACAATTACAATAAGAACTGCTTCTTCTTTAGTTGATTATGTTGCACAATTTATGTTAAATAATTTTGGTGCAGGTGCTGGAAAAATAGAATTTGAAATTAAACAACTGGAAAAACCGAAGGAAGAACAAAAAGATTTGAAATTGTATTCTGCAGATGAAGGCATTATCTGTCCAATATGTGGAGGTTCTGCAAAGAGAGTTGGGAATTGTTCGTTAGTTTGCACAGATTGTAAGCAGACGACAAGGAGTGGTTGCGGGGAGTAATGTGTTAGTGTATAAATGTAATTAGTTTACTCATTTACCTCATTTCATTTCGCTGGGGGGCTTTGCGTGAGTTTCAATTTGCCTTCGACTTGATAGATTTAACTTCGGGGGAAGTTTTATAATTAAAACATTCAAATAACAAACTCTGATAAAAATCCCCAACTTTAAATCTTTATCATAATTTTTTCTTAATTCCTAACATATTCCTCGTTTTTTCCCAGATATTTTCAAATCTTTTTATCGCTTGCTTCGTTTATCTTAATAAAAAATCCGTGTATATTTGGCTGTTTTTTGGGGGTGGTTATTCGCTTAATGGGTGTTGCTTGGCTTCGCCCAAATTGAGATTTCGCCCTTCTGGTTACTTGCTTCGTTAAAATCATAAAAGAGAAAACGCACAAAATTGCTACGCAACTTTGCCTAATAAAATTTTAACGAAATTGCTAAAACAAATTTTTTGCGAAAGACTACTTGTCTGTGAATTGCCATCTGCTGAAGTCAATTAGATATATTTGCTCCTTTTCTGGAACCCAAAGAGTATTTTCCCAACCCATTGCGTCAGAAGGTCTTATACCTAAGCCTTCTATTTTATCTCTTTCTGTCGCAACTAATTCGTCCACTCTTTTATGTAATTCTGGTCGCAAATATTTAGGATGTGGGACAGAGCCATTTATGTATTCCATAACAAATGCTGGAAATCTTCTCGGAAACCAAAGCTCTGTCCATTCTTCATCAGATGGATTTTTTAACATAAAAACTCCATAAGGTTTTGGAACAGATACTCCATTTTCATATAATTTTTTGCAAATTTCGTATTCGTTTTGAACTTTCTCTCCTTTGGGACTCACTTTGCAAAACCAATCTGTCCAATCTCTCGCCCATTCAAATTTTGCCACTTTATCTTCTGATATTCTATAAAGTGGGCCGTCAGCTCCGCTAAGGCATATTGCTTCCATTCTTTCAGTATCCATATTTGGGCGAGCGATTTTGTTTTTTCTCATGAAAATGGCAATATTTTGTCGTTTTTAAGTCTTTCGCTTTGTAACTACTAAGAAGTAAAGATAGTTTCAGCTACGCTGCGAAATCGGCTGAGAACGAAATCTTAACTCACGAGGTCGCTTCTTGCTCCACTCGTGTCTCACTCTTTCAGAGTTCGGTCAAGCAACAGCAGATTAAGAGGTTACATTACCTTGCAGTCATTCCACCCAAATCCCTTCGGGACTTCTCTTAATCGTGATGTTGCCAGACTGCGTCTAAATTAAGAATTCTCTCCCGCCCAATAGGAGAAATTGTTGTCAGATGTGAGTCGCCTTAGTTGCTTACGCGACAAATAGTCTGAAACTTCGTTTCAGAAATTTAAGTCAATAAATAAATGTTCTTAATAGAGAAAAATAAAAAACTGAAAAAATTTATAAGAATGTTTAAAAAGAAAGCATTTTTTCAATTAATATGGCAGATAGAAAAAATTCATTAGATGTTCAGATTGATTATAATAGAATGGTTGATTTGGAAGGACATGAAGGTAGAGAAAGAGGGAGACTCACTCAAAATCTAAGAGTAGCACTTAGGCAGGCAGGTATTGAGACTCACGCTCAACTTGTTAAAAGCTATTGTGAGTCTCTTGGAGAACATATTAGCGACTCAAGAAATGGAGAATGGAATCCTATTTATTTTCTCAGATATAGAAGAATGGCTGGAAATGATTCTAGAGAATTGATGTTTAAATATATGGTCGCAATGGGAATAAAACTGCCTCGTTAATAATTCTAAAAAAAGTCACCAAAAAATATTTAAGCCCATTCTATATAGAATAACTATGGAAATGATAGAAATACCAAAAACAGAATACGAAAGAATGAAGCATCAAATAGCTAAGCTTAGAGAATTGGAAAAAATAGATTTTGATTTAATTAGGCAATTCAAAGACAGCTTAAAAGATGTTAAGGCAGGTAGAATAAGAAGAGTTGCTTAACTCTCTTTTAATAGTTTCTCTAAATATTCTTTATACTCGTCAAAGTTGTCAATTATATGGTTTATTGTTGCTTGTTGGTCTTTCTTTCCACCAACTGCGATAACAAGCACAGCTTGGAAATCATCATAAACTAAATAATAAACTCTCTTCTCCTTTATCCTTTTTTCTCTTAAATGTCTGTATTGTAATTGGTCTCCAACATAAGGATTTTCTTTTAGTTGTAAAAATATTTTTTGTATCCTCTCTTGTTCATCTTTTGATAATTTTTCAGTTTCTCTATCAAAACTTTTAGTTGTGTAAACTGCATAAGCCATAAATCAAATAACTTTAGCAATTATAAAAACTCTTCTTTTTTAGGAAAGAAGAAGCAAAAAGTGCGTGTCTCTCGAATGCATGGCCCACCTAAAGAACATCTCAAAATCTCCTCCCTTTCCCTCAACATATTCCAAATCTTCTTCAAATTATGCACAATCGCAACAATATTTGTTTAATTGATAAAGGCAGAAGCCAGTTTTGGTTTTTGAAAGAATCTTTATAAGTCATTTTTCCCTCTTTTTGTCGGTATTTTACCGACGATGTTTAGTTGACTTATCGAAGCTGTTTTAGTATTTGGAGGTTGAGGGATTATGGGGCGGGCTGAAAGATTAAGAGGTAAATTTTCACTCTTTCTAAATCCAATTCTTCTTTTAGAAAAAGAAGCAAAGGAGGTGAGTTCTTACTTGTCTTGTGCCCCTATTTTCCAAAGCAATTCAAATTGTTTCTGAAATTGATTTGATACTTGTTCGCTAGTAATTAGTATTGCATGAGGTATTGTTCCCCAAATTAATATCGCAGTTTTGTTTCCATAAACTATTGTAGTTACAGGAGAAACGTGTTCATCAGGAATAATTCTAAATTTGGCGTATGCCACTTTTCTTAGCTCTTCTTTTATCTCTGTTTGTAATATTCTTGATTTAATTTTTAGAGTTTTTTTCTGGTTTTGAAATTGAATGAAATCGTGTTCCATTACTTCAAAAAATTTTCCAGATGAACCAAAGGCAACGTATTCTTTGTAATTTAGAATATCCCAAAGAATTGTTTTTATTCCTTTTTTTCCTTCGTAGATTTCAAATAATTCTTCTTCTTGTTTCTTTAGGTTCGCTAGTTTTTGAGCAACTTCCTCCGCTTTTTTCTGTTGTTCTTGATAATATTTGATTATCATTTCAGGCTTCGTAGCCATAAAACTTTTCACGTTTGCTCCAACAGTGTAAGTTACAAAGCCTTTTGCCAATAATCTATTTAATGCATCGTATGTTGTTGTTCGATTAACTTGGACATTCTTACTAATTACGCTTGCAGTTGTTTTTCCATGTTCATTTAAGTAAAGGAAAATCTTTGATTCTGCTGCCGTCAAACCTAAGCTTTCAAGTTCTTTAGTAATCATATCAATACCTAATGGAAAGTCATATATAAACTTTATTGTTAGTATCCACACAACAACATTTTAAATACTTATGAAGTTACTATTAATACATGAATAAACTTGAACAAATCATTAAACATGAACTTCAATATCATGCAGTCAGTTCGTTGGCTCAACTTAGCTTAGCAACTCCGATATTTGCGTTGTATGAAACAACTGTTGCAAACATGACGGTAGAACAATCTCTAAGCACCAGATATTGGGCTACAGCAATAACTTTCGCGGGCGTAGGATATTTAGATGAAAAAGTCAGAAATTATGTAAGAAAAAAACTTGATATAACAGATCAAACCGAAGAAAAAAGACAGAAAAAAATTGATAGGCGAACTAAAATGGTTTTCAATACTGTAAGAGCAGGAGTTACATATCTCCTAGGGTTAAAAGGAAGAGACCCAACAAAACTTCTCAGGGGAGTTGGACTTGGTGTAATCTATGGAAGATTGTTTGGTGCACGATCAGGATATATGATGGACTTATACAAAGACTTATCTGGTCTAACCCCTTCAAGAAGAATTCCAGAAAGAATTAGAAATCTAAAATCCAGAACAAAAAAGCTCTTGATGGCAGGTTTAATCGCGGCATCAATTGGAACAACAGCAGGAATATACAAAATAATTCCTCCAGCAAAAGAATACATTATGGATAAATGCGAACAAGTAATGGATGAACAAGTAATTGAAAATAGATAAGTAATTGCAAAATAATCATTAAGGTTTGTCTATTAAAATCAATCGCCATAAAAAATATAAATCTCTTTATCTTTTTTCTTATATGGATAATTTGATAAAATTGCCTAAAATAGAACTTGAGTTAAAACAAACTGCGAAGGGTTTTTGGTATGTGGGAAGCTTAAGGATAAATGCTGAAAATACTTCTGAATTTGATAATCTTCTTTCATATGCTCTGGAAAGAGTAAATGAAAAGCTTAATGAATTAAATAATATTTCTGAAATGCCAAAAAAGGACACGAAAGATAAAAAGAATGATAAAGAAGAATATTTATTTAATGTTGAAGAACAAAAATTATTTGATAATTTGAGAAGCCTTAGAAATTTGCTTGCAAATAAAGAGGGCCTCCCGCATTATATTATTTTCCATAATTCTGTTTTAAAGAAGATTGTTAGAGAAAAACCGAGGACAAAAGAAGATTTAACCAAAATAATTGGGGAGAAAAAGTTTAAAAAATATGGGGAATTAATTAAAGAGCTTATGGAAAGAAATCCTTCTGAAGTTAGAGGATTATAATAATCTTTAAAGTTTACTACTTCACTTAAATTGTGACTAAGATTTCCCGAAGTCATTCAGGCATTTTGTCTTTTATTCTGTAAGCGAGATTTTATAGGGGAACAAGAAAATTTAACTCAAAGTATCTGCTTGGCTTTCTGCGTTCTTTTTTTACTTCATCAGCAATTTTTTTTGAATGAAAAAAACAGGGTTAACAAAACATTTATTAAGGGTTTTTTCCGAATTTGTTTATGGCAGGAAAAATTAAGATTTTAAATTCGGAAAGTTTTAATGATTTTATTGGGAAGGGAAATGTTGTTGTTGATTTTTACGCAGACTGGTGCGGGCCTTGTAAGGTAATGGCCCCTCATTTTGAAAAGGCATCTGAAGAAATTGAAGAGGTCAAATTCGCAAAGGTTGATGTTGATAATAACCAAGAACTTGCGATGAGATTTGGAGTGATGAGTATTCCTACAACTATTTTCTTTAAAAATAAAGAACAAGTTGATAGATATACCGGTGCTATGAGGTTTGAGGATATTAAAGAAAGAGTTGAAAAAAGTTTCTAGTTAATTTTAAATAACAATTAATTCTATTTTTAATGTTGTGTTACGGTCCCGTAGCTCAGCCTGGTCAGAGCACTGGACTCTTACTACAAGCTTTTCTAGAAGAAAACCTTCTAGGAATTCAAAAGACCAATTTAGTCAGTAAGCTGATGATAGGAGAGATCCAGGTGTCGGGGGTTCAAATCCCCTCGGGGCCATTTATACTTGGGGGATTTGAACACTGCACGAACCTTCGGTTCGCTGGCCTTCGCTTCAAGAGGTGAAGCTTCAGGAATCCCCTCGGGGCCATTTATACTTGAGGGATTTGCAAAGACTTAAAAGGTGCAATTTTATTTGTTAATTATGAGTGATAAAGACCCTAAAGAGCTGAAAGCGATTAGTTTATTGAAAAGAAATCTCCGGGTGCGTTTTTCCTTGTTTGATGAGGGTCATCAGGTTGATGCACGTGCTTTTGATAATGGGGAATTGTGGGTTGGGTATTCTGCCGGAGGATTTGATGAAGAAGGAAGACATGGGGGAACATATTTTGATTTGAATTTAAGAGAAAATGTTTGCTATTTACTCCACATTGAATTGCAGAAAAAATTTAGGGGGAGGGGTTTTGGATGGAGGTTATATCAAGCAGTGCAGGAATTTGCAAGAAGTATGGGGAGCAGAGTAGTGAGGCAGTTTCCTTCCGGAGGGTTTTTTGCTGGAGAAGAACTCAAGGAATCAAGGAGAGATTATCTCGTAAGAAGAGGATATGGGTTGGTTGGAGATAATCCTGATGGGGAAGTTGAGCTTGTTCTGTAATTTTTCCGAAAAGACAAAAAATCGGAAGATTTAAAAACCAATTTTTGCAATCTTTTATTATCCCACAGTCATCAATGATATTTTAGTGGTGCCAACTATAGAAAATGCACATACTCCAACCAAAACACATTAAATTGAAACCGGAAGAGGTAAAACAACTGACTTCTAAATATAATATCTCTGTGTCTCAGTTACCGAAGATAAAAATGACCGACCCTGCGATTCCCGAAGGAAGTCAGATAGGAGACATAATTAAGATTGAAAGGAATTTTGGAGATAAATTAAGGGTCTATTTTAGAGTGGTTGTATGAAAGCAGAGAAACATCTTTTAGTTAAAAAATATCTTGAACAGCATTCCTTAGTTGAATCTAACGTAAGAAGCTTTAATGATTTTATAAAGAATAAAATGCAGCAGATTGTGAATGAAATAAATGATAATCTTTCACATGATGAAGTTGAAATTAAATTTGGAAAGATTAGAATTGGAAAACCAAACATTACCGAAGCTGATGGGAGTGTGAGTGCGATTACGCCTGTCGAAGCTAAGTTGAGAACCCTTACATATTCTGCACCAATTCATGCAGAAATTTCAGTTAATTATGGAGAAAATTCCGATAGCTCTGAAGTTGAAATTGGAAGAATTCCAGTTATTGTTAGAAGTGATATCTGCAACACATATGGGATGAGCAAAGAAGAATTAAGGGAGAATTATATGGATCCTCTTGATCCGGGGGGATATTTTATAATTAACGGGAATGAAAGGATAATGGTTATGACCGAAGACCTCGCACCTAATCAGCCATTTATTGAAGAAGGCAGAAGAGGTTTGACCTTGAGAGTTTTTTCTCAAAGGGGCCCTTATAGAATTCCAACAACTATTTCCGAAACAGGTGAGGGAATTTTAGATGTAACATTTAGCAGACTCAGAAATATTCCTGCAATTGTTTTAATAAAAGCTCTTGGTCTGACAAAAGAATCAGATATTGCAAAACAAATTGGAAGAGAAGAAGACAGCATTATTGTTAATTTTTATGAATATGCAAAATTACAAACACCGAGAGATGCTTTGCTGTTTATGGCAGAAAATTCGGGAGTGCAAGGAACAGAAAAGGAAGTATTGGACAGAATAAAACAAAGAATAGATTCTTACTTTCTCCCCCATATCGGATTAGATAAAGAATCAAGAATTGAAAAAGCAGTTACACTATGTAAATTAATTAAGCAGTTTTTGAGTGCTAAGGAAAATAATAATTTGAGAACGGACAAAGACCATTATGCAAACAAAAGAGTAAAACTTTCAGGAGACCTGTTATCTGATTTGTTTAGAGTTAATATGAATATTCTTGTCAAAGATATCCAATATACCTTGCAGAAAGTTGCAAAGAGAAAAAAGTTTTATTCTGTAAAGACCGTTGCTAAATCTACTTTATTTACACATAGAGTTGAAAGTGCTATTGCTACGGGCTCTTGGATTGGAGAGAGATCAGGAGTTACACAAAATATGTCTAAAAATAATTATTTGGATATGTTATCTTCTTTGCAGAGAGTTTCAAGTATGCTTCCTGGAGAACAGGAGAACTTTATGGCGAGAACATTACATCCAACCCATTATGGAAGATTTTGCCCTACTGAAACTCCTGAAGGGACGGAAGTTGGTTTGAGAAAAAATCTTGCACTTTTATCTCAAATTTCTACTGCAGTGCAGTTTGATGAGAAAAAAATAGTTAAGTTCTTCAAGGACATTGGGCTTAATGAGGAAAATGGAAGAGATGTTTTCTTTAATGGAAGATTTGTTGGATTGTCTGAAAATCCGGAAGATTTTGCGAACAAAGTAAGAGAAGGAAGAAGGAGAGGAGAACTTCCATGGCAGTTGGGTGTGTCAAGTAATAGCCCTACAAATTCAGTTGTTATTTCTACTGAAGTTGGGAGAGTTTTAAGGCCTTTAATTGTTGTTAATAAAGGAGTTAGCCAGATTAATGATGAACATCTTGTTCTCTTGGAACAGGATGAAATTAAATGGGAAGATTTGATTAAGAAAGGAATTATTGAATATATTGATGCATCTGAAGAAGAGGATGCACTTGTTGCACCGGAACAGGAAGATATTACCGGAGACCATACGCATTTAGAAATTGATTCAATTGGTATTTTTGGGTTGGTAACTTCTTTAGTTCCGTTTGGAAACCATGACCAGTCTGCAAGACTTAACAGGGGGAGTAAAACATTAAGGCAGAGCCTTGGAATTTATGCGGCAAATTATTTAGTCAGATTAGATACTAACTTATCTATTTTACATTATCCACAACACCCTATTGTTAGAAGTTTTACTTATGACGCCCTTAATATTTATCCCGCAGGACAAAATCTTGTTGTTGCGGTAATTCCTTATGAAGGATATAATATGGAGGACTCTGTTGTCTTAAATCGGGGGAGTATTGAAAGAGGACTTGCAAGAAGCACTTATTTCAAACCATATAGGACGACAGAATTAAATTATGCCGGAGGATTAAAAGACGAGATTACCATTCCGGATAAAGATGTTTCAGGTTATAGAACTGAAGAATCATATAGATTTTTAGAGGATGATGGAATTGTGTATCCCGAAGCAGAGCTTTCTTCTAATGAAGTAGTTATTGGTAGAATAACTCCGCCCAAATTTCTTTCTGAAGCTAAAGATATTAGTATTCAGTCAAAGAAAGAAGGGAGTATTTCAATTAAACAAGGAGAAACAGGAAAGATTGACGCTGTTTTTGTTACTGCAGACAGCGAAGGAAATAAAATTGCACAGGTAAGAGTTAGAGATTTAAGAATCCCTGAACCAGGAGATAAGTTTTCTACACCTCACGGACAAAAAGGAGTTGTTGGAATGTTAGCAGACCCAAAAGATGTCCCATTCACATCAAGAGGGGTTAAGCCGGATTTAATATTTAATCCTCACGGACTTCCAAAAAGAATGACTATGGGATATATGATAGAAGTTCTTGCTGGAAAGGTTGGAGCAATAAGGGGTAAATTTATAGATGGAACTCCGTTCTCGGGAGAAAAGGCGGAAGATTTAGAAAACCAGCTGAGAGAAATGGGTTTTGATTTTGAGGGAAAGGAAACAATGTATGATGGAGTCAGCGGGAGAAAAATGGATATGAAAATTTATATTGGAAATATGTATTATTTAAAACTTGGAAGAATGGTGAAGAATTTGATACATGCAAGAGCATCAGGAAAGGTTGCATTGCTTACGAGACAGCCAGTAGAAGGACGTTCAAGAGGTGGTGCATTAAGACTTGGTGAAATGGAGCAACAGGCATTAGTAGGGCACGGAGCTTCATTGTTATTAAAAGAAAGATATGATTCGGATAAGACTACAATTTATATCTGCAAAAAGTGCGGGGCGTTGGGAATAAAAGATACAATAAGAAATAAAATGTATTGTCCTGTATGCAGCAGCAATGAAATTGAGCCGATTGAAGTGTCATATGCATTCAAACTTTTAGTTGAAGAACTTTTAGGTCTTCACATATTAACTAAATTTGAATTAAAGAATAAATACGAATAAAATGGAAAGAGATATAATTAAAAAACAAGTTAAAGCGATGAAGTTTAGTTTGATTAGTCCTGAACAGATTAAGAAGATTAGTTCTGCGAAGATTATCACGCCAGAGCTGTATGATATTGACGGATTCCCTGTTGATGGGGGTTTAATGGATTTGCGTTTGGGTGCTATTGACCCCGGAGTTAGATGTAGGACGTGCGGAGGAAGATTGAAAGAGTGCCTTGGACATCCGGGAAGCATTGAACTTGCAAGACCTGCAATACATATAAAATATGTTCCGCTAATTGAATTATTTTTGAGAAGTTTTTGCCATAAATGCGGGAAGCTGACTCTTGACGAAGAAAAACAGAAAAAATATGGTCCTGCGGAAAGGGCAAAAAAGGCAAGAGATAAGAAGAAATGTCCTTTCTGCGACGAGGAAAGAGAAAAGGTGAGACTTGAGAAACCAACCTCGTTTTATAGAGGAAGGAAGAGAATTTTCCCTAATGAAATAAGAGATTTGCTTGTGCAAATTTCAGATGAAGAAATTATGAAGATTGGAGTCAATCCTAAAACTTGCAGACCGGAGTGGGCAATTCTTGCACAATTATTAGTTCCGAGTGTTACTGTAAGACCAAGTATTACATTAGACAGCGGAGAAAGAAGCGAAGATGACCTTACACACAAGATTTCTGATATAATCAGGGCGAATCAAAGGCTTTGGGAAAACCTTAATGCCGGAGCACCAGAAGTAATTATAGAAGATTTATGGGATTTGCTACAATATCACATTACAACTTTCTTTGACAACAATATTTCTAAAATACCTCCCGCAAGGCATAGAAGCGGACAGCCTTTAAAGACGATTACAGAAAGAATAAAAGGAAAAGAGGGAAGGATTAGAAAAAATCTTGCAGGAAAGAGAGTTAATTTTTCTGGAAGAACAGTTATTTCTCCAGACCCTTTCCTTGAAATTGATGAAGTTGGAATCCCGTTGGAGATAGCTAAGATAATTACAGTTTCTGAAGGGGTGACAAGCCTGAATCTTGAATATGTTAAAAAATTAATAATGAAAGGCGGGGAGCACCCAGGAGCAAATTACATTGTCAGACCTGACGGGAAGAAGAAAAGAATTACGGAAGATTTGAAAGAAGAATTGTGCAATGAAATTCAGGCAGGATATAAAGTTGAGAGGCATTTAGTTGATGGAGATATTGTCTTGTTTAACAGGCATCCTTCACTTCATAAACAAAGTCTTATGGCCCATTATGCAAAAGTTCTTCCATATAAAACGTTTAGATTGCATCCAAGTGCAGTATTTCCATATAATGCGGACTTTGATGGTGATGAGTGTAATATTCACTCGCCACAGAATGAGGAGGCAAGGTCTGAATCTGTCTCCTTGTTGAATATTAAGCATAATATAATTTCTTCAAAGAATAATACAAACCTTGTGGGAAGTATTTCAGATGCATTAACGGGAGATTACCTTATCGGAAAAAATGTTTTTGATAAACCAAATGCAGACCAAATGTTATTTTCTACGGGAATAATAAACAATTTAAAGAAAAAAGAAATTACTGGTGCAGAAATATTTGAACAAATTCTTCCTGAAAAATCAAATATTATAGTTCCAAGGGAAATTCTTGGATCAAATACGTTTGGTTCTGGAAAAGGAGAGATGGTCAAGTATATTGACAAAAACTTTGGAAGAGATATGGCGGTGAAAGTTATTAAAAGAGCATCTACTCTCGGTGTTACATATTTGACAAGACACGGATATACTATTTCATTGAGAGACCTTGATGTTTCTCAAAAAGTTAAAGATATAACTAAGAATGTTATCGATGTTGCTGAAAAGAAAACTAAAAAAATAATTGAAGATTTTGAAAATGGAAAGTTTCAGCTTATCCCTGGAAAGAATGCTCATGAATCTATGGAACTTAATATTTCCCGGACGTTGAATGAAGTTAGAACGGAACTTGGAAAAGTCGTAAAAGATAATTTTCCAAAAGAAGGGAATGTCAGCAATATGATGACTCCCGGCGGGGGAGGAAGCATTCTTAACATTACACAAATAGGGTGCAGTGTTGGACAACAAACTTTGTGGAATAAGCGTATTGAATTTGGATACTCTGGCAGAACATTGTCTCATTTCAGGAAGGGAGATTTAAGTCCTGCCGCACGAGGATTTATTAAATCTTCATTTATTGATGGATTAAAACCTTCAGAATTTTTCTTTGGAGCAATAACCGGAAGAGATGGTTTAATGGATACTGCTTTAAGAACTCCAAAGTCTGGATATTTATATAGGAGATTGGTAAGTGCATTGCAAGATCTTAAGTTAGAATATGATGAGACTGTGAGGGATGCGTCTGAAAATATAATTCAATTTATGTATGGGGGAGATGGAAAAGATGTTTCAGGACTGCATTTAAATAAAAAGGTCCCTCCAGGAGAAGCGGTGGGAGTTATTACGGCACAAAGTTTTGGGGAAGCATCAACACAGATGGTTTTGAGAACATTCCACTCTGCAGGTGTTGCAGAAATGCAGATTACCTTAGGACTGCCAAGACTTATAGAAATATTTGATGCAAGAAAGGGACCATCAACACCTACAATGGAGATATATATTGATAAGGAAAATAATAATGAAAAAGATGCAAGAAGTATTGCTGAAAAATTGAAAGAATTTAAAGTTGAAGAAATCTCAGAAGAAATTAAAATGGACTTTAGCGGGAAAAAAATAGAAGTTAAATTAGATAATAATTCATTGAAGACGGTTCATTCAGGAGTTCAGAAGATAGTTGACAGGCTTAATGAAAAAGGATTTGATGTTAGAACTAAAGATAATAAGATTATATTGGATACTCCAGATTTAGGGTTTAGGGAAATGTATAAACTTAAAGAAAAATTAAGAAAGACAATTATCTCCGGAGTTAAAAATATTTCGCAAGTTATTGTTGCAAATAGGGAAAAAGATTTTGTTATACTGACGGCAGGAAGCAATTTGAAAGAAGTTCTTGAGTTTAAAGGAGTAGACAGGGATAGAGTATTTACAAATAATCTTCATGAAATTGCGGATGTTCTTGGTGTTGAAGCGGCAAGACAGGCAATTGTTAATGAAATTCAAAAAGTTCTTGATGGACAGGGATTAGATATTAACGAAAGGCATCTTGATTTAATTTCAGATGCAATGACAAGTTCAGGAGTTGTTAAGGGAGTTACAAGAATGGGAATTATTTCTAACAAATCAAGTATTTTTGCAAGAGCTGCATTTGAGACTCCTGACAAGCAGTTTGTCAATGCAACAATACAGGGAAAGAAAGATATTTTGGCGTCGGTGATTGAAAATATTATGCTTAATCAACCAGTTCCTGTTGGAACCGGTCTTCCCGGATTGCTTGTTAAAGTTACAGGTCCTTTGATTAATAAGAAGATTAAAAGGAAGTCTTCAAATAAATAAAGCGAAGGATTTATATAGTAAATTGCAAAATTAGTTTTAAGTTCTACAAATATGGCAACGATAAATATGCAGACAATGAGGTATATTAATCTTTTAGATGATGTTGCGAGAGTTAAGGCGAGAAAGTGTTTTGTTTATAATAATGTCATCTACTTTGCTGTCCATCCAAGATTTCTTTCTAAGGCAATTGGCCAGGGAGGGAGAAATTTGAGAATAATCGGAGAGAGGTTGGGAAGAAGAGTTAGGATAATAAGGGATGTTTCTGCAAATCCTCGTGCGATTGAAAGCTTTATTGGTTCTATTGTTTCGCCTGTTGAATTTGTTTCTTTAGAGATTAAAGATGGTATTTTTATTTTAACTGCCGGCTCGAGGACAAGAGCTGCGAGCTTAATTGGAAGAAATAAAGTCAGGCTTGAAGAATTGAATAAAATCATAGAAGATTATTTTGGAAGAGGTCTGAGGATTATTTGATTCTTTTTGAGAGTGTGTGGATTGTCAGGTATTTATTATTCCTGAGAAAATTCAAAGTATAGCAGAAGACAAAATATATAGCAGAAGACAAAATATTTTGAACAGTTTTTTGTTCTTCCGCTAATAGTCTAAGACAAATACAGTTCAATTATAAATGTCTTAGACTATAGATAATTCTAATAATTGGAACACTATTTGTCCAGAATTCTCTATCTGTACAATTCTGAAAACAATTGTGCTAATCAACAGAATTGTCCATATTTTGAACAGTTTTTTGTTCTTCCGCTAATAGTCTAAGACAAATACAGTTCAATTATAAATGTCTTAGACTATAGATTGTTTAAGGCAAAAAATCAATATGAAGAAAGCTTTAAAAACCAGTTTTTTCTAACGCTACTATGGGTTTAATGAACGCAAAGAAATTTATTAAAAATCGCAGAAAGTTTAGATGGAATGATAAAACTTTCAAGGCGAGAAAATTAAAGCTTAAAGAAAAATCAGATCCTCTTGGGAAATCGCATCAGGCAAAGGGAATTGTTATTTCAAAGTTCCAAAAAGAAGCTGCACAGCCTAACTCGGCTATGAGAAAATGTTGCAAAGTTCAATTGGTTAAAAATGGACAACAGGTTGGAGTTTTTATCCCGGGTAATTTAGCACAGAAATTTGTTGATGAACATGATGAAGTTATTATTGAAAGAATTGGGGGGAAGCAAGGAAGATCTAAGGGAGATATTAG
>JAUYJY010000014.1 GCA_030699205.1 Candidatus Pacearchaeota archaeon
AGACATTTATAATTGAAAGGTATTTGTCTTAGACTATTAGCGGAAGAACAAAAAACTGTTCAAAATATGGACAATTCTGTTGATTAGCACAATTGTTTTCAGAATTATACAGATAGAGAATTCTGGACAAATAGTGTTCCAATTATCAGAATTATCTATATTTTGTTTTCTGCTATAATAATTTCCAACTTCTCCCGATATCCTATGCTCTTAGCATAGGGTTCTTCATTTTTTATAATCCCTTTATTAATCTAAATTATTAAGGTAATTGATTCATTTGCAGACCCGAACACCACAATTATTTATTATAACACAATATCATTTTTAGTGCACGTCATTTTATTTTTAAGTAAACTTTGGATTATCTATAAGTCATCTTTTTGTGTGCAACCAAATTATCCCCATAAAAATTAAGAAACCCGTCAATTTAGAATAACTATTCGTCCTAATTCAGTCCTACAAACAATTAATTCAATAATCTAACTAAAACTAACATTTAAAAAATACTCTTCCTTAATATGATTGCAAAAAGAAGGTGAAATTGTGGGAAAAAAACAAGAAAAGCAGGAAGTAATAACTAACAAAGATAAAATAAAGCACATAAAGACAATAAAGAAAAAAATAAAAATTAAGAAATCAGAAAAACCTTCTTCTCCCAAATTCACGACGGATAAGGCAATTGCTATGGACTTTGCGACGAAGGTGCATAAACAATTTAATAATATCATCAAGGCAACAATTCTTTTTGGCTCTCAAACCGTCGGGGATATAAAACCAGCTTCGGATATAGACATTATCATTATTGTGGATGACGCCGCAATAAATTGGGACACAGAATTAACTTCTTGGTATCGGGAAGAATTGGGAAAATTAATCTCTTCACAGGATTACGGCAGGGATTTGCATATAAACACAATAAGACTTACAACATGGTGGCAGGATTTAATGCATGGAGATCCTATAGTTTTAAACATCTTAAGATATGGGCAGGCACTCATTGATATTGCTGGATTTTATAATCCAATAAAATCTCTTTTAATACAAGGAAGAATTCATTCAACTCCCGAAGCTGTCTTCAACGCATTGCAAAGAGCACCACAACATTTAGCAAGAAGCAAGATGGCTCAAATGAGTTCAATTGAAGGAGTTTATTGGACAATGGTTGAATCAGCACAGGCGGCTTTAATCACTCTCGGAAAACTGCCCCCGTCCCCTGAACACGTAACTGCAATGCTAAAAGAAGAATTCACAGACCGCGGAATTCTAAAACCAGAATATGTAAAATGGTATCGTGATATCTATGGATTACATAAAGAAATATCGCATGGAGAAATCCGCGAAATCAAAGGAGTCCTAATAGACGAATGGCAGGAAAAAGCAGAAAAATTCATGAGAAAAATGACAGACATCATAGATAAGCTAATAGAAGCCAAGAAATCCTCATCTTAATTTCCGCATAGTTCTATGCATTTACCAAATAATGCCTCAGCTATATTCCGCCATTTGATTAAAGCTAACATATCACATTAACAGAAGTTTCTTGAGCGAAGCGAAAGAAATTTGAGAAATAGAAATGCAACGAGGTTTCCTATTAATGCCTGTTAAGTCCGCTGAGGGTGTAGTCCGAGAGTGCAACTTGGTCGACAGAAGGGAGAATTTCGGGGCGAGTGATAGATTTATAAATTTTAAAATTATACTATAAAGTGATTAAAATGGCTACAAATAATAGAAGTTCAAAGTTAGAGGATATTGCTGCATCAGTAGCCCCAATTGCTATTATGGCTGGTGGAGCAACACCTTATGTAATTGAATCGTTCGAAGAAGGCAACATGCTACATGTTGCAATTGGTACTTTAGGAATGTTGACAACATTAGGACTTTCATATATTGTTTATAGACATCGTACAAGATATACTTCAAATAATGAATAAGCGAGGCGACAAATTGAGTATAACCTCGGAATTTAACTAAGTCGCCGAAGGCGATTTGAGCAGAATGACTGCAAGGTTTCGGAACCGCCTAATCTGCTGTTTAACTCTCCAGAAAGCTTGAAGGGATTGATATTTAGTGCAACGATACAAAAGGAAAACCCTAAAAAATCGTAGATTTTTGGGGCACCAAAAACTTTCAGTTTTTTAGCGAATCAAAGTCGTCATGTCTATAGTTTTTTCTGGGAGTTGCACTCATCAGATTTATAAATCTAAAAATAACCCTCATTTTATGCATGAAAAGGTATATGTTGGAATTCATCCAGACCATCCAGATGGAAGATATAATGGAGAAACATTTGTACGTAAAAGGACTGAGCTAATTCAAATAAGACCCTTAATACTTTTACTTGCCGATTCAACAATTGAATGGATGGGAGAAACCTATGATTTGTCAGGAACACTAATCGTACCAACAAGGGAGAGATCTCCTGAACCATTAATGGGTTGGGATGCCTTTATTGATAAGACAACGAGGGAATTCCCTTCAAAAACGTATCAGTTATGGGGGGCTGAATTAGTATTGTGCAATTATGGTTTTGAAAAATATGATGGATGTGTTGGAGAAGTATATAGGAGATTGATTTCAAAGAGGTTGAAAGCTAATGTAGAAGAAGACAACTGTTTTGTGATTGATAGAATAATAGATTGGGGTAAATTTCTTAAGAATATATAAAAAACAAGTCTGGCTACAAACCCTCAAATATAATTCTACACAACGATTGAACATAACTTTCACGATTAAGAGAAGTCCCGAAGAGAATTTGGGCAGAATGACTGCAAGGTAATGGAACCTCTAAATTCGTCAGCCATTCCAGAGGATTTGCGAAGTAAACCTTAGAGTTAAAATCACTTTTCAGAGTTAAAAGTTAATTCTTAAAAAATAAATAAACCCTAACCATAAATATAGATGCAATTCCCCATAATACTATCAACCAAATTGAAACACCAATAAAGTTAGGATTTCCATAAGTCCAAGCACCAAATATTATTGCAAATGCTTCAGCTATTGCACCAAAAAAAGCACAAAAAATAAATGTTTTTATTTCTTGCTTGGATTTATTCATTAATAACATAAGTGTTGCTAAAATCACAAGAACAATAGTTAATATTAAATTATATTTCCATAGCAATGCAACACTTACTAATGACGCAATTGCAATTAATCCTGTAAAAATAAGGTTGATTCTCTTCTTCATAAAATAAAAATGGTTGGAGTTATATATAAAATTAACTTTCTAAGTAATATTAAACCTAATTTTCGCGATTATCTTAAGTTTCACAAAGTGAAATTTGGGGATTTTTCGCAGGAAAATCCCTGATAATCGCTCAGCCCACCCCATAATCCCCCGACATTTAAATACTTCAACAGCGTCGATAAGTCAACCAAAAATCGTAGGTAAAAACACTGACAAAAGAGGTAAAATCACTTTTCAGGGTTAGCAATTATACTAAAGAAATTGTTGCGATATTTTTGCTTCTTTTTGTTAAAAAGAAGGGAGGTTTTTGAAAGCAAAAGGTTTATATATTTAGAATATATCCCATATATATAAGATATATATGGATAAAAATGGTACAAGCGATGATTGAAATTCCAAAGGAAGTAAATCAAGTCCTAAATATTGTGAAGGCAAGATTTGGATTAAAGACAAAGAGTGAAGCGATAGCAAGAGTAGTTATCGAATATGGTTCCGAAATCTTAGAGCCAGAGTTAAGACCGGAATTTATAGAAAAGCTAAAGAAAATAGAAAAAGAAGGAAATTTTATTAGCTTTGATTCTATTGAAGCTCTTAAAAAAAGTATTGAAAATGCATAAATTTGAGATTGAAGAAAAGCTTCATCAAATTCTCAAGAAGCTTTTCAAAAAAGATAAAAAGAGGTATGAAATTACTTGGAAGAAAATTAACGAGGTAATTAATAGTTCGGATATAGAACATTACAAAAACCTAAAGTTTCCAATGAATAAGTTTAAACGTGTACACATCGACAAAAGCTTTATTTTGATTTTCAAATATGATAAGACAAACGATAAAGTAAAATTCTACGATTTAGACCATCATGATAAGATTTACAAATGACTCCCAAACAATTTTAAAGAACGTAAGATATTTTCCATAATCTAAAAATTCTCTTTAAGGTGTGCAAATAAATCTGAGAAATTGTTATTCCATTTTTTCGTCTTAGTGAGTCACCTATCACTATTGACCATTGAAACCCCAAAGAAGAGCATGCGAATGTTTTCTCGCAACTTCAAGTTCTTTTGCTTCCCAATCATCTCCAAGAACCCTATATTCTATGTTTCTTCCATTCTGTTCAGCCCTATCAATTCCGTATTGCATTCCTCGAGAAATTCCTAAATTCTGATAAACAATAGTTACTATGTCTGGAAGAGCTTCAATTAATTCTTTTCCAGCCTTAATCCCCATGTCTCTTTCTCCAGGAATATCATCATCTAAAATCCCGGGCTGAGTAAAAAATAAATGGGATGCATAAGGTATCTCCCCACGCATCAAACTATCTCTTACGCATGCTCTGGCATAAAGAAGATTTCTTCTTATTTCTTCTTCATTTTTTCCCGAATAAGGGGTTTCAATGTCAACAAATTTTATCATAATTTAATGGAAACATTAATCTTTTTAAAAATATAGTCTAAGACACTTATAATTGAACTGTATTTGTCTTAGACTATTAGCGGAAGAACAAAAAACTATTCAAAATATTTTGTCTTCTGCTATATATCTACTTGAGGCGACAATCTACCAGAGTTCACTTTAATTGAATATAACTTATACAATTGAGAGAAGTTCGCGAAGCAAAATTTGGGTGAGAACTGTAAGGTTTCGGAACTGTTAAATTCTGGTTAGTTTCGTCCGAAAACTTGCAGGGATTGATTTTTAGTGCAACGATACCAAAGGCAAAACCCTAAAAAATCGTAGATTTTTGGGGCGCCAAAAACTGAAAGTTTTTTAGCGAATCAAAGTTTTTGAGAATGCCGTTTGTATTAATTCTAAAATAATATTTTCTGGGTGGGTTATGTATTAGAGATACGTGTGCTTTTTTTGTTTCTTTTTTTAGGAAAAAAAGAAGATTATTTACCTCTTACTAAGCAGCCATGCTATAAGAACTAGGCCTTTGTGAAGAAATGTGTAGTGGGCTTTTTGGTTCTGCTTTCTGTCGTTCAATTATTTCTTTATGTGCGACAGCCATTCCAAGAGTAGCACCAATTAAAGTTTTATTATCTTCTTTTGCAGATTTATAAATCCCATCTAAATAGCTCCGTGCCGCATCAACATTCCCAGCAATAGCTTCTCCAAATTCCCCTATTATTGCCTTATATATTTCTCTTTGAGCTTGAACTTCATCTGAAATACTCGTTCTTTTAATTAAAAATGATGTAATCTCCGCAACAGACCTAAATTCATCACTTTCTCTAATCTTTTTGATTTTTTCTTCACGCATTTTGCTAAGTGCCTGAGTAAGCTCTTCATCTGACAACTTGCTTTCTTGAATTGCAGTATAAGCATGTCTATGTAATCTAGCAAAGTCATCCGCACTATCTGAAGGAGCTACTCTACTTAATGCAAAATAAAGTGCCTCTGCACTACCTCCAATTTCTCCAATGACCTCATCATAACTCACACCTACTTTTTCAGCTGTCTCTCCAAACAAATCACTTCTTAATTCATTAGATGCATTAGCAACTTCTTGAGTACCTAATTTTCCAGAATTTTGATATGCCTTAATATTTGCTTCTCTATTAGGATTACCTTCAGCTAATCTCCCAGTTGCTTCATAAAATGTTTGCATCGGATTCTTTCCAGAATACTTTTTTCCCCTTTCCCATGTTTCAAGCGCTCCGTCTATAACTAACGCCTCAGTTCCTATTGTTACTATATCATCTAAACTCATACTATTCTTAAAAAATCCAAGTTTATAAACCTTTCGGTTATATCTAAACTACATAGGGGTAACAAATCCAAAGATTTACAAGCCAAATTATAGTTTAAGACATTTATAATTGAAAGGTATTTGTCTTAGACTATTAGCAGAAGAACAAAAAACTGTTCAAAATATGGACAATTCTGTTGATTAGCACAATTGTTTTCAGAATTGTACAGATAGAGAATTCTGGACAAATAGCGTTCCAATTATCAGAATTATCTATATTTTGTCTTCTGCTACACTTCCATTATCATTAATCCCCAAAAGACATCCACAATCCCTTAAATAAATCTTCCTTCAGAATATATCTAAAATTTCGTCTTCAGGTTTCTTCTTTTCTCCTTGCCATTCTTCTTTTTGTCCAAATTCATTTCCCGGATTCTCCTGAACTTCTCTGTTTGCTTCAACATTTAATGCTGTATCTTTTTGAACCTCATAAATATCGCCTCCAATTTCTTCTTCTGTTTTTATATCTATTTTATCTTTTTTATTTTCCTTTTCATTAAAATAAAAACTTTCTTCAGGAATTCCTGGTAATTCAATCATAACTTCATCATTCTTTCTTTCTTCAAAATCTTCAGAGCCGACGGGAATTGCTTCATTTAACTTGGGTATATCATTTTCTTTCTCAATTCCGGGGGAATATTCATCATCAAGAGCCTGCAAAATTAACTGCTCTTCATCCACATTTTTCCCATTTCCTATCCTAGTCAAATCCCCTGTCAAATCTTTCAAATTATTATCTTTTTCGCTAACTTCTTTTTCAGACTCACCCCTATCTATACCAGACACACCATTATCTTTATTATTTCTATCTCCCTCTAAAGAATTTCTTAATAACATTCTTTCTTCAATTTCAGCAATAATTTCGGAAACTTCAAAAGCGGCATCTGCATTTACAGAAATCCTTCCAATCCCATTCTCAACTAAAAATTCTATTAAATCAGGATTGGTTGCAGTTTGTTCGCAAAGTGCTGTTTCAACTTTATATTTTTTGCATCTTCTCAAAACATAAGCAATTGAGTTTAATACTGCTGGATGCATTTCATTATATAATTCCTTAACTTCCTCATTATTTTTATCAACAATTAAAGTATACTGCGTTAAATTTGAAATCCCAAGATTAACAAAGTCAATTCCTTCCTCACATAAGGAATTTATTATTTGCACTGCTGCAGGAGTTTCAATCATAACACCAATTTTAACATTTTCAGGCATCCCAACTTTCTTTGCAATCTCTTTTATCTCCTTTATTTCTTCAACTGAAATAATTTGAGACGCCATTACACCAAATTTTTTATTTCCATATTCATCCGCCAATTCCTTTATCGCTTTAAACTCCGCCTCTAACAAATCAATATTTTTCAAACTAAATCTGACGCCCGTATCTCCTAACAAAGGATTTAATTCATTAATTTCAGGAGAACCCTCCAAATTCTTATATTCATCACTCTTAATATCTAATGACCTGACCCAGATTTCTTCAAAAGAGTGTGCAATTTTTTTTAAGCCCTCATAAATATTAGCAATATAGTCATCTAACTTATCATTTTTGACATACCAAACAGGATGTTTTCCAGAAACAGCAATCAAAGATTCCAATCTAACTAACCCAACCCCTCTCGCACCTGATTGAGCAGCCCTCAATGCATAATCCGGCAAGTCCAGAACAACATTAATCTTTGTTTTAGTGGGAACAACTTTATTTATTTCCATCTTTCTCTCAACACCAAGACCTTCAATAATTCTTCCAGTGAACCCATCGACGGTAACTACCTGTCCGTCTTTAAGTTTCTCCATGGCATTTTTAGAGCCCGTAATTAGGGGAATTCCCATCTCTCTTGAAAGAATTGCAGTATGGCTAGCCATTCCTCCTAAATCTGTTATAATCCCTCCAACCCTATGCAATGAAATAGCAATTTCAGGACTAAGATTTTTCACAACTAAAATATTTCCTTTCTGCACTTTATTCAAATCCTCCAAGCCATTTACAATTTTAACTACCCCTGAAACAATTCCGGGAGATGCCCCAATTCCAGAAACCAAAACATTTCCATCCAATTCAGATTCATCTTTGAAATGCTTTGAAGTTATAGCTCTTGATTGAACAATATAAATTCCATTTTTATCTATTGCAAACTCAACATCTTGCGGTTTCTTGTAATGCTCCTCAAGCTTTGATGCAAATTGCACAAGCATTTTTAATTCATGCCCTGTTAAAACTTCTCTTTTACTTATCTCTGGAGTCAAAGAAACCACCTCAGTCTTTCCGGAAGAATTTCTCGTCAAAGCAATTCCCTTGTCGGAAACTTTCCTCTCTACAATATCAGAATTTCTATCCATTACATAATAATCTGGGGAAATCATCCCCGACGCAATTCCGCTTCCCAATCCAAAAACTGCTTCTATGACTAAATTATTATCATCTTTAATTGGATTTTTAGAAAACATAACTCCCGACTTTTGAGAATCAACCATTCTTTGAATAACTACCGCAGTTTTTTCATTAACTTTAAAGCCCTTTTTCTTTCTATAATACATCGCTCTCGGGCTAAATAAAGAGGCGAATGCTTTCTTAACGTTAAGAAGTAAAGAATCATTTCCCTTAACATTTAGAAAACTTTCCTGTTGCCCCGCAAAGCTTGCATTTTTTCCGTCTTCTGAAATTGCACTGGAGCGAACTGCAACGAATGGAGGTTCATGAGAATTTCTTAAAATATCAAGTGCTCCCTGCGCAGCCCCCTCAAACTTCTTTCTATCAACGTCAAGGATTTCATAAGATTCAATAATCTCTCTCTTTAAATCATCGGGAAAACCTGCCCCCATTATAATGTCACTAATTTTTTCAGATGCTTTTTTAAGTGTCGCAGAATCTTCAGTATTTATATTCTGTAAAATTATTTTAATCATATCGCTAATCTTATTCTTATCAATAAAATGTTGATAAGCCCCAGTAGTTATAACAAACCCAACAGGCACGGGAAATTTATTGTTATACATCTCTGCTAAACCCACACCCTTCCCACCAGCGAGGCTGGTATCCTTACTCTCCAATTCAGAAAACCATTTTATAAAATCAACCCTCTTTTCCATACATAATTTAAACTTCTTTGATTAATAAATATTCCTTTATTTGGTTCTGTGAAGTTGTCGGTTGATGGATTTTAAGGAAAGGTAAATTATTTTTTAAGATATTCCAAACCATTTTTAGTTATCTTTATCTGAAAATATGGTTTTCCGCTTTTAGGGTTCTTTTCTACTTTAATGATGCCATACTCTGCAAATAACTCTCTTCAAAATATTTTGTCTTCTGCTATATCTTCAAAATTACCTATGAAATTTAAGACTTTATTTTTAGGCGAGCTCTAAGCAACTTTCTCAACAATAATCTTCGTTTTGCAAGGCACTTTTGCCTTAACCATTCTAAAAATATCCCTTATTATTTTAATTCCTTGCTCGTTTTCACAATAAACTATAAAAATTTCCTTCCCTTTATGAACTCTTGCCGCCCTGCCTTCAATAATTCCGAAACTATGCTTCATTCCAGAAGAAAGTCTATCCGCCCCTGCACCTGCCGCAGTTTTATTATTTCTCAAAATATGATGCGGAAAAAGTTTAATCTCAAAATAAAACTGCTTTGGAAGTTTCTTTTCCAAATTTTTATTAATGACAAGTCTTCCAGATTCAATTGCATTGTCTCTTATCAAAACATCTTCTTCAGAAATAAATTTGACAACATTCTTAAACTTCCCACTATTAAACAATTCAACATTTCCAAGATTATATTTTACAATCTTATTATGTGGGTTCTGTTTTATATAACTCTTTGACTTATTCTTAGACTGCCTAGTGTATGGCCTGTTCTTCTTCTTGCTGTATGCAGATGCTTTTCTTAATGATGCCATCTTAATCAACCAAACTAATTATCTCCATCTTTCTTTTTTCCCTCTTTTTTCCCCTTTTCTTTTTTCTCCGTTTTTTCAGAAACCTCGGAACCAAGAACTTCAATTTCTGTTGTCATCGCCTGCCCCGGCAATCCTTTCTCAAAAATCGCCCGGACAAGTCCCTTATTCCCGTGAGCATCACTAATTCTTCCTTTTATCTCCTTGCTGTTTTTCCCAGGACTTCTCCAAACAACTTCCTTGCCTGAAAACCCCTTTGCCTCTTCCCTTCCTTTTAGGCCAAGGTCTATTAAGTAATGCCTTTCATGCACTGTGTGCCTTCCTCTTCTAAACTGAACTAATATGCCTTTCATCTTCTTCCTGTTTAATGCATAGAAAAAATGGGTTTTTAAAATATACTATTTTATGGGCCGTAAAGTAAACGCCACTTCTCAAACGGAAAAATAAAAAGGTTCAACTTTTTACCAAATAAAATTTTTAGGTTAGTTCTTTCTTCTCCCTTGCCAAATTCCACATCATCTCAAAATTTTTTCTATATCCATCGGCAACATCCTTATTATGTATCAAAATACAGTAACCTTCGTCAGCAAAAATTGTTATTGCAACATAATCTTCAATAATCGCGGTTTCTTGATATTGGCTGAACCGCTCTTTTGGAATAAACCTCATCTCCGTTAATTTCATCTTTAAGAAAGGATCTATGTATGGTAAAACCTCTGTTGACGCTATATGTCTTTGATGCAATTTATTCTTTATCCTCTTTAAATACATATTTTGCCACCACGTTAAACCCATAAAATCTGTTGTTTCTTTTGAACCACCAAATGTTAGAAATTCTCCATTTGACTGAGAAACGAGCTTATAATAGACTTCTGAGATGCCTTTTTTCCCCTTAAACATAGATGTTTGGGTTTCCTTCTTTTGAGATAATTGCTTTTGTTTTAATTTAGGAAAAACCGCTTCAAACTGCTTTTTTTTATCCTCTATGTATGTAAAAAAATATTCTGGTTCAGTGGCAATATAAATCTTGTGTTTACCCTTTAATATATAATGAATCAGTCCTTTTTCAATCAAGGAATTTAATGCTCTATGAACAACAGAGTTTTGTAATTTAGACTTGTAAATAATATCTTTTGCAGAAGACATACCTAGTTCTAGCAGTTGCACGTATACTTTAATCTCTGAGTTAGTGAGACCAAGGTCTTCTAAAATTTCAAATTCCATACTTTAAAGGAATTCTTAGAATATATAAAACTTTCTGAAAGATGACCCAATTGGGAGAATAAAGACTTATTAATCCAAAAATGACTCCATAATTAATATGGAAACACAAAAACTAAGAGAAGATGTAGCAGAATTAAAAAGTCTAGCGGAGAAACTGGGCTATGAGGAACCTGGAGTCGGAACCAAGTTTATTTTTCGTGACCGAACACAAGAAGTTTCTGTAGAAGAATATCGTATACCCTTCAAAAAAACACAGAGTATACCTTACAAATTTGGCTGTGACATGGAAAGACCAATTACTTTTTTAGACCCTAGTGGTAGAGGAATTGCCAATTCTTTTATCTGTCATTGGAGTGAATTTCCAGATCGTCTAGGTTTAATGGGAATGCCGGGAGCAATGTATTATGGAGACAGATATAGAAACTATGGCCGTATTGGTTTTTTAATTATAGGTAAAGTTGAAAGCGAGGATGAACATGCAAGACAATTTAATACACATTCAGATTTGGTTAATGCAGCTAGAGCTTATGTTTTGAAAGGAGATAATTTTCACACAGTATTGAAAGCTAAACATTTGCACGTTAGACTTGATGCGTCTAGTAGTGTTAGCAATGGTGCTCCCGTTAAGCCGAAGGAAAGAATTAGCATTTCTCGCATCCTCAAACCCTTCAAACATGTTAGCAATGGTGCTCCTGTTGAGCCGAATGAAAGAGGAGAATATATGGGAAGCATTTTATGGCTTGCAGAAAAAAATCCTAGCATGAATATTGCTAGCCAAGACTTAGTAGATGAATATATTAAACAATTTTCCTTTCATGAAGAAGAGGAAGAAGTAAAGAGAAGATTGGATGCTCTTGGTGACGATTTTAAAAACCAGGTAAGCACAAAAAGATCAGAATTTGGTAATGGTGCAATAGAAATTGATTCATATCGTGATGCGGTTTTTGGTTGTTATGAATATAGAAAAGCACAAGTAGATGCAATAGACCTTATGACTATCAATAATCATAGGATAGAGGGAGTTAAGGAAGAAGTTGATAGAATAAGACAAATTAGAAAGGTGTTGCCCCGTCATTCTTTAGGGCTATTACAAAACTTGGTTTAATTTTTCTTTTAAAGTTTTAAATAAGCTATTCAATCTAATCAAATCCAACCATCTATTTTCCCCTAATTCTAGGATTATTCCCTCTCTTTCAGAAGACACTCCATCAGTTATTTAATGGTTTTCCATAAAATTTAAGTAATCATGTTTAGCTAACTAAATTTATAGCCTAAGACATTTATAATTAAACGGTATTTGTCTTAGACTATTAGCGGAAGAACAAAAAACCGTTCAAAATACCTTGTCTTCTGCTATATTTTCAAAATCATAAAACAAACTGCACCATTAATCCCTAAGTTGCATCAATCTCTTAAAATTCATTGAGCATATCCCATATAAAAACTAAAAAGTTTTAAATATATCTTAAATTATTAATCCTTATGGCCCAAACAAAAACAAGCCGTCCCAAAAAAAAGAAAGGTGTAAAAAAAGCAGGTCTCGCAGGAAGTAAAGCGGGAAAATCCAAAACCAGACATCCTAAAAGCAAAGGAAAAAATGTCTGCGATTTTTGCTGAATAAATAAAATGGTATATTCACATTTGATTTTTTTAATTATAGGACTAATTCTCTTGATTAAGGGCTCTGATTTTTTTGTAGAGTCTTCCTCAAGAATAGCAAAAAGGCTCGGAGTTTCAGAGTTTATTATAGGGCTTACTCTTGTTGCAATTGGAACATCAATCCCCGAATTTTCAACAGCAATTGCGGCCTCTCTAAAAGGAAATAGCGGAATAATAATCGGAGATATAATCGGAAGCAACATCACCAATATGAGTCTGATTCTTGGAATCGGTTCATTAATTGCAGTAATAACCATAAAAAAATCAATTTTCAAAAAAGACGGCTATATAATGGTTGTCTCAATGGCAATGCTTTTTATCTTAATGCTTGACAAAGTCATCACAAGGGCGGAAGGAGCATTGCTTTTATTAATATTTATAGCTTACACTTTATTTAATTTCTCTTCAAAAAAAACAAGAGAAACATACGACTTTGAGGGATTCTTAGATTATTTTCTTAAATTCAAATATTTGATTACAATAAAAGACAAATTCATAAGAAGAGAAATAAAAAAACAAAACCCCTTAATAAAACAGGAAAAACAAAAAAAACAAACACAAAAAGAACAATATGAATCAAAAAAAGAATATTATGAATTTAAAGAATCATTTATCAAGGATTTAATGATATTAATTATAGGTGCGGGTGCAATTTTCTTCGGAGCCAAATCATTAATTGCAGAAAGCATCTGGGCGGCCGAAGCTCTTGGAATTTCAACAACAATAATCGGAGCAACGTTAATTGCATTAGGAACAACAACACCTGAATTGGGCGTAACAATAAGGGCCGCAAAAAAAGGATACAGCGATTTAATAATCGGGAACATTTTTGGAAGTTGCATCACGAACATATTATTAGTAATCGGAATTTCAGGAATAATAAACCCCGTTTCAATAAATAACACAACGTTAATTTTCACAGTCCCATTTATGATATTAATTTCATTAATTTTATTGCTCTTTATGAAAACTGAATGGAGAATAAAAAAGAAGGAAGGAATTATACTCCTCGCATTATATGCACTATTCTTTTTCCTTATATTTGTCTTTTGATGGGCTGTAAAGTTAGAGTCATCTGGCTTTTTTATCAAAGGCTTATGGGTTAATATGCACAAATAACCTTTGCGTAAAATAGTTATACTTTACCATCGATAAATCCATCATAATTTGATACTATAATATTAATGGTTTAGATTTTTAATAGTTATTTTAATTATAATTTAGGACAAAATGACTTTAAGTAGACAATGTCGTCTTTTGATTATAGTCTAAGACATTTATAATTGAAAGGTATTTGTCTTAGACTATTAGCGGAAGAACAAAAAACTGTTCAAAATATTTTGTCTTCTGCTATATCTATTTAAATGCGGATTCATTTAAGTTTATATAAAATGGAGATATACGAACAACCTATTGAGGAGATTTTTAAAATCCTAAATTCAAATTCGGAAGGATTAACAGAGCAAGAGGCAAAAAAAAGACTTGAAAAATATGGATTAAACCAGTTAAAAGAAAAGAAAAAAATAAATCCTCTGGTAATTTTCTTTAAGCAATTTAAGAGCTTTATAATTTATATTCTCCTCTTTGCAGTTTTAATCTCTTTACTCACCCGCGAATATATAGATTCAGCAGTTATTGGTGCAATTTTAGTTTTTAATGCACTATTTGGATTCATTCAGGAATACAAGGCAGAGAAATCAATAGAAGCCCTAAAAAAGCTATCTGCATTAAAGACGCGGGTTTTAAGGGATGAAAAGATTAAAGAAATTGATGCTAAAGAACTTGTTCCGGGAGATATTATTATATTAGAAGAAGGAGATAAAATTCCAGCTGATGCCAGAATAATTGAACAAAAAAACCTAAGAGTTTTAGAATCTTCTTTAACGGGAGAATCATCTCCCTCATCAAAGACTTCAGATGTCTTGAAAGGAAATCTTGCACTTGCAGACAGAAAAAATATGCTCTTTTGCAGCACATTAATAACAAAGGGAAGAGGAAAGGCATTAGTTGTTTCAACAGCAATGGACACAGAGATAGGAAAAATTGCAACCCTCATAAACGAAGTCGAAAAAGAGCAAACTCCATTGCAGAAAAGATTAAACACGTTCGGCAAATATATTGGAGGAGGAGTCATTACAATAGCAGTAATCATATTTATAATTGGGGGATTAAAAGAAAATATTTTTTCATTTTTATTTTCAGGACAATTTGCACCGTTTCTTGAACATGCAAGATCGTGGCTCTTGACGGCAATAGCACTCGCAGTTGCAGCAGTTCCGGAGGGATTACCTGCGATAGTTACAGTGTCACTTGCATTTGGAGTTAAACGAATGCTCACTAAAAATGCATTAATAAGAAGACTTCCCTCAATAGAAACTCTTGGTTCCACCACAGTCATATGTTCTGATAAAACCGGAACTTTAACAAAAAATGAGATGACTGTGACAAAAGCTTACACAAATTTAAAGGAGATAGAAATAACTGGAAGCGGATATGATTTAAACGGAAAGATAACATATAAGGAAAAACCAATAACAAACTATGAAAATCTCTTATTTAAAATAGGAGCATTATGCAATAACGCATCTTTCAATATTAATTCAGATTCAAACTCAAAAAATAAAATAGAAATAACCGGAGACCCAACAGAAATATCTCTTTTGATAAGCGCAAAAAAAGCAGGGATGTCATTTCAGGAGTTGCAAAAAGAATGGAAAAGAATTGATGAAGAGCCATTTGAAGCCGAAAGAAAAATGATGAGCACATTAAACAAAGACCCAAAACAAAATAAATTATGGGTTTTCACAAAGGGTGCACCTGAAGAAGTTTTAAAATGTTGCACAAAAATCTTTATTAACGGAAAGATAAAAACCTTAGACTCAAAGACAAAATCTCAAATTCTTAAAAAAAATGAAGACTTCGCAAAGGGTGCGTTAAGAATTTTGGCGTTTGCTTATAAACAATATGATTCTAAATCTCTCTCAAAAAATTCTTCAATAGAAAAAGAGCTTATTTTTGTGGGCTTGCAGGGAATGATAGACCCCCCAAGAGATGAAGTCAGAGAGTCAATACAAAAATGCAACGAGGCAGGAATAAAAGTAATTATGGTTACGGGAGACAATAGATACACCGCAGAAGCAATTGCAAAACAAATAGGAATAAGTGGAGAATCCATTAATGGAGTTGATTTCTCAAAACTAACCGAAAAAGAAAAACAAGACAGAATAGAAAATATCTCAATTTTCTCAAGAGTTGATCCCGAACATAAATTAGAAATAATTAAGCTATTGCAAGGCAAGGGACATATATGTGCAATGACAGGAGATGGAGTAAATGATGCCCCCGCACTAAAAAAAGCAGATATAGGAATTGCAATGGGCATAAAAGGAACTGACGTTGCAAAAGAGTCGAGCGATATGATTTTAACAGACGATAACTTCGCAAGCATAGTAAATTCAGTAGAAGAAGGCAGGGGGATTTATGATAATATAAGTAAATTTATCAATTACTTGCTTTCATCAAATATCGCAGAAGTTCTGATTATATTCATTGCAATAATTCTTAGCTTTCCTCTCCCCCTTACAGCAATCATGCTTTTGTGGATAAATCTCGTTACGGACGGATTTCCAGCACTTGCATTGTCTGCAGACCCTTATTCAGAGGGCATAATGAAACGCCCCCCAAAAAAATCAGCAAAACAAATGCTTGGGAAGGATGCATTGTTAAATATGATTTATGTTGCAGTTCTAATCACTATTGCAGTTTTATTTCTATTTTATTTAGGATTTAAAAGAAACTACGATATCAAACAAATTCAAACAATTGCATTTACGGGAATAATCATAATGGAATTTGCAAGAATTTATATGATTCGTGCAGAATATAAAATAAAAGTATTCAGCAATGCATGGCTTATAATCGCAATAATCTTTTCAATAATACTCCAAATCATAGTAATATACACCCCAATAAGTAAATTCTTCGGAACATTCCCTATAACATTAACAAATTGGATTGAAATTATAGGTGCGACTGCAATTGTCTTTATAATAAGCACAGCAAGTATAAAGTTAAAAGACAAGTTCAATAAAAGCAAGTTAGTGTAAATCCCTTTTTTCCATCAAATATATACCCGACCAATATCCCATATTCTCATTGCTGCAAATTCTATATTATAGTCTAAGACATTTATAATTGAACTGTATTTGTCTTAGACTATTAGCGGAAGAACAAAAAACTGTTCAAAATATGGACAATTCTGCCGATTAGCACAATTGTTTTCAGAATTGTACAGATAGAGAATTCTGGACAAATAGTGTTCCAATTATCAGAATTATCTATA
>JAUYJY010000025.1 GCA_030699205.1 Candidatus Pacearchaeota archaeon
TTTAGTCCGTATTTCCACTAATCCCCTTGTAATTATTCACCGCTTAAATTATCTAATTGCCTTTAAAAAATCCTAAATCTCAAAAACTGCACCTTCAGGCCCGACATTAACAACTCTCGTTTTTCCAATCATTTCTTCAAAACCCTCGCCCTCTTCAATATGTCCATGTAAAAGCAAATCTGGCTTAAATTTTTTAATTGCTTCCCTTATTGCCACACTTCCCGGAAATCCTGAAAACTCCGACTTACTTCCTGCAGGATGACTATGTGTGAGCATAACTTTTTTTTCAATTCCTTCCAAACCATTATGCGCCCTCTCCAAAGTTTCCATCATTTCATTCTCTGTAATTCCTGAACGGGGCCCAATGGCTGTGGGAGCGCCTCCAGCTCCAAAAAATCCAATGTTTTCATAAACTGCAGAATATCCGTGTATGTTAGTAACCCCATATAACTGCGCAAGAAAATCCGTCGTCGCAAAACTATCCCAATTTCCAGGAAGAATCAAAACCTTCTGCTTCCTATCTTTAAAGGGCTTTATCAATCCTTCAGAATCTCCCACCCCCATAATATCCCCGCATAAAACAACCAAATCAACTTTCTCCCTCAAAGCCTTCTCTGCCAACCTCTTAGAAACCCCCGATTTTCCCTGAATGTCAGATGCCGCTAAAATCCTCATATAAATCCAAGAAAATTAATGGATTTAAACTTATCTAACCGCCTCATAAAACCCCCCTAAATTTTATAACAGAATAAGATTAATGGCTATATCAAAAAGTCCCTCTCGTTTCGTCTTGAAATTTTAGATTCATGAGAAATCGCATTTATCTACATCAGCAACCTCAACATAATGAATTTTCACCCGCAATAAAATATAATGCATTAAAACTTTTATTAATCGTCTTGTTTAAATTAAGTCAATTTAATCCGTTTTCAACGAAATTTCTAATTCTCCTAAAATCTTTAAATGTAAAATAGCTAAAATCTCTCTTAGCCATCCCCAGACCACCTACCCCAGTTACCAGGTGCGTGCCTGTCCTTCGGACAATCTGTGAAACTTCGTTTCAAATTGTGAAACTTCGTTTCAAATTTATTAGAAATAATCTTTTTTCCACCACCCGAAAACTACATTTGTGGAATACTTTCTAACTTCAAATATTTTTCGAAAGTTAAAATTTCTAAATCCCTAACTGGAAATTTCTCTTTGATTTTCTCAATCAAAACAACTAATTCTTTTTTATTCTTAACCTCTACATCAATCTCAAAATCTAATTCGTCAAGAGTTTCATCAATAAAAATAACCTTCTCATTTCCTTTACAAAAACTTTCTAATTCTTGGATTTTAGAACAATCATCCAAAATAAAATTTAGCTTGTAATATTCATAACCGATTTTTTCTAAATTTATATTTACTCTATATCCTTGAATTATTTGTTTTTTCTCTAATTCTTTAATTCTAAATGCAATAGTTCTAACGGGAGTTTTCAGTTTATCTGAAATTTCAATTAAAGGAATTCTTGCATTCTTTGCAAGAATATTAAGAATCTTAATATCTAATTCATCAAATTTTTCTGTCTTTTCTCCACCAATGATCTCAACCTTATCAAAATTTTCTTTTTTTGAATTTAAGATATATTTTCTTTTGAAGTGTAAAACTCTTGAAAATATATGCACTTTTTCTTTCCAAAAGTGCTTTCTAAATCTTTTCTTAAATTCTAACCAAATTTCTCTAAATTGATAAATGTCTTTTACCCAAGTTATAAAAACTAAATCATAATTAGTTTCAAATTTTCCAACAACACCTACTGATTTATTTTCCATAAGCCATTTAATTATTTCTTCTTCATCTTTATTTGAACTTCTAAAGAATTTCAAATAAACTCTCATGCTAAAATAGCCCAATCTTGAACTATCAATAACCGAGTAATATCCTTCAATCACTCCTTCTTCTATCATTCTTTTTATTTTGTAATTAACAGTATTTTTATTCAATCCAACTTTCTTTGCTATCTCTGAATTACTTTGCCTTGCGTTGCTATCTAATTCAGCTAAAATCTTTCTATCTTTCAAATCTAACTTAACTATGTCTTTCATTTTAATCTAAAGAGCAAACATACTTTATAAATATTGCGTTATGCACAATATTTAGATAAAAAGATTATTATATAGTATCAAACTACTTAATAATAACAAATAAATGAACAAAAATTCATAGAAAATGACAAACGAAACACAAGAACAAGTTGAAAGAGAAAAAAGCAATCAAGGATTAGTTTGTAAATTGCTGAAAGCTGGAAGAAGTATTTTTGGAACTAAAAGAGATTCTTATGAATTCCCTAGTCTACAAAGTTTTCGTTTTCCAGATAGAACAGAAGAAACTGAGAGAAGTCTCCAAGAACTCTTTAAGGGGACTCCATTATATCAGATATTAGAAGAACAACAAAGACAATGTCCAGATTACAACAGAAGGACACCTCTTAACCAATTTGCAGATTTAGTTAGAACAGATAACCTTGACGAAGCTTTTAAACAAATAGCTGACCCAGTTAAAAGTTCTTATTCATATTGGCCCAAGAAGGTGCTTAGGAAGGAAGAGGTTAGGCCCTCAGATGAATTCCGCACATTTTTAGGATATTATTCAAATGACTTTTATGATTTTAACTCGCGTGTACCAGCTCTTGGATCTCTAAAATTAGCAGATGTATCTATAGTTACAGGAAGATTAGCAAAAAAAGTCGGAAAAGATTCTGGAGAATATTATAAAATAGCAAGCATGGCTCTTAATGACGTCTCAACCACGATGGGGATGGCAATGGGTCTTATTGGTCCTGAAAGATTGGGTGAAAAATTAGTTTCTGATGTAGAAAAGATGACCAATGAAATTGCAAAAAGGGAAATGATGATAGGAAGGGAATTGGGGAGAAGTTATTAACTACAACCCTCAACCAAAAAAGATTATTTCATCCTCTTTCTTAGAAAAAAAGAAGCAAAGAATGGCATGCACCTCAAATTTAATAGGATGGCAAAAAGCCCGCCCAAACTAAGAGAGATTTTAGAAATACAATAATGGAGAATTAGAAACTCACTCCTTTCAGTCGTGCCACATTGCATTCTCACTAACGCTCGAGTAGTTGAACAGGGCTTAAAGAGTTCAACTCTTGCAGAGCCTCTCCCAAATTTACATTTTTTCTAAGATAATTCGCTTCGCTCAAAATAATATTGTAAACTTTCCTTAAACCCTATTTTACACTAATCGCCTAATTTTATAGTAAACGCATTTAATTTCAGTATAATTTTATGCGTTTACTATACGTCAAGAATCCTTATGGATTTAGATTCTTGAGCGCGTTCAAGAACGCAATTGTCAGCGTTCTTGACGTAGCGGAAGCTTACGATTATTTAATGCTTCTGCTATATCATCACAAAATCTTAAATTTAAATATCAAAACACTCCCCACAAAACCCTCGCAGTTCCATTAAAATGTATAATTTATTAAAACCTTAAAATACTCAAAGTGTCACCGCAACTTAAAAATCTTGTCTTACAAAACACTAAAATGTCATAAAACTCTTTTCCAGTTACTTCTAATAACTACTATTTTAGATAACATAATGGCAGAAAACTTTAAAAGCAATATAATAGTTGGGATATAGAGGTTAAAAAACATATATTAGATGGCTACAAAAACAAGGGACAATTTTGATGTTTTCTTTAGAAGAAAACCAGCGTTAATGCTCGTTGCATTAAAAAAACTCACGAGAGCAAGATACGGCTCAATTCTTGCGAAAGAAGTTGACTGCACATACAGCCACGCAGTAAAAATCCTTCAAACCCTTGAAAAATTAGACCTCGTTTCATTTGAAAAAAAAGGAAGAATAAAACTGATAAAATTAACAAAAAAAGGCACGGATGTTGCAACAAACATAGAAAACATCAAGAAATTAATTGATTAATTTATTTCCTTCTTATCCTTTATTTGTATTCTAATTTATTTCATTTTTATTTTCTATTTATAGTCTAAGACATTTATAATTGAAAGGTATTTGTCTTAAACTATCAGCGGAAGAACAAAAAACTGTTCAAAATATGGACAATTCTGTTGATTAGCACAATTGTTTTCAGAATTGTACAGATAGAGAATTCTGGACAAATAGTGTTCCAATTATCAGAATTATCTATATTTTGTCTTCTGCTATACATAACAAATATCCGTTAGAAAATTCAGGACAAAATACTACCAAATACAATTAACTTTTAAAACCCCTTCCCCTTAAACAACCAATGGAGGAAGACATTTTAACAAGAGATTTTGCATCAAAACGTTCCGATTTAATTTCAGACATCTCATACAGGTTGCAAATCTCTCTAAAAAAGAAGGCAAAAACATATGAAGGAAACTGCACAATAAATTTTACAACAAAAAAGAAAGACCAAATAGTAATAAACACAACGGCAAAAATAAAAAAAATTTTAATAAACAATGAAGAAATCCAATCAGATATTCTAAAAATCACTAAAAAATATTTAATAACAATTCCAAAAAATTTGATAAAAAAAGGAAAAAATAAAGTCTCTATCCAATATAGTTCGGAATACAACCACAACGGAGAAGGATTCCATCAATTCATTGACGCAGATAAAAAAGAATACATCTTCAGTGATTTCGAACCTTTCAAAGCACACGAAATGTTCCCCTGCTTTGATCAACCGGATATGAAGGCACATTTTAATCTGGAAGTAAAAGCCCCAAAAGAATGGAAATTAATTTCAAACACTTCAGAACAATCATCAAAATTAATCCCTAAAAGCAATTATAAAAATACAATCTTCAAACAAACCCCAAAAATCTCAACTTACTTATTTCATCTAAGTGCTGGAGATTATCATGAATTCAAATCAGAATACAAAAAAATGCCTATCAGTGTGTTCTGCAGACAAGCATTCAAGAAATATGTCCCTGTAAAAGATTTTTTTAAATTCACAGAACAAGGCATTCAATTTTACGAAAAATTCTTTGACTTTCCATACCCATTTGAAAAATATGACCAAATTGTAGTCCCTGAATTTAATTCGTTGGCGATGGAAAACCCCGGATGTGTAACTTTCTCCGAATCCCAATTCCCAAGAAGAGAGATGACTCAAACAGAACGCTCTTTCTTCGCAAACGTCCTCTTGCATGAAATGACTCATATGTGGTTTGGAGATTTAGTAACAATGAAATGGTGGAATGACCTCTGGTTAAACGAAAGTTTTGCGGACTTCCTTTCATATTTGGCTATGACAAAAGCAACAGAATTTAAAAATGGCTGGCAGGACTTCTATGAAAGAAAGGCCTGGGGATATTTTCAAGATCAATTACCTACAACACATCCAATAGCTACATCAGCAAGAGACACGAAAGAAGCATTTAGCAATTTCGACGGAATAAGCTATTCAAAGGGTGCATCCGTTTTAAAACAATTATTGTTTTACATAGGGGAAGATAACTTCAGGAATGGAGTTAGAAATTATTTTAAAAAACATCAATGGGAAAATACTAAATTAAAAGATTTTCTTGAATCTTTAGAAAAATCATCTAAAATAAAACTGGAAAAGTGGTTTGACTCATGGATAAAAACCACAGGAGTAAATTCTATATTCCCTGATATAAATCCGGGCAAAAAAATAAGCTCAATAACTCTAAAACAATCTGCAAAAAATAAAAAATTAAGAAACCACAAAACAAAAATAGGGTTATTCTATGATTCAAAAATAATTTCTTTCTCGGCAAACTACAAAGGAAAGAAAACAAAACTAAACCTTTCTAAAATTGTAGGAAAAACACTCCCTTTACCAAACTTCATTTTCCTTAATTATGAAGACTGGGATTATGCAAGGGTGGAATTTGATAAAATCTCATTAAAATATATTTTAAGCAATTTCAGTAAAATAAAACATGATTTAACAAAACAAATGATTCTCGGCTCCTTATGGGAAATGACAAGAGATGCAAAACTAAATCCAAAAACAATGCTTGAATTAATCATTAAATGTTTTCAGGAAGAAAAAAGCCTCCATACTCTTGAAAACCAAATATCCTATATATCAGGCATTTTAACACACTACCTATCAGATAAAGATTACGCAGCATATTCAGAAAGAATATACCAGATTTCATATTCAAAATTTAAAAATAAAAAAACGCCAAAAGAGCACAAGAACGCCTGGTTTTCCTCAATGGTTCTTTCGGCACAGGCAATAAAAAATATAGAAAACTTCCGTGCATTATTAAAAATAAATCTTGACCAAGATAAACGCTGGAGTATTTTAAAAATATTGGCGGCAAGAAATGATAATGAAATAGAGTCATTAATAAAAAAAGAACTAAAAAAAGACAATACGGATGAAGGGAAAAAACAAGCCGCACAAGTGGAATCGGCAATGATAAAAAACAAAAGAAAATATTGGGAAATATTTATCAATGAAAAAGGACACTCTCTTGATTATATAAGGGGTGCAATGGCACCTTTCTGGCTAAGAACACAAAAAGAAAAAATGATTAATTATATTGATGAATTCTTCAAAGAAGCAATCAAAATCTATAAAACAAAAAGCGAGCATTATGGAAAATTCTATTCTGCCTTCTTGTTCCCCTCACTTTATCCAACACAGGAGATGATAATAAAATCAAAACACTTCTTAAAACAAAATCCTAAAATGCCCAAGCTCTTGAGAAAATCAATAATTGAAAAAATAGACGGACTGGAAAGGATAAACAAAGTCAGAAAAAAATATGACTAAAACTGAATAGCCACTCCGGAAGTTACTAATCCAGAGCCAAAAGAAACAAGAATGACTCTCTTACCTGAATTAATTACATTCTGCTCAATAGCCTCATCCAATGCAACTGCAACCGTAGCTCCAGACATATTGCCATACTTTTCCACCGTTCTAAAAACAACACAACCCTCCTCTCTAACTTTAGACTCAACTAAATCAACAATTCTCCCATTAGCTTGATGCGGAATGTATACGTCCGCCCTATCCCATTTAGCATCACTCTTGAGAGATTCTGAGGCAGTTATCATGCTCTTAACAGCCCTTTTAAAAACAAGGTCTCCTTCAGGCATCCTGCAAAATCTCTCTGGATCTCTAAAAATAAGATTTAACCCGCCGTCAAACGGATTGCTAAAAGAATATTCTGCAACAATCCCTTCAGGACCTTCAGTAGGCACAAGGACTGCAGCACCAGCACCATTTCCAAACAAAGTTGAATTGATATCATTAGAATCAACCATTCCAAGCATATTCTCGGCAGAAACAACTAAATAATTTCCATGCTTCCTTAAAACTCTCGCGTTCGCCTGAGCCAAAGCTTCTGGAAAACTTGCACAGGCATTTGAGATATCATAAGCAAAACAATTCCTCGCTCCAAGTCTTTCTTGTATTTTGCAGGCGGCACTCGGAAAATTAACGTCTTCAGTCACAGTCCCAACAATTATTCCAACTAAACTATCAACATCAATTCCCGCTCTCTCAATCGCCATACTTGCCGCTTCATAACCCATATCGGCAGAAGTTTGCCCTTGAGGAGATTTCCTCCTCTCCCTTATTCCAGTCACCTTAAATATTTCACTCTCATTTTTCCTTACAACTCCAACAATGCACCCAAGAGAATCATATCTTCTCAAATCCCTTCCCGCAAAATAACTATTTGGAATAACCTCATCGGGAAGATATCTTCCAGTCCCTGCAACCCTCAAGTGAATCATAAAAATAATTATTTGCAGAGTTTAAAAAAATTATTGTGTTATGGATAACTGCATTGATTACATAATAAGATTTTAGCAGTTATCCATTAGAGAACTGCGTACAAAATGCAACATAATTAACACAGTTCTCTATATCAATCATGACCTTCAATATAACTATGACCATAATAAACTAACTCTTCATCCAATAAATTACTTCCCACAACATCAGTTAACATACAAATTACTTCCCCGTCTTTTTCATGAACAATATCTAACAAACCAAGATTAACAAATTTATCAACCATGCTTTTCAAATCAATTTCCTCAAAGTTTACATACTCCTTAAGAAATTCCTCAAAAGCAGGAAGAAATTTCCAATTAACCAACTTAGCCCCATGCAACGCAGTTAATATCTTTTTTTCTATATCTGTTAATTCCATTTTTATGGCCCCGAGGGGATTTCTGAAGCTTCACTCTTGAAGCGAAGACCAACGAACCGAAGGTTCGTGCAGTGTTCCACTTTTCTTATATCTTAAGTTGAAGACCAGCGAACCGAAGGTTCGTGCAGTGTTCCACTTTTCTTATGTCCTAAGTTGAAGACCAGCGAACCGAAGTTCGTGCAGTGTTCAAATCCCTTAAGTATAAATGGCCCCGAGGGGATTTGAACCCCCGACACCTAGGTTACTTCAAAAAAGTTTTCCAGTCCTTCTTTTTGGAAGGACAGATAACTTTGTTATCTGTAAAAGCCTAGTGCTCTGACCAGCCTGAGCTACGGGACCAAGTAACAATAATCTTACAGAAAGGGGTTTTTTAAACATTTACAAAACAAGAAATATAAATATTATTGATATTCTCTCCAAGTATGCTCGCAATCAACACATTTGTAAAATTTAGTCTCTGCCTCATCACTTGAACGAGTCTGCATTGTCCAAAAAAATGCCTCTTTTGCCTTGCATTCAGGACATTTAATAGGCACAATAGGATATGTCTGCATCTTTTTCTCGTCGATAACTGCAATTCTCCCTCCAGCTCCGCCTTTTTGAGACGTCTGAATTTTAATCTTTCCCTTAGGCTTATAACTACACTTAGCACAATTTGCCTTCTTGCCTTCAACAAGAATTACACTCCCACATTTCGGACAAAACTCCATAAAACTCCAATATTTCCACTATCACTAATGTGAAGTATTTAAGCTTTTCCTACAAATTTTCCCCAGAGCTTATCCATAAATAATGTTCCTCAGTAAATAAGATAAAATCCATTTTAAAAAACCAATTAAGATAACTTTTTATATATTATTTCTCTGACGTTTAAATGGATAAAGAAAACGCTAAACAAGAAGTAGAAAAAATAGTTAAGCGTTTTCAGGAAATACCTCAAAATAAAATCGATTCTATGCCTGAAGAAGATATTAAATTTCAATTTATAGAACCATTATTTGAGTCATTGGGTTGGAAGAGAGAAGAAATATCCAAGGAAACAAGGATTTTGAAGGGTAGGGCAGACTACTTAATGAGAATAGGTAATCAATATAAACTTGTAGTTGAAGCAAAGAAAACCAGCGTGAGATTATCAGAAGAAGAAGGGAAACAGGCAGTTTCTTACGCACACCACAAGAACATTAAGTTTGCAGTTCTTACAAACTTTAAACAGATTAAGATTTATCACGCACTATCTAATATCAAGAATATAGACAAGAACCTTTTGAAAGACGGGAAAGGATATTTGCAATTAGATTGTAAAGACTTTATTGAACAATTTGATAGATTATGGCTTTTATCAAGGGAGAGTTTTGAAAAAGAGGAGATAAACAAACTTCTTGAAAATGTTGATAAACGACTAATTAAACCAATTGACGAGTCTATTTTAACTGACTTATTGCAGTATAGAGAATGGTTATCTAAGGACTTGAAGAGTAAAAGAAATTATCTAACAGAACCACAAATTGATGAAGTTGTTCAGATTTTAATTGACAGATTGATTTTTATGCGTTCTGTTGAAGACAGAGGTTTAGAAGAAGAAGATTTTTTATTAAAAAAGATCAATGATGTTCAGCAGGGAAGAACAGATAAAAACTTGTGGAGTTTGTTATTAATTCAATTTAAAATATTTGATAAAGAATACAACTCTAAACTCTTTTCAGAGGGAATTTTAGAAAAGGAAGGATTTTTTGACGACAAAACCTTAATGAAAGTCATCAAAGGACTTTATTATGGAACACAAGACAATCAAGAGAGATACAGGTTCGATGATTTGCCTGTTGATTTGTTAGGTAATATCTACGAGCAATATTTAGGAGTTGTTTTAAGAGGAACTGAAAAGCGAGTTAAGTTAGATTTGTTAAGTAGAAAAAGAAAAAAGATGGGAATTTATTACACTCCCAAATACATCGTTGATTATATCTTAGACAACACTCTTGTAGAATATGCAAAAAACAAAACCTTAGATGAAATTTTGGATATGAAAGTTATTGACCCTGCTTGCGGTTCTGGCTCCTTTCTATTAGACGCTTTTGAAGAACTAAAGAAAATAATTGAGGAAAGATTAAAAAATGGAGAAAGCTCAAAGAAATGGGATAGTTTCAAAGATTTCAAAGGCAGATTAACATTAGGACAAAAAGCTACTATTCTTCTTAATTGTATTTATGGTGTTGATTTAGATGAGAAAGCCGTAGAATTAACACAATTAAATTTACTTCTGAAGATTTTAGAAGAAGAAACAAGAGAAACACGAAGAAGAATTTTACCCAACATGAAAGACAATATTAAAAACGGAAATAGCTTAATCTCTGACTCAAAGTTTGATAAAGCGTTTAATTGGCAGGCTCAATTCCCGGATGTTTTTAGAAACGGAGGATTTGATGTTGTTGTGGGGAATCCGCCTTATGGTGCGGAATTGAGAAAAGAAGATAAAGAATACCTAAAAAAACGCTTCAAAGATGATAGGACAAAAAATACAGCATCGTATTTCATATTTTTAGGGATTGAACTTCTAAAAAATAACGGGAATATCTCTTTGATAGTTCCTAAACAATTAACTTATATCTCTTCTTGGGAAGGAACTAGAGAATTAATTTTAAAGAATAATTTAAGATTTTTAATCGATACATCTGAAGCTTTTGAAGATGTTGAATTAGAGCAGGTTATATTTGGTGTTAATAAAGAAAATAAATCTTCAAAAGAGATTATTGTGGGATTTTCTAATAAAGGAATAATCTTAGAAGATAAATCTAACATAAAATTCTTTAATAATAATAGGTTTCCTTTGTGGATTACCGATAAAAATAGTAGTATTTTTGAAAAAGTATTAAATAATTCAGTCCCTCTTCGCGAAATTGCTAAAGTAAATTGGGGTGGGATGGTTGCAAAATACATGACAAAAACTAAATCTTCAGATTCTATTTCATGTATAAGAGGAAAAGAAGTACAGAGATATTATTTTAATTCAGAATATTATATAAAAAAGAAGGATATTATACCCTCCTACCATGTAAAAGGAGAAAAACTAATTTTTCAGAGAATTGTTTCAAGGTATGGGAAAAAAATAATTTCTAACTATAGAAACGCCAGAATTGTGGGAACTTACACAAATGATGATAACTATGCAGATAAAACGGTAACTTTGATATGGGATTCAAAGATAAACCTTAAATTTTTGTTGGGCATATTAAATTCCAAACTAATTAATTGGTTTGCACACAGATATTTATGGAATCGCTCGCAACTTACTATGGAATTTATGTATGAATATGCAAGAAACTTTCCAATCCTTCTCCCTTCCGAAACCCAAGCCAAAAAAATCAAAGAACTCGTTGAAAGAATAATGCAATTTTACAAAGAAGGAAAATCAGAGCAGGACATTAAAAACGTTGATTACGAAATTGACCAAGAAGTTTACAAGTTATATGGGTTGACAAAAGAAGAGATTAAGATTATAGAAGAGAGTTTAGGATGACAACCTACTTTAGTTCTTTAAAAAGATGGAATACCACTATAGATGAAAGAGAAATTTTTAGAATGTTCAAAAACGGAGTTACAAACTCCTTAACTAATAATTTATCTAATTTTTGGAATGTTAATATAGATAGGGCTTTTTGTCAAAATTTACTTATACATACTCCTCCTGCAGAATTTCTTACAGATTCATTTAAAACGTTTAAGGATTTTGAGGTTTATAATTTATTTAAAAATGAGATTAGACCCCAGAAATTTTTTCCGTATTTACAAACCTTATTGAATTTCTTATTGGTTCATTCTGGGATTAATGACCATAGTAAAAAATCGCAATCAACAAATAACCAGTTATATCTTGCTTATCAAAACATTCTTAAAGATATCAAAAGTTTGCTTAGCTCTCTATCTCTTAATGTTAGAATTAAGGAAATCAATGGAAATATCTCTTTTTATTCTATTGGAGCCAAGTTATTAGATGATAAAGTAGTTGATGAGTCTATTTGTTGGTTAAAGGATTACCCAGAGGTATTAAAAAATTTTAATTCGGCACTTGAAAAATATCAAAGAAAAGAGTATAAAAGAAATTTGATAGATGATTTAAGATTATCTTTAGAATTGCTTTTGAGAAACATATTAAAAAATAAGAAAAATCTTGAAAAGCAGAATGAAGAACTAGGCAAATACTTAGAATCTAAAGGAATAAATAAGGAAATCAGAAATATGTATTGGATATTATTAGACAAATATTCTAAATATCAAAATGAATATGCTAAACACAATGATAAAGTTAAGGAAGAGGAACTAGAATTTATGATTTATTTAACTGGTACTTTTATTAGATTTGTTTTATCTTTAGAACAGAAAATTCTTGAGGAGAGTTTGGGATGAAAAAAGAATTAATTTCGGAATGTGAAACAGCTCAAGATTTCGCAAAATTTACAAATAATTCTTTATAGAAATTCTTTAATAAGCCAAATTAGTTTAGTTTATATGAATTTTAATGATATATTTTTAATGGTGGGGATTTCTACTATTTCTGGTATAGTTGGAGGATTAGTCGTGGTCTGGTTTTTCAAAGGAATAAGTTTTGGAGATAAAGGAATTCGTTTTGATAATAAAAGACTTACCGAAAGATATTTTTTGAAATATTCTTTTATATTATCATTTTTAATCATCATGACATATTTGATGTCTAAAATAATATTTTATTTTAATGAAATAGAAAATACAACTATTCTTATTAATTCTTTATTTGTTGGAAGTTTAATTCTGGTTATTTTAGTTATCCTGTTAAGATATAGATAACGTCCTTTCCAACCAAGAACTATTTAACCATAAAATAATTTTTGTTTTTGCCAGAAATGCTAAAATATCAATTTATCTTCTTCAGTTTTCATTGTATATTTAATTATTTTTTGGCTTGTATATTTCATTGAAAATCTACATAGATTCTTTGGTTGCTAAAAAACGGGACGCTTTTAAAATTTCAATTCCAATAATCTTTCCATTTTCATCCAATTCAATATTTATTCCGGGAGCTATCTCCTCAAATCTTTCTTCCTCTCCTTCTTCCAAGTAGATAAACAAAGAATCAGATTCCTTATCATAGTTATATTTATTTTTTATTTCCATCTTCCACTCATTACTCGGCTTATGATTTTTTCATCAGATATTGGATGAATTGTTACTATTTCTACAATTTTTTCTTTATGCTCGTAAGCTATCATCATATTCCTTACTTTCTTATTATATTTAAGTCTTTTTATTGCTATTTTCTTTTTCTCTAAAATATCAGAAAATACCTTTTCAGGGTCTTTCAGTATTCTACTTGGATATTCGTACGGAATTTTTCTAACTTCTAATCTTAATTTTAAGTGATCTGTATAAATAATTTCCACCATGATAAGGTATAGATAGCTCCAACCTATTAAAAATTTATGGATTATGAAATTGACCAAGAAGTTTACAAATTATATGGATTGACGAAGGAAGAGATTAAAATTGTTGAGGAGAGTCTAAAATAGTATTAACCATAGGCACATTATTAAACATCAAGATACTAATCAAAGCATGGAAAAAGACAAACAAGGGTTAAAAGAAATATTTTTGAAAATTTACGCGAATATTCCTCTAAACCTAAGGAAAGAGATAATCCTCGTTTTAGAAAATGAACCAATTAGCTGGAATGTCGCGTTCGTTGAAGTAAAGAATAATACTGACAAATCAGAGATAATTTTAAAAGAGCTAAATAAATTAGAGATAATATAGAATGGAAGAAAGAGATAGATTAAAAGAAGAAATAAAAAAGATTGTCATAGCAAGGTTAGAAGTGCTTCCAGAAAATAAAAAATTGTCCATTGGAAATTTTGGAGAGTTTACTAAAGACGAGTTAATAGAGAATGTAAATAAGAATTCAGAAATTGGAAGTAAAATTATCGAGATAGAAATGGAGTTCTTGAGAGCCATGAAGAAGGGAATAATCCAATGAGTTTTAATTTTTTGATTACAAGACCTGAGCATGATGATACAACTTTCTACCTATCTAATTGGTGTAAAGAAAGCATCGATTTAGCTTTAATGAAAGGAGCAAATGTTAGTGACCTTCATCGTGAGAAAGCAAATAAAAAAGAGTTTGAAGGCAGAGTTATTAAAACCAATCCCGAATTTATCGTGCTTAACGGTCACGGAGATGAAGATTCTGTTACAGGACATAAGAACGATGAACTACTCTCTACAGAAAGCGATGATAAAATTTTAAATTTAAACATCGTTTACGCGATTTCCTGCCGTTCTGCAAAGAATCTTGGAACAAAATGTGTTGAAAAGGGAACAAATTGTTATACAGGTTATACCGATGATTTCATATTCGTCTACGAAAAAGAAAAGATAAGCAGACCACTATCAGATGAAACTGCTAAATTATTTTTAGAACCATCAAAATTATTTATAGAAACAATAATAAAAAATAACTCCGTGAAAGATGCCCTGCATCGTTCAAAGAAGAAAATGCAGGACAATTTTCTTAAAGCCATATCAGGCAATGAACAGGAAACAACTCTGGCAAGATATCTTTGGTGGAATTCAAGAAACTTTGTATCTCTTGGAAATCAAGAAGCTAAGATTATTAATTAAAGATTTGATTAATCGCTCCCCCTTTCACCAATAAAACTCTCCACAGAAACCCAAGCCAAAAAATAGCATTGATAAGAAAAGTTATTTTATCCAATAATTTTTAAAAAGCAAATCACAAACCCTATTTACAAAACCCTCTCTGACTTTCAGGTCTTACACCTTCAAAGAATATTAACTTTATCCATCCAAGCCCTGGCAATTTAACAATAGATTTCCCCATAATTGCATCTTCCGGAATATTTTTTTCCCCGGGGAGTTGGTCTGCATTGGTTCTTCCATTATCTCCCTTCGTTGCATACGGCTCTGTTTTAACAAGCCTATGAATTAATGGATACCTATAGGCCCCATTTTCAAAAATTATTATATCTCCTATTTCATAATCCCCCCTACCGGAAACCAAAACAATATCGCCCTTATTCAATCCGTTCTTGAAAGAAAAATCACTAAATTCATCCTTAGAAATTCCCTTACTTTCATACCACTCTGCATTTCTATTCCACCAATCATCAAAATCAGAAGAATGATACATTGAACAAGATTCAACAACAACCAAGGGCAAATTAGTATTCAATGCAAAAGACAAAACTGGAAAAAATATTAACTTAATAAATATAAATGCAAGAATCAAAGAAACCAACCAAGCCTGCCAAGTATCCTTCTTCAAAAACTTCCAAAATTTAGAAAAACCTTCCTTGACTTTCATAAACAGAAATAGAATTAAGCGTTTTTAAAACTTCATAATTTAAGACAACAATATTTATTACCTTACTTATCATCTTAAACAAAAATGGGGCGAACACTTTTATCCTTAATCGCACTTACAACAATTTCTCTCGGAATAATTTTATCTGAACCTTCTGAAAAATCCTCAATAAGACTCTCCAATAAAGCCCCCACTCAAAAAATTGAAAGGGAAGAACTTAAAAAATCAGATGAAACAAAACCAATTTCAATAGTTGCACATCCATACACGCCAGAAAAAGAAAGTCAGATAATAGAAGAACCAGAACAAGAAACTTATGATGGCTCCAAACAATTGCAATATCTATTCAATGAATCTGAATTCTTCAAAAAAGAAACATGGGAATTATACACGATAGAAAGAATTGAAACATTAACTTCAAATATTCCCCATTTAATTACAGAAGGAAAATTTTTAGCAGTTTTCAAAGATGTAACAAACGGGAAAAAAACAATTCTTAAAGAACATAAATATCCCAATCAAAAAATCAAAAAGTCCCTCTCGTTTTGTTTTGGGACTTTTGGATGCTCGAAGTTGCATTCATCTGCATCAGCAACTTCGACATAACAAATTTAATTGAAATATCTGAAGGCGGATTAGAAATTACTTTCACCTCCGAAGAAAGAGAATATGCCCTCACACTTAGAGAAGGATATTTTAGGGCAAACTACAATGAAGAAAATTGCAATAGACAATCAGCAATAACTTTCACAGGAAACAGCCCAGCCTATTTCCCTGAAATTGGAAATTTCCCGCATATGATTCTGACATTTTCAACAATGAATCCCCCAAGAGAATATTTTACCTTACAAGATTATGAATCATTAAGACAATTCCTAATAACAAACTTCACAAACTATTGGAGCGAAAAAATAAATAGTCCTGACGCACGCAACAAACCATAAAAAATAATTGGATAAATAAATTTTAAATCCAATAAGTAAAATTATAAATAATATCAAAATAAAAGAAAATCTTGGATTTAGGCAGTTTTGTCTTCGTGGGCTAATTGGTGCTCGGATTAAAGTGAATATCGTTGCGAGTGTGCATAATTTGAAGAAAATTTGGAATAGGTTGAGGGAAAGAAAGAGAGTTCTGGAGAAAAATGGGAATTTATCTGGGAAAAATTTAGATTTTGTGATTTTTAGGGGGATTTTATTTTGAGATTTTTTTGATGTGGGGCGACCTCCGCGGTTATACACCCCTAGCCGATAAGCGAGAGTGCAGAGGGGCAAAATCCGAAGAATTTTCAGAATTTGGGCGTTATTAATATTAATTTCAAAGTAGTAAAAGAACCAAAAGATTTATAAATAATAAAGTTATTCTTTCCATTATGGAATTTGAAGAATACTATAGAACCTTTTGGCAGTCTAGAGAAAAAGATTTTAGAACTCAAGAGGGAGTTAGTTTTTATAAAGATGTAACTAAACAATTATATGATAATATTGGGGGTTCAGAAGCTCCATTATTAACTTTAGGACGAGAGAGTACTATTGAATCTCTTTTCGAAATTATGGGAAGTAATCCATTGAATCACACACCAGTAAGAAATTTATAACAGTAAAAAATAAATCTTTCGGTTTCTATCTTTTAGCCCGAATTCTGAATTAGACATAACATCGGAATTTAACGAAGTTGGACGCCCTCGAAAAAATTCTCCTCGTGAAACAGAGCTGAGAATTTTTTCAGAGATGGCGGACAATTTGGACGAAGAAACCTGCAAGATTTCGTAGTCGGTAAATCGCTCAGCCCGTCCCATAATTCTTTTCAAAAACAGGTCAGAGGTCTTCTCTAAAAATAGCTCTATTTTATTAACACACCCTCGCCGTCAGCAAATTCAGTTCGTTAAATAAACTTTCATCACCCAAATTTTACGATTGCTTAGAAGTCTTCTATGTAAGTTGTTTTTGAATTATGAGACAGCCTCTCCTGTTAGGCGTTCCCGAACGAAGTGAGAGCCCGCAGGGCGTGGTGCGACTGAAAGGAGCAAGTAGCGATGGCATAAATTTAAGGGCGGGGAAGGATTGGCACCATAGTTTTCTTATTTTTCCATCTTTGCTTATTATAAATGTTGAACCAGAAGCTTTAGTTTTTAGAAATTTGTCTATTAAAGATTTTGCAATTATCTTTGGTTGAGCCAAACCTTTTGGTGTGAAGTTAGTTATTGTTCTTTCTTTAGCAATTTTTTTGAATGTTTTTCTAACTTCCCAATATCCTGGAGTATCCATAGTCGGGACACAATAATGATTTGCCTTTATTTTTGGCTCTCTTTCTGCAAAATCTCTTGTTAGTGTTCGAAGAGCCTGCTTAGCAATACTATAAGGGACTAATTCATCAGAACCAGTTTTATAAGACCATTGACTGCCTATTGTTAATACTCTCGGAGAGGATGAGCGATTAAGCAAGTCTTTTAGTTCTTGAAATGCAACTCCCACATAAATTAGATTTTTAGTTAAAGTTTCTTCCCAGTCGGAGGGCGTTAGTTTTGCCGAAGGTTTAGCTCTTGCAAATCCAGCAATACAAACAAGAGCATCCAAAGAACTATTTTGTGATATAATTTTTCTTAAAACATTTCTTAAATCTTTTATATTTCCAACATCACAGGTATAGTGTTGATAATTTGTATAATTGGAAGCAGAACGACTAATAGTAATTATATCGTAATCTCTATCTAAAAACTGACTCAAAACTTCTCTTCCAAAGCCACTGGTTCCTCCAATAATTAAAGCTTTCATTTTTTGTAGGTTATGAACAAAGTCAAAGGCCAATTTAGATAATATGATCTACCTTTCTTTTGAACTCCGAGAATTTCTTCTGTACCTTTTAAGCAATTTGTGGGGGTTGTCTTAGTCATTCCATGGAGTTTATACAAGAAAAAACCAATATCCTCTTTTTTCTTGAATTTCCATTTAATATCTAAATCGTGGAATTTCGGCTTAGAAAATCCATTTAGATAACAAATGCTTTCTGCATATTCTTTACTCCAAAAAGCCACTTCATGCCCGACTATACAAAATTTAGCGACTTTATCATCAAAATGCTTTGCTAAATTTGAGCCAGAAAATACATCTGCTATTACAATTCTGGCTCCTTTTTTAGTAATTCGAGAAAGATTTTCAAAGGATTTGCTCTTTTTGAACATATGATGCATAGCCCCAAGACTCCAAACAGCATCAACTTTATCTTTTTCTAAATCTACTTTTTCAGAACCAAATTGCACAAATTGAATTACATCTATATTATCTTTCCCTAATTTTTTAATTTCTTCTAATTGCTCTAGAGAAGAGTCTGATACTATTAGTCTTCCTTCGCTCCCCAGTAATTCCGATATATGCCTAGAGAAAAAGCCACTACCTGCACCAATTTCCAAAATTCTTTCTCCTTTTTTTGGAGCAAGGTATTTTTTCATAACTTCTATATCTTCCACTCTAGCTTCGGGGTATTTCATTAAAGCCTCTCTATACAGCTTAGACCTTATTCCATCAAACTCTTGTTTTTTCTTATTCTTAGCAAATAGCAGAAGTTCGCCTGGTTCTGCCGTAATTAAAAGCTCTTCACCCTCTTTCAAATGAGCTCTGTTTAAAGCACCTTCAGGTATATTGACTTTATACTTGAAGTAAGAATTTCCCTTATATTCCCTAGATTTTTCCTTAAGTATTTTCATTAGAGACCTAAAGGATCTTTTTATTTAAAAATCTTTCTATTTTTAGGGCTCTAAATTTAAGTGCCAATCATTCGGGTGGGGGGTTGGATATAAGCCATTGCTATTGCTGATAACATCGCGATTATCTGAAGTTTCACGAAGTGAAATTTGGGGATTTTTCGCAGGAAAATCCAAGATAATCGCTGTTATGCATGGGTGAGCGTAGCGAAAGTCTGCAAGACGACCCAGAGGATTTACGAAGCAAACTGCAGAGTTAAAATCACTTTTCAGGGTGGGAAGATTAATTTGACGCGCACGTTTTAGAAAATGTTATATAGCCAAGAAATATCAATTAATTATGGCAGAAACAATAAGTACAAACAAAATTTATGAAACTCTTATTGAACTGAAACGAGAAGTAGATTTCATAAAGAATCATATGGTTGATGTAGATATAATTTTAACTCCAGAAGAAAGTGCAGAGTTAAATGAAAGTCTAAAAGAATTAGAAGAAGGAAGAACTTTCTCTCTTGAGGACATAAAGAAAGATAGAAAAAATGCTTGAGCTGCAATTTTCTTCTCAGGCGAGAAAATTTCTTAAGAAACTTGATAAAACAAATTAGAATAGAATCATAGAAAAAATTGAGGAACTGAGAAAAGACCCTTTTCCACACAAAGTAAAAAGAGTTGAAGGAAGAAAGGAAAAAACTTTCAGGATTAGAGTTGGAGATTATAGAATTTTGTATGTTGTTTTAAACGAAACAAATATTTTATTTATTTCAAAGATAGAAAAAAGACCGAAGGCTTATGATTAAACTTTAGTTACTTTTATTCCTAAAACAACGGGCACTTCAAAATCTTTTATCCATTTTATTTAATTGCTTTCTTTTTTCCCCAGAGCCCTCTCCAAAAATCCATCCATTTACCAAACCCTAATTTTGTTCCATTGTTCATGATTGCGGTAATTGCTGTCGCCATTGCTAAAGCCTTACCCCCTTCACCTATTGAAACACCAGCATTATATAATGCAATAGAATATGCGGGAATTTGTAGAGCCAAAATACTTGCAGTATCGCTAAGACCTTTTTTATACCATTGACTTTCTTTGGTTAAATTAAAATGTTCTGCCGAAGCATTTCTTAACATCCCAGATGGTCTCATACACACAGCTTGAGCTATTGAAGACCCTATACGGGATTTTAATACTTCAGGAGAATCCATTCCCGCAACAAGATATTCCCCGACAACCATAATGGGATTATAAAATATAAGTCCTGCAGAAACATCCACTAAATAACTGGTTACTCCGTCCCGGACTCTTTGATATATGCTCCTCTTGTCCCCTATTGAATCCGAAGTCATCTCACTTTCTCCTGCAATTTTTTCTAATTTATTCATACAAAAAAATCAAAAACTAGATTTATAAACATTTGCATTTAGTAACCATTCAGTAATAGTTAAAATATATTTATGCAATTCTCAAAAAATCCCAAAACAACCAAAACATTTAAATAGTATACACCACCCCGTATACACAGAATAAACATACTAAAAAGTAAACATGGACATTTTCAACGAAACAATTTTATGCAAAGATTGCAAAAAAGAAATGCAGCACAGAATAATAAACCGACAGGGATTTGAACTTCGTGCTGTCATCTGCGATACCTGCAAAAAACAGATAATACATCCTGCAGACTTAAACACATTAGAAGACTTCAAAGACCTGAAAGGAAAAACCTATAATGTAAAGCTTCGTGTCGTTGGAAACAGCCACGCAATAAGTATCCCAAAAGAAATAATTAATTTTATAAGGCACCATGAAAAAGTAATGGATGACATGGTAAGACTATCATTTGATGATATGAGAAGATTAAGTTTAAATTTTGGAGAAGAATTTTAAAATGAAAATAGAAAACCTAAAAAAAGGAAGTGAAATAAAAATTGGTAATGATGAATATAAAGTTGAAGATTTTGACATTCACTTGAATAAAAAAGAAGATGGATTTGAAGAAAGTAAAGAAATAATTCTAACTAAAATTGGGGAAAAGCCAAAAGTCCTGCTAAAACAAAAATACGCGTTAAGATTCAACAAAAAAAATAAAGAAATGAGTTTTTACAAGTCAATTCAGGAAAAAGATAATTTCCCCGAAGGATTTAAATTCAAACAAAGAGAAATGTGGACAAGTTACAAGGAGATGGAAATATAAAATGCCGGAACAACCAGACCACATAAAATTAAAAGTCCTTGAGGCCTTACAGGACGACGCATATAAGGGCGTTGCTCGTATTGATACAGAAGTAATGCGTGCATTGGGTCTACAAAGAGGAGATATTATTTCTATAAAGGGTGAAAAAGAAACTGTGGCGATTATAGACCGCTCATATCCCGCAGACATTGGAGAAGGAATTATTCGTATTGACGGTTTAACAAGAAAAAACGCAAAAACAGGAATTGGCGAAAAAGTAACAATAAGAAAAGCAAGTATAAAACCTGCTAAAAAAATAACAATCGCTCCAGCACAACCAGGAGTTATGGTGCAGGGAGACCCTGAAGCATTTAGGTCGGGACTTTTAGGAAGAGCATTAATGAAAGGAGATTTAGTTTCTCTCGGAGGAGTCCAAAGACGTAGGGATTTAATGCATGACACTGACGATATCTTCGGAGACCTGCAGGATTTATTTGGACACGGATTTGGAGGATTTTCAGGATTCCAAAATATAAGATTTAAAATAATTTCAGTTTCTCCAAACCAACCAGTAATAATTACAGAAGACACTGAAGTAAGCGTAAGTGCAAAAGCAATAAATGTTTCAGAAGAAACAATCCCTGAAGTAACCTACGAAGACATTGGTGGATTAACAGATGAAGTTAAAAAAATAAGGGAGATGGTTGAACTTCCATTAAAACACCCTGAAATTTTTGACAGGCTCGGGATAGACCCTCCAAAAGGAGTTCTCCTGCACGGAGCACCTGGAACGGGAAAAACTCTTCTCGCAAAAGCAGTTGCAAATGAATCCGAAGCAAACTTCATTTTATTAAATGGCCCCGAATGTATGTCAAAATTCTACGGAGAAAGTGAGAAAAAAATCAGAGATATATTCGAGGAAGCAGAAAAAAATGCACCCACAATTATTTTCATAGATGAAATTGATGCAATAGCTCCAAAAAGAGAAGAAGTTCAGGGAGAAGTTGAAAGGCGTGTCGTTTCCCAGTTATTAACAATGATGGATGGATTAAATTCAAGGGGAAGAGTTGTAGTTATAGGTGCAACAAACAGAGTTAACTCAATTGATCCTGCATTAAGACGCCCGGGAAGATTTGACAGAGAAATGGAGATTTCAATCCCGGATAAAAAAGGCAGATTAAACATTTTAAAAATTCACACAAGAGGAATGCCTTTAAAGAAAAATGTTGACTTAGAATTTTTAGCCGCAAAAACTCACGGCTTTGTAGGAGCAGATTTGGAAAGCTTAGCAAAAGAAGCCGCAATGAATTTATTAAGAAAATTACTTCCTGAAATGAAACTGGAAGAAGATGAAGAAATTCCACAAATGGTTTTAGACAAAATAATAATCGGAAAAGAAGATTTTGAAGAAGCACTTAAAGTTGTCAGACCATCGGCAATGCGTGAAGTTCTTGTAGAAACTCCAAATATCGGATGGGATGACATCGGCGGATTAGACAAAATAAAACAAGAATTAAAAGAAGCTGTTGAATGGCCAATAAAACACAGACCAAGTTTTGAACGTTTAGGAATTACACCTCCAAAAGGTGTTTTGCTTTATGGTCCTCCTGGAACGGGAAAAACCCTTCTCGCAAAAGCAGTTGCAAAAGAATCAGAAGCAAACTTCATTCAGGTAAAAGGCCCTTCATTGCTGTCTATGTGGGTTGGAAAGTCAGAAGAAGGAGTTAGAAAAATATTTGAAAGGGCAAGACAAGTTTCACCTTGCATAATTTTCTTCGATGAAATAGATTCACTTGCTGGAAAAAGAGGAATAGAACAGGGAACAAAAGTTACTGAACGTGTTTTAAACCAACTTCTGTCAGAAATGGACGGCATTGAAGACTTAAAAAACGTAGTAGTCATAGGTGCAACAAACCGCCCAGATATGCTTGATTCCGCTCTTCTCCGTCCCGGAAGATTTGACAGGATTTTATTAGTAGATGTTCCAGATGATAAATCAAGAGAAAAAATATTTGAGATTCACACAAAAAAAACACCAATTAGTTTAACAAAAGCAGAAAGAGAAGAGATAATAAATTTCATTGGTAAAGATTCTAAATTAAATGCTATATCTAAAACATCCCCAAACAAACCAACAAAGCAAAAGGAAGCTAATAATTCAAAAGAAGAAAAAACCAATATAAAAGACCTGTCTGATAAGGATGCATTAATCCATTATTTAGTTAAAAAAACAGAGGGCTTTGTAGGAGCAGATATAGAAAATCTGATAAGGGAAGCGGCATTAATAGCATTAAGAAAAGATATGGAAACAAAAACAATCACAGCAAAAGACTTTGAAGAAGCATTAGCTAAAACAAGCCCATCGGTTTCAGAAAATACTGCAAGCCGTTATAAAAAAATAGAAGAACATTATTTAAAACAGGCAAAAGCAGGTCTTGCTTCAAGTCCTGTATATGCAAGTTAAATTTGAATTAAAGTTCAATAATCACCTAAATGACACCTCTTTTCCAAAAGAGAAACCCCCTTATTTATTTTAACAAGTAAGCTCTTTTAAAATGCAACAATTATAATTAATATCGAAAAGTCTCTCTCGTTTCGTCTTGAAATTTTGGATGCCAGAAGCAACTTCGACATAAAACTCTGCCAGATATTTTCTGCAAACTAAACTATAGTCTAAGACATTTAT
>JAUYJY010000034.1 GCA_030699205.1 Candidatus Pacearchaeota archaeon
TAATTCTGATAATTGGAACACTATTTGTCCAGAATTCTCTATCTGTACAATTCTGAAAACAATTGTGCTAATCAACAGAATTGTCCATATTTTGAACAGTTTTTTGTTCTTCCGCTAATAGTCTAAGACAAATACCTTTCAATGATAAATTTCTTAGACTATAGATTGAGGAGTAGAATCATTCATCATCTAAATCTTCAAACTTGACTTTCCATTGTTGGTCCCATCGTTTTTTTCTTTTTTTGCTGCAACTATCGCAGTATTTTCTTTCAAATCTGGCGTTTGCATTGCATTCAAATTCTTTCTTACAATCAAAGCATTTTTTCTTTTTAAGCATATAATTAGTTGATTTTAGACTTTTTAAGTTTATTACTTTGTTTAATTTTAAATTTAAAATTGGACTTTTTTAATTAATTATTTTTTTATTGTTCCTTAATACCTCAGGTCTTGCCTTGTGGATAAAAACTCTGAAATAACATTGTGCAAACAAAAGTTATCACCATACGACGTTTAATATCATAACTTGACTTGATTCTACGTTTAGCTAATAATTTCTAACTTCTCCAGATATCTTATGCTCTTGGCATAGAGTTCTTCATTCTGTTTTTTCTTGTAAAATTGCATATTTAGATATATAGCAGAAGACAAAATATAGATAATTCTGATAATTGGAACGCTATTTGTCCAGAATTCTCTATCTGTACAATTCTGAAAACAATTGTGCTAATCGGCAGAATTGTCCATATTTTGAACAGTTTTTTGTTCTTCCGCTAATAGTCTAAGACAAATACTGTTCAATTATAAATGTCTTAGACTATAATATTGTTTTTTCTTTTGAAACCCAATAGAAACCTAATAAAATCACAAGTATTATAATCTCTAAATGTCTTTTGTATATTAAAAGATTGAGATGGGATATAAAGATTTGCTTACGCTGAAAGATTTATCTGCAAAAGAGATATTAGATCTTGTTAGTCTTGCCGGGAAGATAAAGAAAAATCCTATGAAATATTCTAATAAACTAAAGGGCAAGACTTTATTGATGATTTTTGCTAAGCCAAGTTTAAGGACGCATTTGAGTTTTGATGTTGGGATGAACGAACTTGGAGGGCACGCGATTTTTTATGATTTGAAGGATTCTACATTAGGAAAAAAAGAAAGCGTTAAAGATTTTTCTAAAGTTATAGATGGATATGCAGATATTATTATGGCTAGATTATATGGGCAAGAGGATTTAGAAAGCATTGCTAAATATTCTGAAGTGCCGGTTATTAATGGTTTAACTGATGATTATCATCCCTGCCAGATTTTGGGAGATTTACTTACAATGAAAGAGAAGTTTAATAATTTGAAAAAAATAAAAGTGTGTTACGTTGGTGACTCAAATAATAATGTAACTCATTCTTTGATTATTGCATGTGCAAAATTGGGGATGAATTTAGTTATTTCAGGTCCTAAGAAAAAGAAGTTTATGCCTAATAATGAAATTGTTTCAGGTTTTAAATTTAAATTTGAGCCAGATGTTAAAAAAGCTGTGAAGAATGCGGATGTGATTTATACAGATACTTGGATGTCTTATCAGGTTTCTAAGAGTGAAAAGAAAGAAAGAGAAAGGATTTTGAAAAAGTATCAGGTAAATTCTGCCATTATGAATATAAGTAAGAAGGCAAAGTTTATGCACTGTCTTCCTGCACATAGGGGGGATGAAGTGACTGACGAAGTTATTGATTCAAAGAGGAGTATTGTTTATGAACAGGCGGAAAACAGGCAGTGGAGTGAGATGGCTGTTCTTTTGAAACTGATGAAGAAATAATTTTTTGTTTAAAATGTGAATGTTTAAATACCATTTTTCTTAAGAAAATATTTAAAATGAATTCAGAAACAAGAATTAGATATCAAATAGGAATTGAAACGGGAATTAGCCATGACTATTTCAGTGTTTTATACGGGGTTTTGACTATGGCTGAATCAAATGAATTTAGGAACAGAGGACAAGGAGTGAATTTTCAGGAAATGCATGACTCAATTTTAAGAACAAGGGGAGAACTAAGAATCCCGGAATATAAGGAGCATGTTGGGAGTTTGATTAGCAGATTTGGAGAGGATGATTTAAGTTTATTTGTTAATGAGAAAACGAGATGGAGAATTGAAAAGCTCAACGAGATTACTAAAAGGCTTAATGAAGAATTGCAATCATTACCCCAATGCTTAGATGTGGGCGTTATAAGGCGTATTGTTTACCTTGGAGCCATTATCATTCATGGGGAAAGTTCAAGGGAAAGACTTGAGGCTAATTTAGGAATAAATTTTGAATAATTGTAAAGTTTATAAAAATTTTATCTGGAAATTATGGGAATTATTAGATAAATAAAAACAAAAGTTGCAAGGACTACTATTGTTGCATTGTTGTATAATGGATTTTCAAATGGCTTGAACATTATAAAGAAAACTAAGAGTGCGAGATATATCATTGTCTTGAACTTCTTGTTTAACGGCGGTGATTTTATTTTTTGGTTTTTTCTTGGATTTCTTATCTGGCTTTGATTATTAAATGCCATCTAATTATTTTTTAAATTTTATTTTATTTTTATTTCCGTGCATTATCTTTCTTTTGAATAACTTTGAAATTAAGTCAAGAAAAATTCCCAAACCTGCAATTACATATAACACTGTAAATATCTTACTTAATGTTGTGCTTGGAACTAAGTCACCATAACCGACGGTTGTGATTGTCATTCCAGAAAAATAGAATGAATCTATCCACTCCCAGCTTTCTGTGTAGTGGTAGAAGATTGTCCCTAAAATGAGAAATGTTACAAATAATATTAATGTCAGGGGTATTGTTCCTCTTTTTCTCATAATTAAATAGGGGAACAGGGCTATTTAAATTTTAAGCAAATTTACTCCAAGTGTCTTGTGTAATGTAATTCTTCTACGACTGCCTTTTTATTTTCAAGTATATTCACTATAGTTATTCCAGTGTTTGGGCTGGTTTTTTCAATTAGTTTATTCTTGTTCCCTAATAATCTGTTTAGAATAACTTTTTTAGTTGTTCCATGAGTAACTATCAAGACCACATTATTCTTATGACTGGTTAATTCCTGATTTATAAACTTTAATATTCTTTTGTCGATTTTTTCTTTTGTTTCCATCCCCTTCGCAGTTTGGTTTGGATGGGATTTTAACCATCTTTTATATTCGGAGTTGGGTTTCCCTTCAAAAACGCCTCTTTTAATCTCTCTTAAGAGGGGTGTATAAAAAACATTTTGTTTTTTTATTTTAAGTAATGGTTCTAAAGTTTCTTTGCATCTTCTCAAGTCAGAACAATAAATTGCATCAATTTTTTCATTTGCAAGTCTTTCTGCCAATTTTTTTGATTGCTTTTTTCCTAATTTGTTGAGTTTTCCATGCGACTGCCCTTGCAGGATTCCTTTTTTATTTTCAATTGTTTCTCCATGCCTTACAATTATTAGTTTCATATTTCAAAATCCTCTTGTCTTGAGAGTATTAATCCTGCACATTATTCGCCAATTCAATTTACCACACCTTGCATTTCTGGAATATGCGAGACAATAAAGTCTCTGATTTCTGATTTATGCTGTGTGTTCAAAGAGAGACTTGTAAATCTTCCCTTTTTATGAATTAATATCCACCTAATTTTTGCAAGTTCTTTTACACACTTATCTAAATTCTGAAATCTCTTGAAATGTTCAGTCCTATCACATTTTGCTCTCCAGTTATCTTTACGTGCAAGTTTATGCATGGTTTGTGCTTTTTCTATGTCAAGATTTAGCATGTTCTTATAAATCTCCCACATTTTTAAATGTTGCTATTTTTGAAATATTTTATGATTTAATAGAAAGATTTAAATATATAATATAGGTAGATGGATTGATAGGTTTTTAGGTTAGGAAACCGAAGAATTAATGTGTGGTGCTATATATTAAACGCATAAAAGTATACAGAAATTAAATGTGTTTACTATAGTCTAAGACATTTATAATTGAAAGGTATTTGTCTTAGACTATTAGCGGAAGAACAAAAAACTGTTCAAAATATGGACAATTCTGTTGATTAGCACAATTGTTTTCAGAATTGTACAGATAGAGAATTCTGGACA
>JAUYJY010000039.1 GCA_030699205.1 Candidatus Pacearchaeota archaeon
TATAGATAATTCTGATAATTGGAACACTATTTGTCCAGAATTCTCTATCTGTACAATTCTGAAAACAATTGTGCTAATCAACAGAATTGTCCATATTTTGAACAGTTTTTTGTTCTTCCGCTAATAGTCTAAGACAAATACTGTTTAATTATAAATGTCTTAGACTATAGTAATGGCATTAAACAATCATATTTACCATTCCTATCTAGTCAAGGCATAACTATATGGAAATTAAAGTAAGTATAAAGCGTCCTTGATAACTAACTCTTGAGCATGTTTGAGAGCTCATTATACTGATATTTGTTCTGATGTTTCCACGTCATTCTATGCGTCTGGATAATTGAATACTGCTTAGCTCCTTCTCTTGTTCTATACTCCAAGTATTTTTCTCACTTATCGGATAAGAATCACCGATAAATAGCAACAGGCATTTTCTTAGTTTTTTAGAAAGGTATAAAAAGTTAAATGTTTTATTTTCTTTTCAGAATATATGGTGATTATGTGAATGGATGATATTATTAAGGAAAAAATTAGTGCAGACCATTTGTTATACGTGAGTTTGAAGTACACTAAAACGTGTGATGTAATCGTGAATTTATTGCTTAGATGGAAGATTATGATTGATAAGTCTTTGGAGGCATTAATTAAAAAGGCGGGGAAAAAATGGAATCCAACACTAATTGCTCCCCGTGCAAGACTTATACAATTAAAGAAAATTTATGCAAAGGATTTAGTTGTGATGGAAACTCTGGAGTTGTATGAGTTTTTTAGAGAATTGGAGAAACTTGATAAAACAAGGGAGAATGAATTTAGGAAAGGAGTTAATTTGAAAGTTAACTATAATGGAGAAATAGTTAATATTAATTTAGAGAAACTTGCAGAATATTCTAAAATCTTAGAAAGGTTTATAAGCTATCTGAAATAATTTCTCTCGGGAGACGAAGAAATTTGTTTTCTGAATATCAAGTATGGAGGAAACATTAGGTGAAAATAATTACAATTACATCTGGGAAAGGCGGAGTTGGGAAGACAACTACTGCAATTAATTTAGGGGTTGCTTTAAATTCTTTTGGAAAGGAAGTTATTGTTGTAGACGCTAACCTTACTACTCCAAATGTGGGTCTTCATTTGGGTGCTCCAATTGTTCCAGTTAATTTAAATCATGTTATGATTGGAAAGGCAAACGTTTCAGATGCAATTTATGAGCATGAATCTGGGACAAAAATAATTCCAAGTTCTCTTTCGGTGAGAGAATTGAAAAGGTTGAACCATAAGAAATTAAAAGATGTTGCAAGAAAATTGCAAGGCATGGCGGATTATGTTATTTTTGATTCTGCCGCAGGACTTGGAGAGGAAGCGGTGGCTTCTATTGATGTTGCAGATGAATTAATTATTGTTACAAATCCGGAGATTACTGCAGTTACCGATGCCTTAAAAGCAATTAAAATGGCGGAGGATATGGGAAAGAAAGTTAAGGGAGTTATTGTTACAAAAACTACAGGAAATAAAAACGAAATGGCTATTTCAAATATAAAGGAAATGCTCGATGTTCCTCTTCTTGGTGTTGTTCCTAATGATAAAAATGTTCTTGCTAGTTTAAGGAATAAAGATGCCATATTTCATTGTTTTCCTTATTCTAAAGCTTCCAGAGCTTACAGGAAGATTGCTTCAAGGATTGCTAATATCAGCTATAAGGAACCCACCTTTATGCAGAGAGTGTTTGGGAGATAGTTTAGAGGTATGTTTTTTTTGCTTGTTTCCAGTACATTTCAAAAATCATTTTCATAGCTTCTGCAAATTCTTTATTTTCTACTATCATTCCAACTAAATCTCCGCGAACTGTGAATATTGCGACTTTATTTCCATAGATGAAAATCATTGCAGGGAAATCTTCGAGAGATTTTAGGAATCTCATTTCTGTAAGAGATTTATGTTTTTTAGTATGGAAAATTTCTTCATCTGCAGGGTCAATTACTATTTTTGCAGGAATGTTTTTTTCAAGACGCATAAGTCTTGCCTGGTCTGGAAGATGTTTTAATATATCTAGAGATTTTTTATAGCCTCCGAAGTAATATGTTTGTTGTTTTTTATTAAATACATCTGAAATAATTGTGTAAACTCCTTTGAAGCCTTCAAAGATTTGAACGCTTGAAGATTCTTTTTTGTTTTGTTGTAAGTTTTTTAGCTGGGGCAAAATATCTTCTATTAATCTTTTTTTTTCTTCTATTTTTTCTTTTAGTTTTTCGGGGTCTATTGCAGTAAAATGGGTAATTCCTTTCTTGATAATTTTAGACACAAGTCCTTTGTTTATCAAATAATTTAGTGTGTTGTAAATTGTTGTTCTTGGGTATTCTAATCTTTTTGATATTTCTTGTAAATTTATGGTTCCTAATGGGAGGAGGGCAAGATACACTCCAATTTCTTTTTCTGATAGACCATATTCTTTTAAGGGTATCTCTAAATTCATAGAGTTAGATGTTTTTTGGATATTTAATTCTTTGTATTTGTCATCCATTTTGGTGGACTATTTCTATTAAACCTATTATTTTAGTAATTACTATGGAAAGACATGAAATTCAACAAACTTTAGAAGAACATGCTAAAGAATCATCTTATACAGCAATTGCTTTAGAAAATCCAGAGCTTAGTAATGGATGGAGGCTTGGAGATTACTTACATATTCAAAGATTATTAAGTAACAAGCCCGGTATTTTTGAGAAGGCAGGATACATTGATGTGATTCATTTAGAAAGAAATACAATATTCATTGGCGGAAAACCTTATTCTGAAAAAGAACCATTAATTGAGGATTATAAAAAATCTAGAAGAGACTTATTAGAGAGACTAGGCAGACCTGACTTTAAAAGAAATTTTGTGCTAGATGACATTATAGCTTTGAACTATGCATATATGATTATTCCTTCAGGCTTAGAATGTGAAAGCAGAGAACCTGGAGAAGAGGGATTGAAGAAAATTCCTAAAGTGGAATATGAGGGTGCACATTTATCAAACTATTTTTTGAGAGATATTATTACTTTATCTTATCTTGCACCTGCAGATAAAAAAACATTAAAGGCAGTTCAATCTTGCAGGGTTGGAGGAATGGGTATTTTAGACGTTCCACACTGTCTTAGAGACTCAATGGATGATTCAGAGGTTAGAAAAACATATAATTCATTTAAAGAAAGGATCTTAGAATTAAATGAAAAAATTAGAGAATTCTGGGAAAGAGCTTTAAGTAATCCAGATAGTTATGGTTTTGTGGCGAGGTCTAATCTTGATGAACTTGCTCCAACACAACTTATAGATTTTATTGGGATTAACCCTCAAATTGCCAGAATGGGTCATGGTCCTGGGATAAACCATCGTATTCTTAGGGACGGTTTAAAGAACGGAATCTCGAATTTTGGGGAATTAGGTCCATCAAAAAAGGAGATGCAAAAAAGGTTTGCTCGAAGTCTGGGGATTATAAATAGTGATAATGAATGGGATGCTTATTCAGAGGATGGATGAAGAAAAATATCTTGGCATAGATATAGAAGGTAGATTTTACTTATTTCCAGAGATAGAAATATATGAGATTAAAGTTGAAGGTAGCTTCGAAAGTTTTTCAAGAGCTCGAACTATAGATGGAAGGTGGATAACTGACACAAAGGAATTAGAAAGATTGACTGATTTATTTTGTGATTTAATTTCACCAGGGTCAAGTGGGAGGGTTGAATGACGGAATATAAAATGCCTGAAAGATATGTGAAAATTTTAGTTGATATGAATAGTCTTTCTGATTCTTCTGGGATTAGATATGATGTTTCCACACATAACGGAGAGGTTGTATTAAGACAAGAAGTTGTTAGTGGAAAAAAATTAGAAGCATATGTTATTAATTCTTTAGTATTCAATGCTATTAGTGAAAACGTAAGAAGAATTGAGGAAGAAGCAGTTAGAAAACTTCATGCAAAAATCAGAGGGAAGAAATTAGAAGGGTTTTTAGATGACTAACTAATCTTACTTCCTTCTTCAATGTCTTCTGAATCTGGTTTTAAAATGCAGATATGTGATTTGTCGGGAGTTGAAGCCGCTAAAATCATTCCCTCGCTTTTGATTCCTCTAAGGGTGACTGGCTCAAGGTTTGTTATAAAAACTGCTTTTTTATCTTTTAAATCTTCTTTTTTATAATATGGCTTTAAGCCGGCGACGATAACTCTTTTTCCTATTTCATTTCCAAAGTTTATTGTTAAAACATAGAGTTTGTCTGCGTTAGGATGGTCTTCTACATTTATGATTTTTCCTATTCTCAAATCTAATTTTGCGAAATCATTGAAATTGATTTGGTTTTCTTCTTTCATAGTTTATTAAATGAACTTTGGTTTTTAAATGAATCTTTGATTAATTTGTTCTGCCGAAAAATGGGGAAAAGCTTATAAACAAACTTTATTTTTCTTTTTTATGGATAGTGAAAGCAAGGAGAAGCTTTATGTTGAGGCGACAGAGGAAATAAAAAGACGTATTGCTCCTCTTGAAAAAGGAAACATCATTCCAAGAATGGCTACTATTTCCGCAGTTCTTAAGGATAAGATGCCTTATTATTTTTGGTGCGGGTTTTATTTTGCGGAGGAAGAAGAATTGATTGCAGGGCCTTATCAGGGACCTTCTGCTTGTCCCAATATTTCTTATAGTGGAGTTTGCGGGGCATCTGCAAAAAAGAAAGAATCTATTGTGGTTCCTGATGTTCATAAATTTCCAGGACATGTTGTTTGTGATGTAAGGTCTCAATCTGAAATTGTAGTTCCTTTGCTGGATGATAAGAATAGAATTATTGCTGTTTTTGATGTCGATTCTTCTGAACTTAATGCCTTCGATGAGGTTGATAGGAAGTATCTCGAGCAGATAATGCCTCTTTTACTTGAAGGCGAATTTAGTTAAGTTTTAAAATTGTTTTAGTGATTTTTCGTCTCTTGCAATTATTGCCTTGTCTTTTGAAATGATTATAGGTCTTTGAAGGATTCTTGGGTGTTTTATTATCATTTCTATGATTTGGTTTTCTGAGAGGTTTTTACTTTTGATATGCTCTTGATATTCTGGCTCGTTTTTTCTTAGGATGTCATTGATAGTTAAGCTTCCTTTTTGAAGAATTTCTTTTATGTCTTTTTTTGTTATTGGTTTTTCTAAGTAATTTATAATCTGAAATTTGCAATTGTTTTTTTCCAGATGATTTTTCGCTATCTTGCATTTACTGCATTGAGGATTGAAATATATTTTAAGAGTCATTTTATTTTGTTAAATAAAATCTCTGATTTTTTTATTTTCGAGATTTTTAGGGGATTATTTAGTTCTGATATTGAGATTTTGAAACCAAAGACATTTGCTATTTTTTCTGATGTTTCGGGAATGAATGGCCAGAGGAGTATTGATGCAGATTTTATTGAATCTGCCAATTCGTATAATATTTTTTTATCTTTGCTTTTCCATGGTTGAGTTTTTTGTATGTATTCATTGCAGATATCTAAGAATGCAAAGATTTCTGACAAGGCACGGTCTAATTCATAGTTTTTGAAATGTTCTTTTATTGTTGATAATCTTGAATTTTCTATTTTTTTAGACTTCCAATCACTTATTAGGTTTTTTAGAGCTAATTCATTTTCACATTTTTCAATTCCGTATTTTTCTGCCAGTGTGCTTACACGGGAAACTAAATTTCCCAGTTTGTTTGCAAGTTCATTATTGTGTCTTTCCATTAATGCTTTTTCCGAGAAGTCTCCATCATCTCCAAAAGGAGTTGTTCTGGTTAAATAATATCTGATGCTGTCAGAAGAATATTTTTTTGCTAATTCTAATGGGGAAATGACGTTTCCTGTTGATTTTGACATTTTTTTGCCGTCTATAGTTAGAAATCCATGAACTATTATTTTTTTAGGTAATTGAAGCCCTGCAGAGAGCAACATCCCTGGCCAGATGCCTGCGTGAAATCTGAGCATATCTTTTCCAACCAAGTGTATGTCTGCTGGCCAGAATTTTTCATATTTTTTATTTGGAAAACCAATTCCAGTTAGGTAATTTGTGAGTGCATCGCACCAGACATATAGGACTTGATTTTTATCTTCTGGAACAGGGATTCCCCAAGGAAGGTGTTTGATGTCTCTTGAAAAGCTTACATCTGTCAATCCATTTTTTATTAAACCAAGAAAATCATTTTTCCATTTTTCAGGCAGAATTTCTAATTTATTAGTTTCTATTAATTTTTTAATTTTATCTGAATATTTTGAAAGTCTAAAGAAATAATTTTCTTCTTCTATTTGCTGGATATTTAATGATGGATGTTCAGGGCATTTATTATCTTCAAGTTCTTTTTCAGTTATGAATCTCTCACAACCTGAGCAGTATTTTCCAGAATACTTTTTTTTGTAGATGTCTCCCCTTTCTTTAAGAATTCTCCACATTTCTATGGCTCCGGGCCAGTGTCTTTTTTTGTCTGTTGTTCTTATAAAATAATTGTTTGAAATGTTTAGTGCTTTTGTTAGTTCTTTGAATAATTCTGAATTTTTATCTACAAATTCCTGAGGGGTAAGTTTTTGCTTTTTTGCGGTCTGGTAATTTTTTGTTCCGTGTTCATCAGTGCCTGTTAGGAAGAATACCTTTTTTTTATGAAGTGTATTCCATCTGGCTAAGATGTCTGCCTGAATTATTTCAAGAGCGAAGCCTATATGAGGGGGTGCATTTGCATAAGGAATTGTAGTCGTGATATAAAATTTATCTTCCATGTTATATGGAAAATGGAGAGATATAAAAAGATTTGCAAGTATATCTTTTTTGTATCTTCAGATATAAATTGGCGGAGAAGCAATGCGCCGGCCGGGAATTGAACCCGGGTCACGAGCTTGGGAAGCTCGAATCTTAACCACTAGACCACCGGCGCACCATAAATTTTATGATATTGTGTTTATTAATTCTTTTGTGGCTGGGATTAATTCTATTTAGTCGGCGGTTTTGCGATAATTAAGATTAAGAAGGTTTATAATTTAATTTTTATATATTATTTGATAGTATAGTTTATGAAATGGGAAGAAAAAAAGAGGAGATAGTGATTGAAGAGAGTCCTTATGTTGTTCATTCTAAAGAGAAGGCTTTGAATTTGAGTATTGCTGAGGGCTCTATGCAGTCTGTTGCCAGAAATCTCGGGGGGAATTTTATTACTCCTTTTGCTTTATCTATTGGCGGAAATAGTTTTCACATCGGTTTGTTAAGTTCTATTTCCGGATTAGTAAATCCATTGGGACAGCTAAGAGGGAGCAGATTGATGGAAAAATTTTCAAGAAAAAAAATCCTAATGGGAACTCAATCCGGTCAGATAATAGTTTATTTGTTCATTATCAGTTTAGCTTATCTTTTTAGGAAAGATTTTCTTGTTTCTTATCTGCCTTATTTTCTTATTGTTTTTTGGGGAATTATTTTGCATTATTTTTTTGGGGTGGGGCATGTTTCATGGCTTTCTTGGATTGGGGATCTTGTTCCCTACAAAGAAAAGGGAAAGTATTTTGCTCAGCGAAACAGAATTATAGGATTTGTGGGAATTATTGCGTTTTTAATAGGTGCTTTTGTTTTGGATATTTTTAGAACAAGAGGATTTGTATTGTTTGGATTTACAATTTTATTTGGAGTTTCAGTTATATTTAGGATGTTTGGGAGAAATTTAACTGGAAGGATTTTTAATCCGAAGTTTAGGGTTGGAAAGGGATATTATTTTACATTTAAGGATTTTGTAAAGCGATATGATAATTATGGAAAATTTGCTTTTTTTCAGGCATTTTTCTTTTTTTCTTTGATGCTTTCAGCACCTTTTTTTGCAGTTTATATGCTTGAGGATTTAGGATTCAATTATGTTATGTTTACTGCTGTTGCGATGAGCTCGGTAGTTTTTTATCTTGTTTTTACTCCTCTTGCCGGGAAGTTTTCTGATAAGTATGGAAATATTAAATTGCTTTATATTGCAGGAGTTTTGTTTCCTTTCGTGCCTTTGCTTTGGGTTTTTTTGGAAAAACCGATGGCTTTGATTTTATTTCCGGGATTAATTTCAGGAATAGCTAATGCGGCGTATATAATTGGCATTACTGATTTTTCTTATGATGCGGTTTCTCCTCAAAAAAGAGGATTGTGTTTTGCATATACTGGAATCTTAGTGGGGCTTGGAACTTTGGGCGGGAGTCTGATTGGGGGATTTTTGATTCAATATTCTGGAATCACATTTATTAATCCAATCTTTTTTGTTTTTTTGTTGTCTATGGTTTTTATGATAATGACTGCTCTTTTCTTTCTTCCTCAAATTAAAGATGAAAGGAAAACAGACAGAATTAGAGGGCTTAGCGTGGACTTGAGCCATCCTTTTAAGATGATTGAATCGGATGTTGTTTGGTTTAAGAATTTTATTTATAAAAAATAACTTTGATAAACTTTTGCTATAAATGTAATATGGCGAGGGTGGGACGTCCTAAATTTTTGTAGATAAAGTATATAATCTTTTGTAGCTACAACATTTAGGAGTATACTGCCTAATATAGTAATGGCATTAAATAATCGTATGAGTGAACCCCTAAAATTGAACACATAGTTAAGCTAATAATCCGGCAAATGTTCAATAAATAAAATGGAGGTTCATTCTACACCACTAGCTCACGAATGTGTCAGTTACATTTCATAGCTTAAAATTATTTGTAATAAGCACTGACAATGCGACGTGTGGCCTCTTACCCTTTCAGGCGGTCGAGGCAGTGATTACAAGAAAAGATTATACAAAAATTTATCGTTCTCTAAGTTTATTTAGATAGGCCTTGTTCTTTTAAGAACCTCTGGAAGAATTCAAAATTCGCTTTTCCTATTTCTGTTAAAGTGTGTGAATTTACACGCTAGCGAATTCGTCTTTTAACACCCCGAAAGCCCCGCTGTGATAGTAAAGATCCCTATTCACGCAATAAAGCCCTGAACCGCCCGGAGGACTCTGGAACCCTAGGTAATTTACAATAGAATCCTTAGAATCTACTACAAGATTAAAAAAGGGTATGGTTCTAAGTCCAAAGTATCCAAAATAATTGTCTGTTTGAGCTCCTAAGATAAATCTTGTTTCATCCATTTCAGAATTTAGGCTTTTATAATAACCCTCAAATGGAAGAATTATTGCACTTCTGTCTTCTGGTTGCTTTCCTACTTCAGATTTAGCGGTAGCTTCTGCAGATTGATAAAAATCATTAGGTAATGAGAGATATTCTCTATCATTATGATATCTAACTATGATCCGTGCCCAAGTTGGATTCATTAAAAAAGAATCTTTTAATAAAATTGTGGGAGCGCCTTTCGTTGCAATAGGAAGCATACTTGTCCTTGAAAAATCTTGAGAAACGCCAGCGACCCTTATTTCAGCAACTTGCTCTGGAGAAGCTAAGTAAGGTGGAGATATCCCTACATCTTTAAATCTTTCAATTTGACCATCTAATGATCCAAATGCTTGATAAACTTCTCCACTTCCTACTCTTCCTATTCTTTGGATTGTTTCTACCATTAGTTTTTTTTCGTGAAAGGGATATTTAAACTTTTCTTTTGTAGTAATTTTGTAATAGTTATATAATCTATTGTAAATGTTGTAAGTATAAAGCATCGTCGTGGAAGGTTGTATAGATAAATTAATTTAATGATAACAAAACGCCTTTCTCATCGATAGAAATTATCTTATTTTTTATGGTTATTAAAATATCTAAAAAACTCATTAAGCTGTCAATTTTTTCATTGTCGATAAAAAATTAGCAAAAAATACTTATCGTCTATGCTTTATAGATACAAATTAAATGTCTTGACTATAGAAGGAAGAGAGTTATTGGAAGTGGAAGAGATTTTAGAGGTTGGAGTTGCTCGAGGGCATTAATTTGTTGAGGGGGGTTTTCACAAAGCTTTTAAAAGCTGGAAATATGTTATTTTAGTATGTTGAAGTCAAAAAGGTGCGGGAGATGTGAGGGAAGGTTAAAGGATGCATATAGTTTTTGCCCTTATTGCGGGTGTGATTTAAGGAATGTTAACGATAATAGAGATTTTGGGATGCTTGGGAAAAGCGACGGAATTTTTGGAGCACCAATGATTGGAGGTTTTGGAGGAATGGGGATTAGTGACAAGATGTTTGGTTCTCTTTTTAATACGATTATGAAGAGTTTGGAAAAACAAATGAAAAATATGGACGTTGATGAAGGTGCTTTTGAAGAAATGATGCCAGAAATTCAGAGATTTCCTAATGGTATAAAGATTAAAATTGGTGGTCCGCGAGTTAAACAAAAAGAACAAAGGGAAGTGAGGAAATCAATAACAGAAGAGCAGGTAAAAAGGATGTCTAAACTTCCAAGGGGAGAGGCCAAATCAAATGTGAGAAGATTTAGTGATAGAGTAATTTATGAGTTGAATGCACAGGGCGTTGATGCCGTCGAAGATATTTTTGTTTCTAAACTGGAGAATGGGTATGAAGTTAAGGCAATAGGAAAGAATAAGGTTTATGTTAATTCTCTTCCCGTGAATTTACCTTTGAAGAAATATTATTTGAAAGACAAGAAGTTGAGTATTGAATTTGGGTTGATTTGAATTTTTTTTATTTTTTGGGAATTTTCTAATGCACATTTTCTGAAAATCAAGAAAGAAAATGTTTATAGAGAAAATAGGAAATTTTCTAATCATCCATTTTAAAACATCGGGGAAAAAATCGCTGACAATAAAAACGGGAAGTTTTTAAGTGCACATTTTCTGAAAATCGAGAGAGAAAATGTTTATAAAGATAGGTTGTTTTTGTTTTATGTATAGTTGAATAATTATAAAGGAGGTGATAAATGGAAAGAAAAGGACAAGCAGCTATGGAATTCCTGATGACTTATGGTTGGGCAATCTTAGCTGCTATTATCGCTATTGGTGTTCTTGCTTACTTCGGTGTTTTCAATCCGGGTAGATTGGCAGGTCCTGCAGGTATTATAAGTCCACCATTTAATTTGGATGATTTTAATATTGTTGATGGGGGGTTAGGTGCTGATGTAGTTAATATGATTGTGACTCAGAACCTAGGGAGTAATGTAAACCTCGTTGCAGGTAGTGAGTTTGTTTTCACGCTTCCTGATTCGAGTACGTGTTCTGTGACAAGTGATCCTGCAGGTATTATTTCTGCTACTCCAGCTGATTGGACAAGTGGAACTCAGGTAACTTTTACAGCCACTTGTGAAATAGATAGTTGGGGTACTGGAGACGCTGTTAGAGGGGATATTACGATTAGCTACACTAAGAGTGGATCTAGTTTAACGCAAGTAACTCAAGGAAATTTGAGAGGACCTTCTCAATAATATTATTTTTTTATTTTTTTATTTTTTTATTTTTATCTCTTGGAATTTGGGGTTTTTCTTGGAATATTAAGGTTTATAAAAGATTGATTTTTTTATGGTCTAAGATCGCGTAGCTCAGTCTGGTTAGAGCGCTGCTCTGATAAGGCAGAGGTCCCCGGTTCAAATCCGGGCGCGATCATATAAATGGGATTTGAACACTGCACGAATCAAAGATTCGCTGGTGATTTGATTCTGGAGAATCTGCACACTGCACGAACTGAAGGTTCGCTGGCCTTCACTTCTCACGAAGTTTTGAATCCCAGTGCGATCATAATTTTTATCAGCAGGAGACTTCATAAGAGGTTTTATGAGCATCATCTATTCTGAACCACGAGGGGGTTTCTGCAGGGTGGCATGTCGATGGGTTGCCTGATGAGAAATAGATGTGGTCTATGACTGATTTTTCCTGAACGGTTATGCCTTGTTGGGATAGTTTTTGCAAATTTACGAAGGATTCAATTCCATTTATGTTTGAGCCTGTATTTCCTTGCATTCTATTAAGGAAGCTTGGTGCATCTGTGCTTGAGTTGTAATAAGAATTTGTTATGTGTGTGTTTAAATCCTGAATATTGTTGAAGTTGGGATAAGGAGTTTTTGTAATGTTATTTATTAATGCTCCATTTGTGTTTACTATGTATAACGGGTCTTCAAATTTTTCTATAGGAATATATGCTGAAAGCACTGAAGTTTTATTCCAGCTTGCTTCCCCGCCTATATCTTCTAAAAAGAGGTCTGAGGTGATAGTTACTTTAATGTTCCAAGGGTCTTCCTGAGTAAGGGATAGTTCTGCATTGTATAGATTTATGTTTGCACTTATTTCGTTTGCTTTTTCTTTTAAGTTTTTTTGAATGTCCGAAAAGTTAGCGCCGAGCATTAAAGGCATTGGCAAATTATCCATTGTGCCGTTGATTACTATTTCGCTGAATGAGGATTCAATATCTGGAATGAATAATCCTGTTTCAATTATTTTGTTTTCTAAAAGAAGAATTGCTCTAAATCCTGAGATATATAATTTTCTTGGGATGTCTTCTTCTATTGAGAAGAGGAAGCTGTTGAGGGTTTCTATTCTTTGTTGAGTTGACTTTCTTTCTTTTACATCAGAGTAAAAAGTAAATGATATAAGAAAGAGGGTGAGAATTAGGAGGACGAGAGATGTAAAGAAAATGCCTTTTTTGTTTTGTTTCAACGCCATGTGATTACCTTTACGTCTGTTGACCATGCAAAAGGTATTCCGGTTACTTCTGTTGTTGAAACCTGAAGGCTTTGTTCAGTAAATTTTGTATCTACAAGGTCATTTGGCTGAATATCTAAGTTCCTCAATAAATTGTAGGTTGCTGTTTGAATTGCGTCATTTTGATCATAGTCTATAAGGTTTTCTCGATAATAGCAGAGTTTTGTTCCTTCATAATTTTGAGGAATGTTGAGTGTCAGGTTTGTGTAATCTTCAAATTGGACTGTCCAAGTACATCCGTCCGCCATTGTTGATATTTGTTGAGAAAATGAAGATGCATTTTTTTGAATTGTGTAGATTATTTTATTGTATACAGAACCTACGGAAGAGTTTGAAGGAGATAAGCTTGTTGTTATGTTTACCTCATTGTTTGAAAGGATTTCAGAATTTGGAATATTTATTGCGTAAGGGTCTCCCAAGGGGATATATCCATTTCCGTAATTATTTAGATTGTAAATTAAATTATTATTTATTCTTAAAAATTGAGTCCAATGCGGCCCTGAATATGATGTTACTTTTGTTTCTAATGGGATTGCATCACTTGGGATTTCAAAATATCCTGTTGAAGAGTCTACAAACTGGTTTTCTGTTGTGATTATTAATCCGTAAGGCACTTGTTCTTTTGTGTAGTTAAACTCTATGTATGAGTCTGGATAGAGAATGTTGAACACATTGCTTGATGTTTGGACTGTTTGCAATGAGTATGCAATAAATATTTGCTCAATTAACTGCTGATAAGATTGGAGCAATTGAGTAACGTTTGGCTGATTGATAAAAAAACCGCCTCCACATTCTGCAATTCTTGATAATGTGTCTACATCAACTATATCTCCATATCCTATAGTATTTACTTTTATTCCATATTGGTTATATGCATCGCAGGCCGCTTGTATTGCATCGTCTAATGAATCTATTACAGTGTCACCGTTTAGGTCAATGGAGGCAAGATTACAGGGGGGAGTTGATATTTGTCCTGCAAGCATTACAATCATTTCTTTTGCTGCATCCTGTGTTGAGCTCGCTATGAACTCATTTGTGCCGTGAACAATTCCCTGACATAGTCTTACATTATTTGGATTATAATATGACTCTTGATCGAGAAGCCCTGCCATGTTTAGAAGAGAATTTTTATCGTTTGATAGTGGATGGAAAAGAACTGTGCCCGTGTCTGATCCCTGGCCAACTAAACCAACTTTTCCGGAAGATATACCTGTTATTTGATCTATAACATACTGATTTCCTTCTTCGGAATAATTTGCCGGAAGCATCCATACTCCTCCGTTAGTGTTACATTGGTTTTGGCTTGGACCATATTGGAAAATTGAACATCTCATGTATTTTGACATGTCAAATACAGAAATGATGTGGACACTTGTGTTTATGCTATGGGTGGTGTTCTCCAGCCCAAATCTTAAAGGGATTGTTTTTTGGATTAAGTCCTGATATTCAAGCATAGAAGAAAGTAAGGAATCATCAAGGTTTATTGTCTGTTCTCCCGCTACCTGTTCTCTGAATACTGTTTTATTTCCTATATTGAGGAATAGGGTTCCGTTTGTTGAATAAACATGAAGATTTATATCCAAAGAATTTAGAATTCCAGGTATATAGAATCCATCGTAGAAGTTTATCGCGCCCGTTATTCCAGGAAGGTATTGTCTTACTGGCTGTTCGTATTGGACCTCACTCTCATATGTCATTCTTATAAACCCTCCAGCTATATGAATGCTTTCCCCTTTGAATTCTAGAATGTTTTCTCCCGGATGGAAATCATCTATTGGAATTGTATGTGTTATAGGGATGAAGTCGCCCGTAGATTTTGAAAAAATTCCTTGGGAAATTCCATTTATTAATAATTCAAAATCATTATTTATTGAGAGTTCTATTTTTGCAGAATTTATTGTTCCATTATAGTTTATAATTGCAGAAATGTTTCCATCTCCGATGTATCCTCCAAAGTAGAAGAATTTGTCTTTTAGGTTATTTGTTAGGAATGCTCTTGAAGAAAATCCGGTGATATTTTCTCCTTCTTTTATTCCACTGATTACCTGTCTTGCGGTGTATATTTGTTTCGCTTCTTCAAAAGGGGTAGAATTTATTTGAAATATCAATGTATTTTCATATAAGATTCTAATATTTTCAGAAGTTTCTAATTCTGAAAGAATTGATTCTGCAAGAGATTGTGCCGCAGTTAGATTAGTTACATAAAATTCTCCAATTTGTTCAAGGATTGAATTGTTGAGGTTTGTGATTCTTCCCTGTGCAATCATTCCGTCAATTATTTCATTGCCTTGTATTTCTCCAATTTTTATAGAAGAAAGAGAGTTTATTATGTCTCTGTGCAAATCTGTTTCCTGAATTGTGAGCTTTGAAACAGGGAATGCGATAATAATTACAATTAAGATTATTGTCAGAGAAATCAGTGCGTCTATGCTGAAAAATACTCCTCTTTTTTTTAGTTCCATACATATACATCCATGGTTATTGGTTTATCTTCATAAATTGTAAATCTTGTGACTTTAATTATGTTTTCAGGGTTTTCTGGATAAACTCCAATTCCTTCTAAAGGTTCGCCTGAAATAGTCATTTGATTTGAGAAATTTAGATAATAGTCATATCTTGTATTTAACAGGGATTTTGTTTTTGGGTAATCGTCTTCTATAATCCCCGCAAACCTATCTAATTTAGTCTGGTTTATTTTGTTATCATTGGATATTCCTATATTTATCACATTTTCACTATCCCAATTTTCAGGATATCCTGAAGAGAGCAAATTGTCTGCTATGTTTTCTCCGTCGTAGTTTAATGAGGAGAGGATTTCATTTGTTTCAGTTACATAATTTATGGAGTAAAAATAAAGGAGGATTACTCCAACTATAAATATAGATGAACCAATTATTAAATCAAATCCCCATGCCTGGGCTTTTTTATGCACCATCTTTTATTTTACAAGATAAACTTGATATTTAATTCTGTTGTTTTAGATGTTTTCCGGAGGTTTATTCTCGGGTGCCTTTTTTATAACGATTCCTGTTTTTTCTATTTGAAATTCGTGCACATCTTTTGAATGGTCTGTTCCCCTCATTTTTAGAATTTCAAGGTATCTTTTCCTGCTTTTTTTATCTCTTATATAGTATAATAAAATTATGCTATCTGCTTCAAATTCGAGAGTTCTTGATGTTTCATTACTTTCTTTTAATGGTTTTCCTTCAAATGTTAGGAATGAAGTGCAATTCCATTTACTTATCATATTAAATAGTGAAAGAGAAGCTTCTCTTTTTTCCAGCTCTTCTTTAAATAATAATTCAAATGAAGTTATGCTGTCTATTACCATGCGGGTTACTTTTTTCTTTATAATTACGCTTTCAATTTCTCCACCCCCTTCTTCAAGCATTGTTTTAACTTTTGCAGGAGTGTATTCGAGGAATGTAAAAAGCCCTTTTTTTTCATATAATTCTAAATCATATCCTAATCTTTTCATATTTGTGAAGAATCTATCCTTCTTTTCTTCAAATGTAACATACAGACATTTTTCTCCTCTTTTTATTCCACCTATCAAAAATTCTGTTGAAAGGGTGGATTTTCCTGTTCCAGAGCCGCCAACTAAAAGATTTGTAGAGTTTTTTATAAATCCTCCTTCGATTAATTCATCGAGGTTTTTTATTCCTGTCTGAACTCTTGTTATTTTTTTCTTTTGATTTTTTTCTTTTGATTTTTTTATAACTTTTTTTATAACTTTTTTTCTAATGTGTTTTATAATCGCCCTTTTATTTTTTCTTGAGGATTTATTTAATCTCTTTTTCATACCTATTAAAGAGAAATTTCATATAAAAACTTATCTGACTTAGATTTTGTAACTCGGTTGGAGATTTACAAGAAATAATTTTTTATTTAACCTAAAAGTCCTGAAAAATATCCCGAGAGAGATATTTTAATTATTATGAATATTACAATGCTTAAAACAATAATTACTGGAGCGTATTTTAATCCTTCTTTTTCCTCCCCTTTATTTACTAATCCCAATACAAGGGCTGCAAGAATGTCTGTAACGATTAAGAACACTATCGCAAAGTACGTTATAAAGTTAGTGGAAATTGAAATTTCTGTCAGCGTAAATGGAAGATTGGTGGCGACTTCGACTTTAGGAACGGATGCAAGAAGACTTTTTAAAACTTCTACAAGGACTGCAGATAAGCCAAATAAAATAGGGGCGCCTATAGACACGGCAAAGAAGATGAATATTGCATACATTAAAACATTGGACGCCGCTTTCTTTTCAATAAAATTTCTTTCCCTCATATTTGACGCGGTTTCTTCGAGAATTATTGCAAGATTTCCGCCTGAACGGATTCCTGAAGTGATTAGCATTATGGTCTTTTTTATTTTTTCGGATTTTGTTCTTTCTCCCATTTCCTTCAATGCGATAGACATCTCTCTTCCAGTTAGAAGGTCTTTTCCTACCTGAAGTATTTCTTTATCTAATGGGGAGAATTCTTTTCTTGAACTTAATAATAATGCTCTGTCAACAGTAAGTCCCGCCCTTAAATTAGAGGACATTAACTGGATGAAGTCGGGAAAAACATCTTCCATTTTCTTTATTCTTTCTGATTCTTTTAGTTTTGCTTTAAAGATGAAATATACCTGAATGATTATAAAAGTGCCTATGAATGAAATTATCAGAGAGTATAAGTTTCTGTAAATCAGGAAAAATATGGCGGAGATTATTATCGAAGCGATTATTCCAATTTTTATCATCTTTTTTCTTGGAAGTTGTGCTGGTTTCTTGAGAGTTGATTTTTTTGTTTCTTCAATTGTTAGAGGGGATACAAAGTCATATTCCTCTTTTTTGAATTTATTGGATGCACTTATTAATGAAATTGAACCCGACAGAAGTGAAAGAAATAGAAATGCAAAGAGGGAGATTAAGGCAATGGGGTTTTTATCTCTGATTACAATAATTGCGATTAAAATCATTTCAAAGATTATATAAGAGATTCCGGAAATGAATGATATTTTAATTTGTTTTCCTAATTTTATCAGCGATATTGCAAAAACTAATGTTGAGAGCATAAGTATTGAGCCAAGAGATATTACAATTATTGCCCCGATTTTTGCCTGAATAATTTGATTGGAAGTTATATAATTATAAATTAATAATGAAGAAAAAAGAATTGCTCCAATAAGAATTATTATTGAAGTGATTTTTGCCGAATATCTTAATCCTTTGAGGTTAAGCAATTTTCCAGCTTGTATAAATCCCTTTAAGTAGATTATTAATAAAATTGTGGATATTAATAAAATAATCAAAGAAGATAATGGAGGTTTTATCGGAAATTTAAAATCAGATAGTGCTATTAATGAGTAAATTAGGAATATTAAAGACATTATAATTCCTGTAATCCCCGATATTTTCATCCACCTAAGCATTTTAGGCTTGGAAGATTTTTTTAATTCTTTTTTTTCCTGCTT
>JAUYJY010000053.1 GCA_030699205.1 Candidatus Pacearchaeota archaeon
TACTGGAGCCGATTTTATTGCTTCTTCTTAAAACATATTCGCTAATTAAAGGAAAAACAATTCCAAAACAAAGAGTTGGTATGAAAATCAAAACAGAAGTAATTAAAAACAAAACCCCAAAACTGGTTCCAAAACCCAAAACCTGAACCTTCGGGAAAATTGGATAAATATAAAGTCCAAGAACAGAAAAGAAAGCAATTACAATTTCAAGATAAGCAAAATGCTTTAAATTGGTATTCTTAAAAAACCTTGAATAAATCAAAGAACCAAGAGAAATTCCAAGTAAAAAAATAATTAGTAAGGCTGAGGCAGCATAGGTAGTCCCATAAAGATATAAAACCAAAAGCCTCCCCCAAATAACCTCATAAGCCAGTGCAGTAAATCCAGAAATAAAAAATAAAAACAAAACAAATTTTATTTTTTTAGAATATTCTTCTTTATCTGAATCAGGCACGCCATAATCTTCAATTTTCTCTTCCCCATAATTTTTACTAATCCTAAAAGCAAATCCCATAATAATCAGATTAATTAAAACCCCTAAATATAATGTAAATCTCATTCCAAAAAACCTAATCAAAAAAAATCCGGCAATAATAACTCCAAAAACCCCTCCAAGAGTATTAATAAAATATAATAAAGAAATTCCTTCTTTTATTTCTCCGCGGGTTTCCGTATATAATCTTAAAATGATTGGAAATGTTGCTCCAATAAAGAAAGTAGGAATCAATAAGACAAATCCGGCTAAAATAAATCTAATAAAATTAAACATAAACAAATTAATATTTAAATTATGAAAAAAACTTAATGAAGGAGTCAATCCATCAAGCAATAAAGGGACCATCAACGCTCCAACGCCTATAAACAATTCAACAAACCCATAAATTCCTGCAATTTTTTTCAAAGAAGTAAATTTATCAATAAATCTCCCTGAAAAATAACTACCCAAAACAAGACCACCTAAAAAAGCACTAAACACCGTAGATAAAGCATAAAAACTAACTCCAAAAATCAAGTGCATCTCGCGAAGCCAGATAATCTCATAAAGCAATGCGGCAAAACCAGAAAAAAATGCAAAACCCAAAAGAATTTTCTTGTGATTTACCAACATAAAAAACACAAATAAAAAGGATTAATATAACTATCTACAGATCTCAACAATCTTTTTCCTGCTTCTCGGATTTTTAATCTTTATACTTTTAAAATTAACTTTAAAAAATTTAGAAAGAACTTTCAATAATTCAATATTCGCCTTCCCCTCTCTTGCGGGAACCCTAAGATAAACAACATATTCCCCCTCACTGATTTTAACAATCTCTTCTTTTCCAGAACTTGGTTTTACATTTACTTGAATTATCATACTGAATAAGATTAAGAACTTTTATTAAAACTATCTTTTATACTGAATATAAAACAGCTAAAAAATATGCCCCTCAATATGAAATGCTAACTTTCAATATAATCTCAAATTAATAATAAATAATAACTGGATTTACCGATGATAATTTATGTTTTTTATTATTTTAATTTTTTAATGAACTTAAACTAATCTTTTTTTTGGTCCGTAAATCAATCAATCACCAAAAATTAATTTACTTTTTTTATAATCTTTTCTAATTCTGTTATAAATTCTCTTGTGTCTACGAAATAGTTTGGATATGCTTTTTCCAAATCCTTTGTAGTATCTGCACCAACAAGAACCACATCGTAATCTGTTCTCCCCTTGTGCCTTTTTTCTAAATTAGAGTAATCGTTAATTGCCTTTTGTTCTTGTTTTTGAGTGTATGCTTTAACACTTAGTTTTTCTCCTAAAATATCTAACTCCAATAAGAAAAATTTTACTTTCCCTTTAATCTTATTTCTAACTTCTTCATTAAAGAATTTCATTGCGTGTGTCCATCCTTCCATACGATGAATAACCTCTAATTCTTTTTCTCTTTTCTTAATTTGGAAATATAATTCTTTTTCATTTAAGGTTGTTCCTGCAATTATCGGGCACTCCTCATTAATGGCAAAAGCAGAACTTACTAATCTAAAAAATTCTGCCCAATCAGGCACACCATCATTAAACTTGATAGCTTGTCTTGTAAAGAAATCTACAGTTTCAACAGCAGTAGCCCAAAGATGTTGTAATTTTGACCTTATTTGAACTTCTACACGCAGACCATTATAATCTGTTTTTCCTTTATCACTTTTATATTCATAGATAATATGTAAACTTCTATAACCATCATTTTTTGGGAAAGTTATATAATCTTTTTTCCCAACCCTTTTGTGTTTAAGGTTTCCTTTCAAATAATAATCATTATATATATTTTTAGCAGTTTTAACATCTTTTACAATAGCTCTACAACCAGCGATGTCTTGCATTTGTGATAAATTCATAGTAGGGTTGCGTCCCTTGTATTTTCTTCTTAATTTATTAATAATTGATGTGGCTCTTTTAAGTCTTTGAGCAACTAAAGAACCTTTATCACATCTTTGAGAAATATTCTTCAATGTCATCTGAAAAATATGTAACGGATAACTATGAATAGCCCTCCAATTGTTTAAAATTTCTGTAGCTTTAGCTACATCTTCATCAGAGCTATTTTCATTTTTTAATATTTGCCCTGCTTTATTCAAGTCATTTTTATTGTATTTTGGTTTTTTCCAAGCCATATTAATCCTAATTAGGAGTACTATTTAAATATATTCATTTTGCGCAGTTATGTCATAAGGTTATATTTTATATGGAATTTATCTTTATAGACGATTAATTTATTTAAATATATTGAGATATTCATTTTGCGCATAAAATATATAATATTAAAGTTCATTTTGCGCAGGTTTGAGTTTACTCAAATTAATCAATTCCAACCACTTATTTTCAGAATTAAGTTTTCCTACCAAGAGGTATGAAAAAGTTTAAATAGTAGTTCATACCTAAAATAAAATGATAATAAAAAGGCAAATAGGAGAAAAGGGACAGGTAGTCATTCCAAAAGATATAAGAGATTTTCTTAAGCTAAAAAAAGGAGAAAAAATAATATTTGAAATAATAGGCAATGAAATCACAATAAAAAAAGAGCAAGATACTAAAAAATTTCTTGAAGATTTCTTAGATGTCCCAAAACCTAAGAAAAACCTTAGTCTAAATGATATAAGAAAAATTGAGGAAGAAAGTTATGATATATCTTGACACAAATATCTTTATTCACGCACTCGGAAATCCCGACAAAAAAGTCAATGCATGTATAAACCTGTTAGATAAAATATTAAATAATAAAATTGAAGCATATACCTCTTTTTTAACTTGGGATGAATTTTTACAGATAATAAAAAGACAAATGGAAATGGATAAAGCAATTTCAGAAAGTCAGAAATTCCTAAACTTCCCAAACCTGATTTTCTTAGATGTCAACGAAAAAGTAATGTCAAAAGCACAAGAATTAGTCTTGAGATATAATTTAAAACCAAGAGATGCAATACATGCCGCAACAGCAATAGTCGGAGGAATCAAGGAAATCGCCTCAGACGACACAGACTTTGATAGAGTCAAAGAACTAAAAAGGATAAAAATCTAATATTCTAGATTACAATCTATCTCGTCATAATCTCCAGCCCATCGCCATTCTTCAACTTGTAATCTTTCCCCAACGTCTGCTTTGTCTTAATATGCACTGCTTTAATAAAACCATTTCCTATGTCTGTATGCAATTTATAAGCAAAATCTAATGCGGTGCTTCCGTTCTTCATTAAATAACAATCAGGAAGAACATTCCCCTTGCTGTCCTGCAACTTGCTTCCTGCGGGATAAACTGCAATATAATCCAACAGCTTGAAAACGCAGGTATTCAAAACTTCCTGAACCCCTGTGCTTCCAAACTCTTTCAAAACATTGCGAATTTTATCAAGTGCTTCTTCCTGTTCTGAACTCAATTCTTTCTTAACTTCAAAACTTTCTTCTCCTGAAATATAATCCAAAACGCCGTATTTATCTGCCTGCCTCAAACTCAACTCGCCATCAGCAAACACAGGAATTGTGATATAATCAAATTCTTTTTTTATCTTCTCAAAATTCTCTTTCCCATTGGGCCTATCAATTTTGTTTCCTGCAATTATCATGGGTTTTGTAAATCTCCTTAATGCACGGGAAAACCTAAACAATTCTTTGTCATCCCAAGAAAAACAATTAGAAACATTAAAACCGCCACGCAAAACAACATCCCGAACATCTTCTTCCTTAACCTTCAGCCCAGAGAATTGCTTTCCTATTGCTTTAGCAAAATCAGTTTTTTGAACAATCATATTTCTCATTAGATTTTTCCAAACTTTTTTTAGGATCCCGAGGTACCATAAATCCAATTCATTCTCAATCATATTAATATCTCCAAGGGGATTATATCCCTCTGCTTGTTTTCCTTCAGCATCTGTTTCTCCAGACACATCAACAACCATAATAAAAGCGTCAACCCCCGTTAAATCATCTAAAAACTGATTTCCCAAACCCTTCCCTTCAGAAGCCCCTTCAACCAATCCAGCGACATCAAACATCTCAATCGGCACAAACCTAAAATCTCCCTTAACATAACCTTCCCTCGGATTTGAGTGCTTCCCAAAATCCACAGCTAAATCCCTGATTTTAACATACCCGATTCCATGATTTGGTTTTATCGTCGTAAATGGATATGAAGCAATTTCTGCATCTGCAAGAGTCGCCGCTCTAAAAAAAGTAGATTTTCCCGCAGATGGTTTCCCTACAAGTCCAATTAACATAAACTATCAAAAAGAATTAAGGTTTTAAGGGTTTCCTATTTTACAATTCATTTAATTTTTTAGGTGATTAGGTAAAAAGGTTCCAACCTAAAATTAGATATAATTTCACAAATTCTAATTTAAATCGGAGCCGCACAACCAAGAATCATACCACGACAAAATACAGTAACTCTATGATCTTTCAAAGCTTCTCTTGGTCCATCAAAGTTACCAGTCATTTCTCGCAAAAAAGAAGGTATATCAGGTATCCCCCTAATCCGAACACAACCACTCACAGGCTCATCAATTCCAGAGATACCTAAGGTCAACAAAGGAGAATCTGCCCCAAAATCCAAAGGATTTGAGCCTTCAGGACCAAAAGTGTATTCAGTGTATTCAATTCGCCAAGGAGATATTCTTAGTTCTTGCGGAGACAATCCGTAGGATAAAGCTTGGGGAGTAATGATAGTTGAAAGATCTCTTAAACTTTCCCCATATACTCTTCTTCCCCCATATAAAATACTAACCATTTAAAATCAAAAAAAGTAGAGTATTTAAATCTTTTGATAATTGTCATTAATTAGTTACAATTATAAATATCAGAAAATTAGCTATAAAGGAATGAAGGATTTTCTTTTGGAAAATCCTTCGAAAGAAATGTGGATAAAAAAGAAAATAAGTGAAGTTTAAAGCGTTTCTACAACATTTTTTTGTATCAGCGAGACAACTATTCAAAATTGTCTGAGAAATTTCCATTTCGTGTTGAAATTTCCCCATTTTCAATAATAATTAATCTTGTCGCAACTTTATCAATGAAATATCTATCATGAGAAACAAACACTATTGTTCCTTCGAATTTACTAAGGGCTTCTTCTAAGATTCTTATTAGTTCAACATCTAAATTATTTGTGGGTTCATCCAAAAGCAAAACATTATACATTCTTACCATAAGCCTCACAAGATTAATTCTTGATTTTTCCCCACCACTCAAAGTCTTTAACTTATTCTGAAAACTTTCTCTTGGAATTCCATAACGCACAGCAACAGCTACTTTTTTATGTTCATCTAAATCGCCAAACTCTTCATTTAAAAATTCCTCAACAGTTTGATTATTATCTATATCCGCAAGTTCTTGATCAAAATACCCAATCTTTACATTGCTTCCAACCCTTATCATTCCATCATTAGGTTTTACAATCTTATGCATCATTTTTATTAACGTACTCTTACCACTACCATTTTTACCAACTATTGCTACTTTGTCTCCCCTCTCTATTTCAAAGTTAACATGTGTAAACAATCTATTTTCTCCAAAAGACTTTGAAACATCTTCTAAGTTAAAGATTATATTCCCTGCTCTTAGATTACTTTCAAATTCTATTTTGAATGCTTCTCTAAACTTCTCAGGATCAAATACTTCTGGAAGTTCTGCTGCCTGCTTTTCCATTCTTTCAGCCATTTTCTTATGTCTCGAATCCCTACTTCCCCTAGAAGCCCATTCTCTTTTTTCTTCAGCAGATTCAAGAAGTCTTTTCTTCTTTTTTGTCACAACATGAAATTCTTTTTTTAACCTTTCAAGATGTTTTTCCCTAAGTTCGAGATACTTTTCATAGCCCCCACTATAAGTAATAACATTCTTATTCTCTATTTCAAAGAATCTTTTCACAGTATTCTTTAGAAAATATCTATCATGGGAAATTATTATAAAAGTCGCATTACTTTCTTTAATCCATTTCTCCAACCATTGAGTTGTTTCTATATCTAAATGATTCGTGGGTTCATCCAACATATAAAGACCTGCGTCCCTAGCTAAACATTCCGCAATCCTTAATTTTGTTTTTTGTCCACCACTAAGATTTCTTATTTTCTCACCACACAAACGAATATCAAATTTAATTTCTTTTAAGATTTTCTTAAGATTCTCATCTTCTATTCGTTCATTAGCTCTATCAGAAACAACTTCATGTTCAACTACAACCCTCTCTAATTCTGCAGGACACTCATATAATGAAAGCTCTGAAAGTTTCTTCTCAATCCCAAACAATTTTTCCTCCAAAGCTTTTTGCTTTTCACCAAGATAATCAAAGAAGGTTTTACCAGATTCAGAAAAGTTTTTTTCCTGCTCCATAATACTCATCTTCATATTTCCAGATAATTTTATTGTCCCTTCAAATTCAATTTCTTGCGCAATGCATTTTATTAGCGTAGACTTACCACTACCATTTTGCCCTATTAATGCTATTTTTTCTCCGTTTTGGATAACTAGATTAACATTTTCGAACAAAGGTTCCTTTTGGAATATTTTTGAAAGATTATTTATTCGTATCATTTTATTAAATTGCTCGGAAAGAAACCACACAACAAAAGAATAAATCTTAGAAATTTTGCAGCAAATCCCTCCGAAGTAGGATAAATTTATGCAGCGGAACAATGGTTAGCACTAATAAAATCTAACCTCATTAATGACCCTAACTTTCTTATTTCCATAATAACCCTTATCAACTTCAGTTTTTAAAACTTTTCATTATCAATGATCCTGCGGAGATTCGAACTACTTCAACACTTTGTTGAAGTTCCCACGGAGCTCTGCTCTGTGAGGACCTCTGGAGTTCTTATGAGCCTGCGGAGATTCGAACTCCGGACCTCCGGCTTGCTTCGACAATCGACTCAAGCTATTGTTCTAGCGAACAATCGTCTTATAAGACCGGCGCTCTAACCTGGCTGAGCTACAGGCTCATTACTTAACGAGAAATGTAGCTTATTTAAAACTTATTTATCCAGCTAAATACATAAAACCACCCACATCAATATGCTAATTGCAGACCAAAGTCCTCAGATTTTAACAAGCGTTAACTTTTCAAAAACTATTTCTTGCAAACAGCAAGTGCATATGAGCCACCTTCAGAAACAAAAATCCTTGCTTCACCAATAAAAACTCCATTCTCATTTCTTGCACATCACCAAAGCATAACCCTTGTCTTCATCTGTGACGATTTCCACATTCGAAAAATACATGCTGCAAAACTTTTTTAGCTCTTCTTCAAAATATTTATACAAAATAGCAACTAAAACCTCATCTCCTGCACGTAAAGTTACTTCCTTGCCTTCACGTTTTATTACTTTGTCAACTTTTAATTTATAATACATCTCAACTCTTGAATTTCCAAATCTTGCATTATATTCCACATCATTATTATTAAATCCAAGATATCTCATCAAATGCATAAACCAACTGCTCATCTTTTCATGCCCATATTTTTCAATCCCTGCAAGCCTTTCACCAGTTCTTATTCCATTGCCAATGATTAGATAGTCCTCTGAACTCATTTCCTGACTTAATTCAAATAAATAGTCGTTAATATCATAGCTAGCCAGGATAGTACCCAATAATAAAATTACATTTCTTCTATAATCCCCTTCTTTTAATCCTTGTTCTAAATCTCTCAAAGTCCTTCCGTCACAATCTGCAAGAACTTTCTTATAATCGACAACATTTTCAAAACCCGCATTCTTCACATTCTCAATTGCTTTATCAGCAAGGTAGCAACAAACATTTACAGGACAATATCTTATCTTAAGATTCTTAGGAATCAGTTTTAACAGCTCAATGGCTTTTGTACCATCTCCACAGAATATATCTACAAGATTAAAGGGTTCATTACCTATATTGTTTGCAATTGTCTTTGCGCACATTTTTATTAATGAAACTTCCCTGTCAATAATTTGGCTTTTATAAACTCCATAATTTTTCAATTCTAAGAAACTATCTGCAAGCTCAGGAGTCATATACAGAAATTTTCTCCTGGCTATGTCCCAGACATAATTCCTGCCTTTTTCAGAAACTCCATTTTTTACAAGCTCATCAAATACCAATCCGACTACGGCAATCTCATTATAGCAACTATGCATAATAAACCAGCGTATCTCCCTTTTTTATTTCTTCCTATTTTCTTTCACTCTAAGCCAATAGAGACATATCGCAGAAGCATTAAATAATCGCAAGCTTTCGCTAAATAGTCAACGCATAAAACATACTAAAATTAAATGCGTTTACCATATATGAAAATTAAATCGCCATATTAGAAAAGATTTAAAAGCCATTTCTCCAATAGAAAATAAGCAAGCCCTTGTAGTGTAGTCCGGTCAAGCATATCAGGTTTTCATCCTGAAGACCCGGGTTCGAATCCCGGCGAGGGCATTTAATTTCGTTAAGTTAGTGTTTTTAATGATTATTTTGTGGTACAAGTTTTTTCTCTTAGTTTTTGGTTAATAATAATTTTTCTATGTAACAAATAATTTTTTTCTCTTTTTAAGAGATTTGTTAATAATTTGTTATTGCAGAATTTTTTTATGAATGTTTGTTATACTGCTCTTTTTCTGTTCATGAAGTATTTTCTTCTGTTTTTGTCTTCTGCTATAATCTATGAAAGAATTATGAAGAAGATTGAGGAAGTTATTACTTCTGGTGATGTTGAACATTATAAAAATTTAAGGCATGATTTAAGCAATTTCAAAAGAGTTCAAATCGGAGAAAAAGTCCGAGTCTTTAAATTTGATAAACAAAGAATAAAATATCATTTGAAGATTTTGACCACCATGATAAAATCTATAAGAAAAAATTATAAAAATTCTGTCTACCAAAATTAACTAAATTCTTCGGTTTTAGCGAGGGAATTCAGGGAATTACAATCCCTCAAGGAACATTGCCTATTGCTATTGAAATTATAAATCCAGAGATTGCTGAAAGTTTTGAAAAATATTTTAATTGGTTTTAGGAAAAGAGCAAACCATTTAATTAAAATTCATCTCAACCAACCATCTTCCCATTTTCTAATAGCACCTTCATTAAGAACAACTTTCTGTTTCTTTCTTCTCACTCTCTTCTTTCTATATAAAATCCCAAAAATCAATCCAAAGAACATCCCAAATAAATGAGCTACGTTTGCAGTCCCGCTTGGAACAAAAATTCCTATCACATCTCCAATAGCCCATAAAATCCCCGCAACAATAATGGGCATTGGCAAACCAAAAGCCCAAACAAAAATAAATGGCCTGACAACAATCAATGCACCAATAATTCCAAAAATTGCACCGGACGCACCAAGAGATGAATCATAAAAATTAACTGCAATTAAATTAGCCAAAATTCCAGTAACAAAAAAGATTAACATAAACTTTCTTTCCCCGATTAAACTTTCTAAAATGCTCCCGAATAAAAGCAAGGCAAATAAATTATAGAATAAATGAGTTATCCCACCATGCAAAAAAATCGAAGTAAAAAACCTCCATGGCTGAAAAAAAGCACCAGAGTTTAAAAGAAAAATTTCGGTAAACCCATTCAAAAAAACCTGCACTAAAAAAAACAGCAAAATTATTGCAGATAATTTAACCGCATAAAACTTAAACTTACCCATAAATAAATAAAATAAAAACAAATTAAAAAGCTATCTATCCAGCTATCTTCTTCTAGCTGTCTTTCTAGCTGTTGTTCGTCGTGCAGTTGTTCTTCCAGCACCGGATCTTGCAGCAGTACGTCTTCCTGCTGTGCCTCGTGTTGCTGTTCTTCTTGCCGCCATTAAGATTCACCCCTTATAGTTAATCAATTATAAAAGGCATCAACCTATTTAAAATTTTCCTAAAAAATTGCGAGATGAAAATTTAAAGAATTTAATAGATAGTAAGGGAATTAAAAGTATTAAAGAAGTTATTATCGAAAAGTTTATTTATAATTCCTAACGAATCTCACGCAAATCCGTTTTTTTGTCAGCAGAATTTGTTAAACTTTTGGAATTAATCAAGGCAGGTTTAATAGAAGAGACTTTATTTATTAATCCCATACCATTGCATTACTTTGTTGTAATTTTCTGCTTCTTTTGAATTGATGAATTTCTTTATTTCTTCGCTTGGAAGTTTTTCTATTAATTTATCTGCAGATTTTAATGCTTGCTTGACATCCTGATATTCCGGAATTGCTTTCTTTTTTGAACTTTTTGTTATGGCTTCTTTTTCAATTGTTTTTCTTCCTTTTCTTACAATAAATAAAACTATCAGCAATCCAATTATTGTTAGTGGTGCCCAAGGGGTTATTGAATATTCGTACGACCCTTCTGTTCCCGGAGATAGTCCAGGTTTATCTTCTCCAAAAAACTGGAGTGAAGTTATAAATATCACAAATATTATTGCCCAAATTATTATTTTTTCCCATGGAAATTTGATAAAAAAATCAATAGTATTTGATTTTTTATTTTCTTTCATTCAAAACTAAGGAAAAATTATTATTTAAATTTATGTTCGGATTTGACTATTTTTAGAATTTGTGTCTAAATTGTCTTTTACTTTTAAATTATAAAAAGCGGAAGGGGAGAATCGAACTCCCGTTTTACGGACCACAACCGCACGTTCTAACCGTTGAACTACAACCGCCATATGCTTTAAAGACGCAAGGTTTTCTTTAACAATCTTTGGTCTCTTTCTGAAGGAGTATTTTAGTATATAAAAGAATTGTTGTTTGTTTTTTCTATGGCTTGGGATAGTTTATTAGATTTTCAATTCGTAAAATTTCAGATAATCTTATAATTTACATTGGGAAAGTTTGAAAGATGGGCAGGGCATTTAATTTCCATATATAGTCTAAGACATTTATAATTGAAATGTATTTGTCTTAGACTATTAGCGGAAGAACAAAAAACTGTTCAAAATATGGACAATTCTGTTGATTAGCACAATTATTTTCAGAATTGTACAGATAGAGAATTCTGGACAAATAGTGTTCCAATTATCAGAATTATCTATA
>JAUYJY010000057.1 GCA_030699205.1 Candidatus Pacearchaeota archaeon
ATGTTTAGTTATCTTATCGAGGACAAATGAGTATTTATATTTTACTAATTATGGGACGGGCTGAGGAATTTAACGGTTCCGAAACCTTGCAGGTTTCTCCACCCAAATCGCCTTCGGCGACTTCGTTAAATTCCGATGTTATACGCAATAAAATTTTCGTTTCTTTTAAGAACAAGTTGGGGGCTCCCACCTCATACTTACGTGTGAAAAGACATTTTTATTTTCTCTTAAAATACCCTACTATTCCTACTAAACCAATTAAAAAAAGTATAATCCCTACATGATTTCCAGAATTATTGTTTAAATTACCAACCACATTTCCAGTAACGCCAGAACCAAGAAAAAAGAACGAAGAGCCAAAAATCATTAGACTAATTAACAAGACAAATTCCTTGCCAAAATGATACCTGTCAAGTAACCTATCTAATCCGCCATCTTGCTTCCTCAAACTCTTTTCAAATTCTTCCCTAATTTTCTTTTCTTTTGCTTCTCTCTCTTCTGGACGATAAAAATTAGTCAATCTTTCATCAAGTTTGTAACCTACTGCAGGTACAAACCTGTATTTTAAATGAAATTGTTGGGATAATTCATCAATCCCTTTCCTAATCTGATTTTTTTCTACACATCTTTCATACTTTGCAGTAGCTTTTCCTATCTCTTGCGCACGTTCTCTTAGTTCGGGGTTGCTCCTATCAATTTCATCTTTATACATAGGACTATATCCTACTTTTGGTGTTGCTCTGGTTTTTCTCAAGCAAAAATATCCCTCAATTTTTCCTGTTTCTGAGTTCCTTTGCGCAATAACTTCCATACGAGCAAAATCATCTAATAAAAATCCTCTCACATCTGCAATAGAAGGAACAGTCAAATAACCTGTATGTTCTTCTGTTTTCATTGGATGTTCATGCGCGGTAACATATGTTCTTTTTCTTTCATCATATAATTTTCTAATCTTAGAAAAATCAAATTTTACTTCTTTTTCTGTATTGCTTCCTTCTAAAGTAACTTCTATCATTTCTTCACCAGGAAAGATAACATAAGCATGTTCTCTTGTCCTATCTGCAGATTCAAAAACTTCTTTGGCTCTTCTCTTTTTCATTCTAATTCAATAATTCTTTTAATCTATAAATACCTTACGAGATAGTAGGGAGCCCCCAACTCTAAAAAAGATAGTCTGCTTTGTATAAATTTATACAAAACGGAAATTTTACTCCTCCGATTTTCTTCGAAAATCTCGATTTTTTCTACGAAAAAAGAGCATAACAGCGATTTAAAGATTCCGCCTTGCGATGCTGTGGCTCCTCGCCTCCACTCAAATCCGACTTAGTCGGACTTCGTTAAATTGCATATGTTCAACGAAATTTTTTGCTACGCAAAAAACTCTACACGAGATTAATTTTAGTTATAGAATTCCCACCCAAAAGAGCACGAGTTACTTATTTAACCATTTAACAAAACTTTGAAATTTGCTTTTTGGATTTTCTCCAAAATATTTAAGAAACATTTTATTATAATTTGCCTTGTTAGGTCTCTTAATAAAATCATTCATGAAGGAAATAATTACTCTTGAATTGTTGTCAGATACAAATTCTATAAAATATCCCCATATAGAATAATTTAATCTTACAGTTTCCTTATTTGGGTAATTTCTATATAAATATCTATATTGCAATATTTTATGATTTATCTTTTTTGTTTTTATTTCCTTTAAGGTTTCTTTTTTTGGTAAGGGGCATCCCCCAACAAAATTTGCTAGCCCTTCATGAATCCATGTCGGTTTTGTAATCCCATAAAAAAGAGCAAAAAATACATGATTCATCTCATGGTCAAGAAGAATTTTATAATTTTTGTCGCTTCTTTTAAGAAATTTCTGTTCCTTTGCGACAAAAGTACCATCTCTTAAAACAGTCCCTGCGCCAAATGAAAAATAATAATATTTGGATTCTTCTTTCCATTCTTTTTCTGCATTGCATATAACTATCTTAAATTTTTTGCTCGGAGTTCTGCCAAAGATTTTTTTATTCTTCTCATAAGCTTCGAAAATCCAATTTTCAATTTTGTTTGGAATTTCTTTGCTTGATTTTAATATGGCAAATTTCAAATCTTTTTCCATATAATAAGAATATAAATGGTTATTTAATAACTTTACTAAACTCGTGTTATCCCGCCCTTAAAATTAGTCTAAAATTAATCTCGCTTGCCACATTGCATTCTCGCCTACAGCTCGGGTCGTTGAACAGCGGAGGCCGTCTCATAATAAACTCAATCTCAAAATAAATCTCCTTAAAAATCACAAAATCTAAATTTTTCCCAGATAAATTCCCATTTTCCCTTAAAACTCTCTCCCTTTCTCAATTGCTTTTCTCATTTTTGGACTTGGGTTATAAATCCAAAGTATTCCTCTGTGACTGTCCATTATCAATCCTCTGTTTTCCATATATTTTAGAATAAGATTAAGTGTTTGATGCATTATTTTATTTGGCAATCTTCTTTTTAGCTCTTCGCGACTAAGCATGGTATCTGCGTTTTTCAGTATTTTCTCTACCATTAACATGGTTTTCAAGCTTGGATAGTGAATTATTTGGCTCATTTTATATGTTTTTATATTATCTTATATATGAACTTATATATAAACATTTCGACTCTCAGAAAAACCTTCTTTTTCAAAAAAAGAAGCAAAAATATCGCAACAACTTCTCTTATACGATGCCCACCCTGAAAAGTGATTTTAACTCTGCGCTCCTCACTTCGTTGCGGTGCTCGGGGACGGCTTGCAGCCTTTCGCTACGCTCACCCCCAGACATAACATTGATTAAAGAGAAAATCCTTGCAGAATTTTCCCAAATTAATTTCTCATCCAGCTCGTTAAAGCTCACGGGAGAAATTAACTTTCCTTAATCGTGATATTTAGTGCAATAAGCGGGCGAGCTAAAATATAGTCAAAATTTTTAATTTTGAAGAATTAATAAAAAAGAGGTTGGCGTCTCAATTAGAATTGGAATGCAACATATCCTGT
>JAUYJY010000060.1 GCA_030699205.1 Candidatus Pacearchaeota archaeon
GAGAGAGAAAGAGGTATAACGATTGTGTCTGCCGCAACAACAACATTTTGGAAAGACGTAAGAATTAATATTATAGATACTCCCGGTCACGTTGATTTTACAGCAGAAGTTGAAAGATCACTTCGAGTTTTGGATGGTGGCGTAGTTGTTTTTGATGCAGAAGAAGGAGTACAAAGTCAGTCAGAAACAGTTTGGAGGCAAGCTGACAAATATAAAGTTCCGCGTGTTTGTTTTATAAATAAAATGGACAAGCTCGGAGCTAATTTTGAAGGCACTGTGTCGGAAATTAAAGACAGGCTTGGTGCAAACCCTGTTATTATGACATTTCCTATTGGAAAAGAAGATACTTTCAAAGGAGTAATTGACTTAATTACTAAAAAAGCTTTGATTTGGGATCAAGATCCAGAAGGTATTAAATATACAGAGACAGATGAAATTCCAGAAGATATGAAAGCTATTGTTTCTAAATATAGAGATATATTAATAGAAAAAGTTGCAGAAACAGATGATAGATTACTTGAAAAGTTTTTAAATCAGGAAGAAATTACTAATGAGGAATTAAAAGCAGCTCTTCGTGCAGCAACAATTTCTTATAAAATAATCCCTGTATATTGTGGCACATCACTTAGAAATAAAGGTGTACAACCTGTACTTGACGCAATTGTTGATTATCTTCCCTCTCCAAAAGATCTTGTTGAAATAAAAGGTATCAATCCAAATACGCAAAAAGAGGAAATCAGAAAATTGATTTCAACTGAAAAATTTTCAGCTCTTGCATTCAAAATTCAACTTGATCCACACGTTGGAAAAATTACATATGCAAGAATTTATTCCGGAGAATTGCAATCAGGTACCTATCTTTATAATGTAACAAAAAAGAAACAGGAAAGAGTTAGTCGATTACTTCTTATGCATGCAAATCAAAGAGAAGAAATAGACAAGGCTTATGCTGGAGAGATTGTAGTGTTAGTTGGACCAAAAGAAACTTCAACAGGTGATTCTTTATCTGACCAAAACAATCCAATCCTTCTTGAACAAATAACATTTCCAGAACCAGTTATATCACTTTCTATTGAACCAAAAACAAAAGCCGACCAAGAAAAATTATCATATTCTCTACAGAGACTTTCCGAAGAGGATCCAACTTTTAGAGTTAAAGTTGATCCAGAGACAAACCAAACAATTATATCGGGAATGGGAGAACTTCATCTTGAGATCTTAGTTGATAGGATGAAAACAGAAATGGGAATGGATGCAAATATAGGCAAACCTCAAGTTGCCTATAAAGAAACAATTTCAAAACTTGCAGAAGCAGAAGGAAAATATATAAAACAATCTGGAGGAAGAGGTCAATATGGACATTGTTTGCTTCGACTTGAACCATTAGGTAGAGATGAAGGATTTAAATTTGTAAATGGAATAAAAGGTGGTGCAATTCCTGGAGAATTTATTCCATCAGTTGAAAAAGGTGTTAAAGAAGCAATGGAAAAGGGAGTACTTCTTGGTTATCCAATGACAGACATGCAGGTAACTTTATACGATGGAAGCTTTCATGACGTTGATTCATCAGATATAGCATTTAAAATTGCTGGTTCTATGGCTCTTCAGGAAGGAGCAAAAAGAGCAGGTATTACTCTACTTGAGCCTATTATGAAACTTGAAGTAACAGTGCCTGAAGAATATATGGGTGTCACTATTGGTGATATATCAAGCAAAAGGGGGAAAATATTAGGTACAGAAGCTCGAGGTAAAAGTACTATTATTAAATCTTATGTTCCACTTGCCGAACTTTCCGGATATGTCACAATACTTAGATCTCTTACAGAAGGCCGCGGTATAACATATATGGAACCTTCACACTATGAAGAAGTTCCTCAAAATATAATACAATCACTTGCTGATAAAAAGTATTAGACAATGAAATATCTATTTTTTTCAGACTCTCATTTAAGCAACACTTTCGACAATAAAAAATTTAAATTTCTTAAAAATATTATAAATAATTCTGATCGAGTTATTATAAATGGTGACTTTTGGGAAGGTTATGATTTTACTATTGAAGAATTTATTAATTCTAAATGGAAAAATTTATTTAAATTATTAATTGCTAAAAAGACTATTTATTTATACGGCAATCATGATAAAAAAGAATATTCAAATAAAAAGGTCAAAGAATTTTCAGTCAAGCAACTTCAAAAACTCACAATTAAATCAGGAGATAAAACGTTCTATTTAGAGCATGGTGACAGGATAGTTCCTTTATGGGATAAATACTTCAAAAGAATGCCTCGAATTATTAATAAATTTTTATATTACTTAGAGAGATATGCATTTTCACTTTTAGGAATTAAAGGTGTTGGGATTTTGTATAAAAGATTCAATGAAAAAATGATTGAGAAATTAGCAAAGAAACTTAAAAATAATGAATTTTTAGTTTGTGGTCATTCTCATTTTATGGAATTTGATGAAAAAAATCATTTTATAAATAGCGGAATAATTAAACATGGTATTGGGCAATATATAACTATTGACGAAGGAGAAATCGAACTCCATAATGAAAGATACTAAACAATATAAATTTCTAATTTCTAATTGCACTAATTGATCTAATCAAGCTCCAATATCCAAGTAGCAATTCCCAAGCCAATGTCATCCTCAACTCGATTGAGGATCTGGTTTACGGCGGATTCCAAATCAAGTTTGGAATGACGTTTGGAACAATTGGCATTTGGTTATTGTTAATTATTTAGGTTAATTAGAATAATTAGGTTAATTAGGTCAATTTATAATATTGTTGACAAAGTCAACAATATTATATTATACTGGTGAACAATCATTCACCTACTAATATGATCAAAGAAAGACTTAATAAACTAAAAAGATATTTCAGAAAATATCGCAAACTTCCAACTTATGAGGAGATGCTAAGTCTATTTTCAGTATCTTCAAAGAATTCTGTTTTTAAAACAATCACAAAACTTATTGACTTTGGGTTTATAAGAAAGGTTGGTAAGGCATTGTCCCCTACTTCAAAGTTTTTTGCGCTACCAATCCTTGGAACAGTACCTGCTGGATTTCCTATTATTGCAGATGAGGATAGAAAATACCTAACTCTTGACGAATACCTTATAGAAGACCCTATTTCTTCATTTTTATTTACAGTCCGTGGAGATTCTTTAATCGGCGAAGGAATTATGGATGGCGACTTGGTAGTTGTTGGTAAAGGAAATAAAGCATTTCCTGGAGATATTGTACTTGCAGAAATTGATAAAGAATGGACATTAAAAATTTTAAGAAAAAATAACAGAAATCAAAGATATTATCTTGAAGCAGCTAATCCTAAATATCCCCCATTTTTTCCGCTTCAAGAAATGAATATTTTTGGAGTTGTACGTGCTGTCATTCGAAGATTAAGAAACTAATTTTGTAAGGGGACAATTTTGGTGATCATGATTTCGGGCTGAACAATATTTTCTACCATAATCTACTAATCTAAATGAAAAGTCCATCCATTCTTCTTTAGGTAAAATTTGCATAAGGTCTTTTTCGATTTTAACTGGGTCAACATTACTAGTTAACCCAAGTATTTTTGACAACCTTTTAACATGAGTATCAACTGCTACTCCTTCAATCTTCCGCGTTGATAAATAAAGTATTATGTTTGCGCTCTTTCTTGCAATGCCAGGCAGTTTTAGTAAATCTTCCATTGACGACGGTATTTTCCCTTTATATTTTTCTTTTATAATCTTTGCACAATTTATAATATTTTTTGCTTTGTTTCTATAAAAACCAGTGGATTTTATATCT
>JAUYJY010000064.1 GCA_030699205.1 Candidatus Pacearchaeota archaeon
CAGAATTCTCTATCTGTACAATTCTGAAAACAATTGTGCTAATCAACAGAATTGTCCATATTTTGAACAGTTTTTTGTTCTTCCGCTAATAGTCTAAGACAAATACCTTTCAATTATAAATGTCTTAGACTATAGTAAAAAAATGGATTAACTATTTTTATCTTTTTCAAGATTATAATAATCAAATAAGATTAATAAATAATAATAACTTAATCAGGGGTTTTTAGGATGATAAAATTTGTAATTTGTCCGATTACATATTGTAATACTTATTAATGGATTGGAGATTTTTTATGGCAATTATAAAATTAAAACAAAATTCAGGGCTTGCGATTTTTTACAATAAATTTGTTTGTGATTTTTTATTTTATAGGTTAATAAGAATTATTGTGCTTTTAGGAAAGGTATTTATATTTATGATTTATCATTTTTTTATGAGGCTGAAAGAGATTGGGGGCGGAATTTATCTAATAACATCTAGAAATAAAAAAGAGTTGGGGCTTGCATTTCTTAGGGTGCAGGAACGTTATGAGTCTTCTGAATTTAAGGGTAAAACTTTTTCTTTATCCGAGTTTAAGGAGTGGTATAAGAAGAATAATAGGGGGAAGTTTGATTATTGTAGGGTTTGGACTGCTTTTAATTTACCCTCTTATGCTTTAAATCCTTTATTTGATGGATCTTTTAAATATTTGTCGGGATATGAAAAAAATTTGCGTTCTTTATTGAAGCATCTTAAAGGAGATTTTTATGTAGTTGGCTTGTTGGAGGATGCTTCCAAAGAAGTAATCGCTCATGAATTCTCTCATGCTTTCTTTTATCTTTTTCAAGATTATAGGAAAAAGGTTTTGAAAGTGTTATCTGGGCACGACACGAAGGACATTAGGGCAGAGTTGATGTCTTGGCTTGATTATACTCAAGAGGTTTTAGACGATGAAGTTAACTCCTATATTTTGGAATCCCCTAAAGCTTTAAAGTCTACAATTCAGGAGAAATTAAAAAAAGAATTGGAAAATATATTTTTTGAAAAATCTAAGGAATTTTCTTATTTAAATAAATTTCTCAGTGGTTATCCAAACGCTCTGCGATAATCTTCAATTGTTATGGACGAAACGTTTTCAATTTCTGCGAGTTTGGATTCTATAATTTCTGTGGATTTTTCTTCTGGCCAAGCCATTTTGAGAAAGACGGCTTTTAGCCCGAAGGCTATTGGTTTTTCTTCAAAAGAGAAGTTTTGTGCACCTTCTGATTCCATAAGTTTTTGAGAATCTTTTTTTATTTTTTCCAAATCTGTTTCTGGTGAGGTGGGCATTATTTTTACTATTACTGCGACTATTCCTGTCATAAAAGTTTTTTGTAAGGGATGTTTTTAAATGTGTGGATTTTTATGTTTGTTTAGCTTTCTGAATCTCAGCGACGATAACAATAATTTAATACTTTTTCAACAGCGACGAGCAACTTCAGACGCCTTAAGTAGATACCCTTTGCCCAGTTAGGATATATATTAATATTTTATGTGAACTCTATCATTATTGATAATTAATCTCTTAAAATACGTTAATACATCAATTTTGTGCATAATTTTTATTATATAAATTTCGTTTTGTGCAGGTTTGAATTGAATGTTTTTTTGCATAAGGGGAATATTTTTAAAGAATATACTTTAAGAAGAGAAATGAAGATAATTTCGTGGAATGTGAATGGTTTGAGGGCTGTTTTGGGGAAGGGGTTTTTGGATTTTGTGGGGAGGGAAGAGCCGGATATTTTATGTTTGCAGGAAATAAAAGCACATAGGGAGCAGGTTGACGAAATTCTTGAAAATTATGAGAATCATTTTTGGAATTCTGCTGAGAAAAAAGGGTATTCAGGGACTGCTGTTTTTAGCAAGATAAAACCATTAAGTGTGGGGTATGGGAAGGAGTTGATGGATGATGAAGAGGGAAGGGTGATTTTATTGGAGTTTGAAGATTTTTATCTTGTAAATGTTTACACTCCGAATTCGCAGAGGGGGCTAACCCGACTTGTGTATCGGCTGGAATGGGATAAGAGATTTTTTAATTTTCTGAAAAATTTAGAAGAAAAAAAGAAAGTTATTGTTTGCGGGGATTTGAACGTAGCACATAAGGAAATAGATTTGAAAAACCCAAAACAGAATGAGATGAATGCGGGATTTACAATGCAGGAAAGAGATTCTTTTGATAATTATTTAAAAAATGGATTTGTTGATGTTTTTAGGGAGTTTTGCAAGGAAGAGGGGAATTATACTTGGTGGAGTTATATGTTTAATGCGAGGGAGAGGGACATTGGTTGGAGGATTGATTATTTTCTTGCGAGCAAGGAGCTTTTAGGGAATATAAAAGAAAGTCAGATATTAAAAGATGTTATGGGGAGTGATCATTGTCCTGTTTTATTAGAATTGTCTAACTTATAGGGTGTTTTATAGCAATTCTTTTAAATGGAGATGTTTTGAGGATTTGGTAAAGGGAGATAAAAATGGAAAGTTATGATAAAATTATTGGGAAGATTGCGAGGATTTCCGGATTGAAGATTGAAGAAGTAGAAGAGAAGATTTCTGCGAAAAGGACTAAGCTTTCCGGATTAATTTCTAAAGAGGGTGCTGCACAGATAGTTGCGGCGGAATTGGGAATTAGTTTTGACAATGAATTATGCGATATTTCAGATTTAAATGATGGGATGAGGAAGGCGAATGTTCTCGGAAAGATTACAAAGATTTTTCCAGTAAGGGAGTTTAATAAAAATGGAAGAGAAGGAAAGGTTGTCAGTTTTTATTTGGGGGATAAGACTTCGAGCATTAGAACTGCATTATGGGACGTTAATCATATTTCTTTAATTGAAAAGGGTTCTTTAAAAGAAGGGGATGTTGTTGAAATTTCTGGAGCTAATGTTAGGAACGGAGAATTGCATTTATCCGGATTTTCAAATATAAAGAAAAGCAAGGAAAAATTGGAAGATATTAAAACTGAAGTGGCTTTGTCTCTTGGAACATTTAATGGGGTTAAGGCGGGAGATAGGTTGAAGGTTCGTGCAGTTGTAGTGCAGAGTTTTGAACCTCGGTATTTTGATTCAAAGAAGAAAGAAGGAGAAAAAGGAGTTTTATTAAATTTAGTTTTAGATGACGGAACAGAGACGATGAGGACGGTTTTGTTTGGAGAGACCATTAAGAAGATTGTTAATGTTACCGATGAGGAACTTTTTGATTTGGAAAAGTTTAATGGAAAAAGAGAAGCATTATTGGGAATGGAAAAAGTTTTTTTGGGGAATTTTAGGAATAATAGTTTTACAAACAGCATTGAGATGACTGCTAATGATGTTGAAGATGTGAATGTTGATGAGGTTATTAAGGAATTGGAAGCCAGAGTTTGAAAGGTGCATTAATTTTTTGGGCTGGAAACGAAAGTTTGAGTTTTAATTTTTTAGTAGTATCTAACGAAAGATTTTTATACTTTAAATTTGTTTGAAAAATATGAATTTAGATCTGAATGAGCCAGTTCATTATCGGTCTTTCCGAGATGAAGAGAAAGGTATTGTAACCTATGCTTGGCAGATGCCTGAGATTATTGGAATATGGGGATGGAGGCCTGCAGAACCAGGAGATATTTTTGAAAGAAAAATTGGTCCTGAAAATTCTAATTGGATGAATCTTCATTTTTTTACGGATATGGGGGTTGTAGTTCCTCCAATCGGAGCTTATGGGGATGTTAGGTTTAAACTAAGAAGAAACTCTGAATCTTTATTAGGGATAACTCCTAAAACTATTCTTACTCCTCACGGTTTTATTCTACATAGTTCTTATGACGATGTTCTGGGTGTTGAGTTTATTGAGGGAGAAAATGGAGTTATTGTTAGAAGAGATATGAGAGAGGGTGAAGCATTAGAGAATTCTGCTTTGCTTGAAATTCTTGGGGGGAATGAAAGTTTTAGAGATGCTGTTGTTGATAAAATGTTCTTTGAAGGGAAAAGGTTGTATTCTTTTAAGAAGATGATGGGATTATATACACCTATTTTATCTGATGTTGCTCAAGAAGGGGCGTTGTATGTGGGCAGGCTTGAGGTCGGGTCTCAGGTCGGGAGCAGCAATAGGCTTGATTTTGATTATGCCCAGTTGGTCGGGGTAGCACCTGAGGTGCCTCATTGGCTTGAGAGATTTAGGGCTGGTAGAGTTGCTTAAATGATTTTTAGATATTTTATGAGGCGAAGGTTTAAAATAAAAAAATCCATTTAGTTTTATGAATAAAGTTCAAAGCATAAGAAAAGCGTGCGAGATTAATGATAAGATTTTTTTAGAAATCACAAGGAATTTTAGATTTAAAACTGAAAGAGATTTGGAAAAATATATTTTGAAAAGATTTAGGCAGGAAGGAGCGGGGAGGGCTTATAGGCCTATTGTGGCGAATAATAATTCGGTTATTCACGCTAAACCGAGAGATAAGAGGTTTTCTTCTGGATTTCTTGTTTTGGATTTTGGATGTAAATTCAATGGTTGGTGTTCTGATATGACTCGGACTATATTTATCGGGAAGGCGGGAGAAGAAGAGAAGAAACTTTATAATTTAGTTTTGAGTTGTCAGGAGAAATGCATTAAGAAAGTTAGGGAAGGGGTTTTTTGTTGTGAGTTGGATATTTATTCAAGAACTTTGTTGAAAGAAAAGGCGCAGTATTTTAAACATGCCCTGGGACACGGCGTGGGGAAGAAGGTTCATGAAAAACCAAGGGTTTCTCCTTGGAGCCCTGATGTTTTGAAAGAAGGACAGGTGATTACGATTGAGCCAGGAATTTACATCAAGAAAGGAAAGAAAGAATTTGGGATTAGAGTTGAGGATACTCTTTTAGTTAATTCAAATGGTTGCGAGGTTTTTTGCAAGGCGAGTAAGAAGTTTATTGAGATCAAATTAAGATAATTTTTAATACTCTTGATTGTTAGGGTGTTTATGATTGAAAAGAGGTTGATAGGTTTAGCAATTGTGATATTGATAATTGCGGGGGCATATGGGGTTTTTTTTAATAAGGTGGGAGAGCAAGGAGTTTTGTTTCAACCTGCCTGTGAAAATAAAAAGCAAGAATCTACGGAGACAGTGTCTGGATTAAGCTATGATACTTATCCTGTCAAAGCAGAGTGGAGGATTGTTGATGGAGAACTAGTTGAGGTAATTACTTTATTGGAAGGAGATTTGGAAAAGATTAAATTTCAAGAAGCCCAGATAATTAATTCGAGAGAAAAGTGCGGGGATAAAGCTGTTAAAAAAGCAGAGGCTTTATGGGCAAATAGTCCTCCGCAGTGTGATAAGGGGTGCCATCCTTCAAGAGGCACGGAATCAAGTAAACCAAGATATGGGTCTATGGGGGATTATGAATGTAGGTGGGAACCTCATAGTGAGCGCGAGATTAATAAAATTAGGAAATTACATTTGTATTGTTCGATAGATTGCAGTGTTACTTGGACGTTGTATTGTTCTCCCGATGATACTGCAATGATTAACCAGAATTCTGAACCTAATGCGATTAGTTCTATTGGTGTTGATTGAATGGATTAAATTAAAATAATAAAAAATAATTCTATTAGTAATGGTGATGACTAAATTGATTAAATTAAAATAATAAAAAATAATTGAGTTATTGAGGTTTGTGCTGTTGATTATATTTTTTAAATTTGATTTTCTAAATTTTTAAATACTTTAAAGATTAATAAACTTTGAAATTTGAATAATGATATGAAAAAAGAGAATAAATATTTAGTTGGATTTGCTGTTTTTATTTTTGCAGTGATTTTCATTGGGTCTTTTTATGGGCTTAATGTTTTTGAATCTCCTCCTATTCCGGCTGTGGGGACAACTACATTAGAGCAGATGTATAGTATTTCAACAGGAAGTGAATCTTTTACCACAGAGCAGTTTGTTTCTGGAAATGTTTATGCTTTTGATGGTGCTGGAGGGTTTGCATGGGATTTTGATGGAGATAATAAAATGGAGTTGGTTTATTCAAATGGAGAAAGGTGGGGTTATATTGATGATGATGGGACTGAATTGATTTTTGATGATGGGCTCGGAACTTTGTCTTGGAGGGGGGATGGACCCCATGTTGTGAGAGTTGGAGAGAATAAGTATGTTGCAGTTGTTTTAGATGATTTTGCTTGCGGAATTGTAAATTGTCCTGCATGGTATCATCATAAATTTTTAAGTGTATACTCAATGTTTGACGATGCAAATTATAATATGGGGCAGAAAATAGCCAGTGTGCAGTTTAATTCTGCAGTTTTGCCTGCAAACGCACCTGTTGGAATGTGGACGTGGGGAGATGTTGTTGTTAATCCAGGAGAATCTGGGTTTGTTTTTGTAGGAGATAGAAATTTATTATATATGCAGAGGAATACAATTACAGTTGATTTAAATGGAATTATCAGTTTTACTTCGGGAATTGGGGAGATTATTACTCCTGATTTTATTTCCTGTCAGGGATGTGCTGTGAGGTCAAATGGAGTTTCAATGTATGAATTTTGCAGAGTTGATGAAAATGGAATCAATACTGGAAACTGCGAAGATTATCTTTTGACTAATGATATTCATAGAGTTTTTGATATGACTAAGGTTGCAAGTTGGCTTGATTTAAATGGTTTGAGGGTGCCCTATACTCATCCTGATTTGGTTTCTTCGGGACAGGAGTATCTGATGGATTGGAATTATGTTACTGGAAAACACACTGATAGTTCTCTTGCATTTAATGCAGGGACTTATGAAGAGCCAGATTACAGACTTTTAGTTATGGATGATAATGGTGTTTTGGTTTCTGCACAAATTAATGTGGATATTAATGGGAATGTTGCATTAAGTCCTGCATGGGCTGGTTCACGAGGAGATTTGGGAATTGTTAAATGTAGTGCAAATGTTTGTGCTACAAATCCAACTACAACTACTTGCACTTGCGGGAATATAGATCCGGACTCTCTTGCACTTGGAAGATTGGATGGGCTTTCCGGAGGGCCTTATGTTGTTGATGGTGCTTTGGTATATGATGCAAAATCGGGAAATTTAGTTGCAGATATGAATTCTTTTGCAAGTTCTGAATCTGTGAAATATGCTTTGAATCATCCTGAAATTACCGATGGTATTGTGAGGGATAATGATTTTGTTTTTAAGATTTCTTCTTTTTCTGGAGTGGATGTTTTACAACACGCTTATCCTGAAGTGGTGCAAGTAAGTTCTCCCGCATTAGGGAGTATTTTGAGATATGTGAGTCCGGGACCATTTAATCCTGCTTTGGAGCATACGTATGATTTGAATTATGGAGGGTATCCGAGGTCTACAGATGAGGGAATTGAAATAGATTCTTTGGGGAATGTTTATGTTAGATTTCTTAATTTTTGGGATCAACAGCATGTTTCTTTTTCGAAGTTTGTTGGAGAAGTTCCCATTTTAACTATTTCAAGTCAGGGAGAAAGAGATATGTTGCTTGCGAATTTACAGGAGGCATGGGTTGTAAGGGGGAGTGATTCCTGGAAAGTTTGGGAAGATTTGGGTGCATTGCAGGCAGGACAAGGACCTGAAGCACCTTCTAATTTCGTAGCTGTTTTGAACCAGTAGATTTAAAATTTAGAATGCCTTTAAAATAAAATGTTAAACAAAACACATATAGCCATAGGAATTTTAACGATGATTATTTTTTTGAAACATGTAGTTCATAAATGGATTTTTGTGGTTGTTTTTTTAATTGCCACTGTTCTTCCTAATATTGATAAGTTTATTTTTAATTCAAAAGGGGCGTTTCTTTTTAGGCCATTGAAAACTTTTATTCATAGGGATTTGATACATAGCTTTACTTTTTGTTTGATAATAACTTTGTTTCTTGCATTTTATTGGCCATTATTGGCTTTTCCTTTCTTTTTAGGATATGCATTGCATTTACTTGCCGATGCTTGGACGGTTGAAGGGATTAGGCCTTTCTGGCCTTTGAAGGCAGTTTCAAAGGGGAAGATTGAAGTTGGGGGAGCGATGGAAGAAACTGTGTTTATGATTTTTGCTGTTTTAGATTTGATTTTTGCATTGACTTATTTTCTTTAATTTCTTTCTGCTTTTAGAAATTATTTGGGGAGTGGAATGTGAGTTATATGGAGAATTAAATGATTTTGAGTTTCTGCTGGTTAGTAAATGTATAAATACATACTCAAATTAAATGCGTTCACTATATTGCGGGGGGGTTTTTTTAAGGATTTTTATTTTTTGTTCTGTGAAACTGAATGGCTTTGAAACAGACGCAGGCTTTCAAGTCGTGGTGAATACAGAGAGTTTGTGATATTCTGATTTGGAGTGTTTAAAATAAAACTTGGTTTTAAGAAATGGATGAGTTTGCGGTTGATTGACTTGTATGTTTTAGTGCTGAAATCTTTATATATTGGGCTGTTTGGAATAGATTATGGCGAAGAAGGAAGAAAAGGAAAATACTGGCGAGGTGGAAGAAGCTAAGTTGACGGATATTCCTGGAATTGGGCCCGGGACTGTTGCGAAGCTTGAGGCTGCGGGAATTTATGATTTGATGGGTGTTGCTGTTATGAGCCCTTCTGCACTTTCTGAATTGGCTGGTTTGGGGGAGGCGGTTGCGAGAAAAGCAATTCAGGCGGCAAGAGGTATGATGAGTCTTGGATTTATGGACGGGGCTGAATTTGCGAAGAGCAGGGAGAATATAGGATATATTACGACAGGGAGCAAGAATTTAGACGGGCTTTTGGGTGGAAGGGGGATTGAAGGAGGTGCTTTAACCGAAGCATATGGAGCTTTTTCGAGTGGAAAATGTTTAAGCAAGGACACTGATGTTTCTTATTTTAATGACACAAGAATGCATGTAGAATCAATTGAGGAAACTTATAATAAATATAAGAATTTAAACGGAGAAACGGGGTTTGAAGATGGTTTGGTTGTGCCTGTTTCAACCGTAAAAGTTTTGGCATGGCATAATGGAATATTGAATGTTGTTAATGCAAGCAATCTTTACAAAGAGAAAGTAAAGAAGATTTTTGTTGTTAAGACTAAGCGTGGGAGAGTTTTGAAGATCACTGGAAACCATCAATTATTAAGTTTTGAAGGCGGGATTAATTGGAAGAAGACTTTTTTATTGAAAAGGGGGGACCCAATTGCTTGTCCGAGGGAGATTAACTTAACCACAGAAAAAGTTTATGATGAAGATGACGCTTATTTTTTGGGATTGTTTACTGCAGAGGGAACTAAAAACCCCTTTTCTATCACAATTGCCGAGGAGGGCATAAAAGATTGGCTTTGCAGTTATATTTCAAGGAAGTTTGGGTATGTTCCGACCGTGAGAAAGAGAATTATTGAAGGGAGAATTCCTTTGTATATTATACAATTCAGGAATAGCACGAGAGTAATCATGGATGGTCTTGACAAGAGTGATTCTTCCACCAAATTTGTTCCAGAGGGGATATTTTTATCTAATAGAAGTGTTGTTTCTTCTTTCTTGGGGGGTTATTTTGATGGTGATGCAGAGGTTTCAAAGAATATTTCAGTTACAACAAAGAGCAGGAAACTTGCGACTCAAATTACTTACTTATTGCTTAGGTTGGGGATAAGTTCTACCATGGGGGAAAGAACCGCAGGAAATAGGGGAGAGAAATTTAAAGTTGTAAGAATTTGCGGGGAAGATAGGGAGAAACTCAAGGACATAAAAACGAAGATTAAAAAATTCGAAGGTGTTAGCAAAAGTAGCCTTTATGGATACCCAAGAAAAATAGTTTCTCTTATAGCTGATTTGTATAAAGAAAGTTTAGGAGGTAATCGGGGCAATTTAAGGAAAGTTGTTGGGAAAGTGAATAGTCCAATTACTGCTTATCAAAATCTTACAAACAGATCTATGGCCGAGGTTATAAACGAAAAAACTTTAGATTCAATTGAAAAGATATTTTTTGAACAAAAGAGTGAATTTATTAAGATGATTAAGGATTTAGAATCTTTAAACTTTTCTATCGATTTACTTAAACAAATTTATCCCAAACTACCCTTTGCGTTTAATACATTAGCTGAAAATATGGGTGTGAGGAAGTCTACAATGAGGAATTACTATCTTAGAGAAATTCCAAGAAACAAGATTGATATTCTAAGAAATTTAATAATAAATGAATTGAAGGTCAGGGTTGATACGATTTGTCTGGCTTTGGAAATTATAGCGGAGATAAGAATCTTTAGTTGGGATGTTGTTGAGTCTATTGAAGTTGTGGACTATGATGATTATGTGTATGATTTTGTGGTTCCTGAAGGACATTCTTTTGTTGGAGGAAACATGCCTACGATGATGCATAATTCTCAGTTAGCTTTTTCTCTTGCTGTTAATGTTCAATTGCCTAAAGAACAAGGCGGTTTGAATGGAAAGGCAGTTTTTATCGATACTGAAGGGACTTTTTCTCCTTCCAGAATAAGGCAAATTGCAGAGGGATTTGAAGCCAATCCTGAAAAAGTTTTGAAAAATATTTTGGTTGCGAGAGCTTTTAATGCAGACCATCAGATTTTACTTTTGGATAAAATTACAGAACTTATTAAAGAAAAAAATGAACCTATAAAATTAGTTATAGTAGATTCATTGACTGCACATTTCAGGGCAGAATTTTCAGGGAGGGGACAATTAGCGGATAGACAGCAGAAATTAAATAAATATCTTCATCAGCTTACTCGGTTGGCGGAACAGCATAAGGTTGCGATTTATGTTACTAATCAAGTTATTTCAAATCCTGCGATGATGTTTGGAGATCCTACGACGCATGTGGGAGGGAATATTGTTGGTCATGCGGCGAAGGTGAGAATTTATTTAAGAAGAGGAAAGCAGGGAAGCAGAGTTGCAAAGATGATTGATTCTCCTGATTTGCCAGATAGTGAAGCAATATTTTTTGTTACAGAGGCAGGAGTAAAGGATGAGATTTGAATGCGGAATTAAGATGAAAAATAATTTAATTTTTAATGTTTTTGGAAGGGGAATTTAGATGGGAGATTCTTCTTGTCAGTATTATTTAGCTGGATATTGCATATTATTGAAGGTTGTTGATGGAAGATCTACTAGGTGTCCTGTTGATTTTTATAGGGAGTGTATTCATTATAATGTTGAAATGGAGTGGAGAGAGATGGCAGAGAGAAGGTTATTAGAAGAGAGGGGGAATTTAAGGGATAGGGAAGTTTGATGATTGGTAAAGATTTGAGTTTATTGGGTTTTGAGGGGGGTAGGGATTTGAGTTTATTTATGGGATTTGAGTTTTTTTATGGGGTGAAGGTTTAAAATAAAAAAATCTCTTATGGGGAATGGAAAAAGTTTTTTTGGGGAATTTTAGGAATAATAGTTTTACAAACAGCATTGAGATGACTGCTAATGATGTTGAAGATGTGAATGTTGATGAGGCTATAGCAGAAGACAAAATATAGATAATTCTGATAATTGGAACACTATTTGTCCAGAATTCTCTATCTGTACAATTCTGAAAACAATTGTGCTAATCAACAGAATTGTCCATATTTTGAACAGATTATTGTTCTTCCGCTAATAGTCTAAGACAAATACCTTTAAATTATAAATGTCTTAGACTATAGGACTATGGCTGGAGATTTGCAATATGTGGGGAGTTCTGGGCGTGTGATTGCTTCTTTGGAAATGGCTTTTGAAAATGTTATTGAATCTTCTGCGAGGTATCATGCTCTTTTGAATAACTTAGTGGGGGATGGATTTCCTAGTTATTATATAACTTCTTTAAATCTTGCTGTTTCTTCTTTAGTGTCTTTAAGGCATATTCCCGATTTTTTAATTGGGGGTGCTAGGGGTTTGGTTTATGATGTTACTGGTGCATTCAGAAAAAGAATTTATGCTTTTCTTATGGGTGGACGAGAGCACTCTTTGAATGGGGTAGGGGCAAGTGAATTTTTACGGGCGAGAAATGCAAGGAGCATTGCAGAAAGAGCTGGATGGCCTGCAATACTTGCGAGGCGTATAGAACCAGATAGCGAATTGGAAAGAAGGATGATGGAGAGGTTAGAAAATTATTTTATCTTTACTGATAATCCGAGGGAATTTTTAGAAGGCATTGTTGAATGGGGAAATGGGGGGCAAGGGGGTTAGAACAGATATAGCAGAAGACAAAATATAGATAATTCTGATAATTAGAACACTATTTGTCCAGAATTCTCTATCTGTACAATTCTGAAAACAATTGTGCTAATCAACAGAATTGTCCATATTTTGAACAGTTTTTTGTTCTTCCGCTAA
>JAUYJY010000066.1 GCA_030699205.1 Candidatus Pacearchaeota archaeon
GAGTCCAATAAAGAAATTTTGGAAGCATTAATTCTCTCGTGTCTTCTATGCTTATTATTCTTTGGTTTGGGGGAATGAATGGCATACACGCATTAAGAAAAACTGTTTTCCCCGAAGCTGTTCCTCCCGAAATTATGACATTCATTTCATATTCAACTGCCAGCCAGATTAGGGACGCGATGTCAAGACTGCAGGTTTTATTTTTTATCAAATCAATTATTGTATATGGGTCTCTTGCGAATTTTCTTATTGTAATTGTATTTCCTTTTGTGTTTATGGGGTATAAGACTGCATTTACTCTGTCTCCTGTTACTAAATGTGCGTCTAATAATGGATTCAATATGTTAATCTGCCTTCCAACTCTTCTTGCTATAATATTTGAGTAGTTGATTATATCTTCTTCTTTTTCTACTCTCATGTTTGTTTTTAGCCATCCATATTTTTTACTAAACACTCTTATTTTTTCTTTTGCAGAAGTAATTACTATTTCTTCCAAATTTGGGTCTGCAATAAGAAATTCTATATTTCCTAATCCGAGCATGTCCATCATTAATTTTCCGACTAAAAAGTTCTCTGTATTTTTTGAAGTTCTTGGCAATTTATCTATCAGGAGTTTTCTTGCGTCTTTAGAGAATCTTTCTTTTATTCTTGAGAGAAGTTTTGTATCTGTAAGTTCTCTCATACTTATTGTAGTCACGGAGATTAGTTCATTTCTTATTTCATTTAATAATGTTGTTGTAGCAATATCTATTTTTGGGACTTGCAGGTGGTATTCTATTCCCAATGGGGTTTTTTTTATTTCAATAGTTACTTTGCTGTTGTCTACTTCCACCTCATATTTTTCAATTAGTTTTTGCTCTTTTCCAGAACCATGCTCTTGGTTATGAAAGACGTCTTCTCTTTTGTTTATTTCTTTGGTTTTAATTTCAAGAGGAACGGATTGTTTTTTAATAATATGATTTTTTACTTTATTCTTTACGTGCTTATTTTGAACCTTTCTAAATTTTCTTTTTTTATTTTGGTTTTTTAATTTTTTCTTTTTCATCTTCTATCTTTCCCTACTTTCATTAATAATGGCTCTCCCATTCTTGGATATTTTAGATAAGCAAGTCTTCCAGATTCAAGGGTTTCTGTCCATTGAAGTGCAGTTTCTTTATTTACTCTAAATATTTTAGATATGGCTGACAGGCTTATTGATTCATTTTCCTGCAACATATCATAGAGAATATCAAGGTCTGTTTTATTAGGGGACTTTTTATAGCGTTTTTCTAAATCAATGGAGGCGATTTCGCTTCTTATATTAATTTTATGTTTTACTAATGTGAATGTAGTAAATGTTGCCAGAAGAACCCATTCAACCAGAATAATCATAAGAGATTTACCTGGGGCTCCAAAAATTGATTTAATTGAATTAATCTGTGTTTCCTGAAATATCTGTGTTTCTCCTACTGCAATTCCGGAGATTCCGTTTTTTGCGAATCCCTGAATTCCTGTTCCGTATATTAAATAGTGTATTGAAAGATGGGAAATTGAAATTATAATTAGTAAAAATATTCCAATCTTTGCAAACCTATGTGTTCCTCTTTTTTCCATCTTAAAAGAATTTAAATATCTTCCTTATTATTTAAGTGAAGTTTGTTTTATAAACTTTTCATAAAATGGAAAAAAGGAGAGGGCAGGTAAGTGTTGAATATTTGATTGTTGTTACATTTGTAACTTTTTTAGTTATAGGTGTTGTAGGTGTTGCACTTTATTATTCTACGAGTTTGAAGGAAAGTATTAAGTTTTATCAATTAGGGGGTTTTGCTGAAAAAGTTATTTCAAGTGCAGAAAGCGTTTTTTATTCGGGAAGCCCTTCAAAAGCAACAATTACCGCGTATCTTCCTGGTGGGATAACAGGTATAGAAATCATGGAAAACCAGATTGTCTTTACTATTTCAACTAATAATGGGGAAGCAATAACCGCTTATTCCAGCAACGTTCCCATAACTTGGGTTGGGGGACAGCCAATTAGTTCTTCAAAGGGTCTTAAAAGAATTGAAATTAAAGCAGTATCTGATGCAGTGGAGATTTCAGAGGTTGGTTGATGGAAAGTTTTTTTATTTTTAAAAGAGGGCAGTCTGCGATAGAATTTACGATTTTAGTCGGGGCTGTGCTTTTCTTTTTTATAATGATGGCTTTTTCTATTCAAATTAATATTGCTGACAAAACTTCTGAAAAGAGAAACTTGGTTTTGCAGGATACTGCCTTGAATTTGAAAGACGAAATAAGACTCGCACATGAGGCAAGTGATGGATATAGGAGGACGTTTGTCTTGCCAGTTACTCTTCTGGGGCTGAATTATCTTATAAGCATTGATGGAGGAAATTCAGTTTATATTAGAACTCTTGATGAAAAATATGCCGCCTCCTATCCCATTTTAATAGTCACAGGAAATCCACAGGCGGGGGAAAATTTGATTGAGAAGATTGATGGGGTTGTGTATTTGAATCGGGAAGAATGATGTATGGAATTTAGATTTTCTTATGGTATGACTTGAAAAAAAGAAAGATTATAGCAGAAGACAAAATATAGATAATTCTGATAATTGGAACACTATTTGTCCAGAATTCTCTATCTGTACAATTCTGAAAACAATTGTGCTAATCAACAGAATTGTCCATATTTTGAATAGTTTTTTGTTATTCCGCTAATAGTCTAAGACAAATACAGTTC